>JBDHSZ010000057.1:0-19321 GCA_039812945.1 Shinella sp.
GTGTCGACCCGGCACAATCCCGAATTCACCATGATGGAATGCTACTGGGCCTATGCCGACTACGAGGACGTCATGGACCTCGTGGAACGCCTCTTCGCCGAGCTGGCGACGGCGATCCACGGCTCGACCGAGTTCGCCTATGGCGACAAGGAACTCTCCTTCAAGGGTCCGTTCAAGCGCGTGCCGATGCCCGACGCGGTCAAGGAAGCCACCGGCATCGACTTCCTCGCCATCAAGACCGACGAGGAGGCCCGCACCGCCGCAAAGGCGGCCGGCTTCGAGGTGGAGAAGGACTGGACCTGGGGCGAATGCCTCGCCTTCCTCTTCGAGGAGAAGGTCGAGCCGACGCTGATCCAGCCGTCCCACGTCACGCATTTCCCGAAGGACATCTCGCCCTTCGCCAAGGAAGTGCCGGGCGAGCCGCGCCTCGTCGAGCGCTTCGAGACCTATTGCAATACCTGGGAGCTCGGCAACGCCTTCTCCGAGCTGAACGACCCGGAGGAGCAGCGCGCCCGCATGGTCGAGCAGCTCGAGCAGGCCCACGCGCGCGGCGAGAAGGCCAAGCAGCTCGACGACGAGTTCCTCGACGCCATCGACCAGGGCATGCCGCCGGCCGGCGGCCTCGGCATCGGCGTCGACCGGCTGATCATGCTGCTGACCAACGCCCCGTCGATCCGCGACGTCATCCTCTTCCCGGCGCGGCGCGCGAAGAACGACTGAGCCGGGTCTCGGCTTGCGGGGCTGCGCCCATGGCGCGGCCCCTCCCCCAAGGCCGGTAAGCGGACCGAAAGGATTGCTTAACGACGTTTCCATAAGCTCTGCACGATCCGGGCGCGAGGATGGAGTGCCGAGGCGTGCAGCAGACGAAGTTCCGATATTACGACGCCGTCGCCTTCAAGCGCGCGAACCCGCCCAGCGCGCCGACCCATACGCAATTCCTGCGCACCGGCCGCATCGAGCGCGCCGTCACCTGGAGCCCCGGCGAGAAACGCTATCTCAGCCAGCAGGAGGTCGCCGAGCGCACCGGGCGCAAGCTGGAGCGGGCGGGAAGCGTCACCCATGAGCGGATCAACGGCTTCCACCATTCCATCCGCTTCCCGAGGCTGATCTTCCACCGCACGCTCGCCGGCACGCCGCATCTCGGCTATTGCCATATCACGGTGGCCAATTCCCGCTTCGCCGAATTCGAGAACGTGCAATGGGCCTTCTACATGGCCAATTTCCTCGCCGAGATCGGCGACGAGGAGCAGTTCTTCGCCGGCATTTCGCAAAAGCCGGGCCGCATGTACTTCGCCGTCGCCATCGCGCCGGCGGAGGAGGAAGGGCGTCTTCGGATCGACCGCAAGGTGCGCGGCAACGGCGTCATCTTCCGCACCGACGACCCGAAGCTCGCCATGAAGAACGTGCTGATGCTCGGCACGCGCAACGAGGCGCTGCGCAAGGTCATCAGCGCCTTCTGAAGGCCCGCTCCGCCTATCCCCTGTAGAGCATCCACTCGCGACCGGCCGGTGCCTCACCGCCGCCATAGACCACGACCCGGTCGCCGCCGGCGCCCTTGGCCTGCGCGAGCGCGCGCTTGCAGGCGGTGGTGAGGTCCGGCGCGCTTTCGGCGTGATGCGCCATGCACAGCCCGGCCGACAGCGTGAGATGGCCGAGATTGCGGCCGGTGCGCGGATCGCGCAGCTCCGCAGCCTGGAAGGCGGCGCGCAGGAGATCGACGAGCCGCCGCACCTCGCTCTCCTCGGACGTGTGGAACAGGAAGCCGAAGCGCAGCCCGCCGAGACGCACCGCAAGGCCGCCCATCCGGAAAGCCTGGCGGATGAGGCCGCCATAGAAGCCGACGAGATGGTCCGACAGGGCCTCCAACTGGCCCGGCGTGAAGCGGCGCTCGGCATCGGCCTCGGCGATGGCGATGCCGCAGGGCGCCGGCAGGCCCGGTTCGGCATAGACGCGGGCGAGCGCCTTGTTGAAGGCGCGGCGGTTGCCGAGCTTCGTCGCCGGATCGATGAACTTCGTCGCCTCGAATTCCGCCATCTCCCTGCGGATGCCCTCCAGGGCGGCGGATTGCGCGGTGACCTTCTCGGCCATTTCCGCCGTGTGGCTCACGCGCGCCTCCGTCGCCCGCTGCAGGGCTTCCAGCGAGCCGCCGAGCGGCCCGCCCGCATCGCGGATGACCTGCGAGGCCTCGCCGACCAGCCGGCCGTAATCGTTGAGCGAGGCGCGCTCCTGGCTGAGCAGGTCCATGAAATTGCCCATCTCGCTGCCGAGCGCGCCGGCCGAGCGCTGCAGCACGCTCGCCTCGTGCTGGTGCGGCAGGTATTTGCGGCCGAGCGCGTCGAGGGCCTCCTGCGTCTTGAACTTGCCGAGCGCGATGAAGTCGCGCACGAGATCCGGGCTGCCGCCGGCATAGGCCTCGTAGACCAGCTCGTAATTGCGCGGCAGGCCGTCGATGCCCATCTGCTTCATCGCCGTCGCGATGCGCAGGGCGATGTCGGTCGCTGAGGTTTTCGTGTATGTCATCGAACGTGAACCTGGATACGGGATATACCCTCAGTAGCAGAGCTCCCTTTCGGCCGGTCTAATCCGGTCGCTCGAATTTTAGGCAACCCTTGGCATCGGCCGGCAAAGCCCTGTAAAGAAAGCCGAAAGCGACGGAAGGACGACATGGCTGACATCGTGGATACGCGGACGGATGCGGAAGCGGCGCTGGCGCGCGCGGTCGAAACCCTCGGCCGGGGCCTGCCCGTCGCCATTCCGACCGAGACGGTCTACGGCCTTGCCGCCGACGCCACCGATCCTTTGGCGATCGCCCGCATCTACGAGATGAAGGGCCGGCCGCGCTTCAATCCGCTGATCTGCCACATGGCCGATCTTGCCATGGCGGAGGCGCATGCGGTCTTCGACCCGCTGTCGCGCCGCCTCGCCGAGGCCTTCTGGCCCGGCCCGCTGACGCTCGTCCTGCCGGTCCGGCCGGACAGCGCCATCCATCCCCTGGCGCGCGCCGGGCTCGACACGGTCGGCATCCGCGTGCCGGCCGGCTTCGCCAGCCGCCTGCTTGCCGCCTTCGGCCGGCCGCTCGCCGCCCCCAGCGCCAACACCTCCGGCCGCATCAGCCCCACCACGGCGCGGCACGTCGCCGAGGATTTCGGCGACCGGCTGGAACTGGTGCTCGACGCCGGCCCGGCCGCCGTCGGCCTCGAATCCACCATCCTCAAGGTCGAGGGCGAGACGATCCGGCTACTGAGGCCCGGCGGGCTGGACGCCGCCGAAGTCGAGCGCGTCACCGGCCGCCCCGTCATCCGCCGGCAGGCCGGCGCGGCCGTCGAGGCCCCCGGCATGCTCGCCTCGCACTATGCGCCGGACGCCCCCGTGCGGCTCGACGCCAGAGAAGTCAGGCCCGGCGAGGCGCTGATCCGCTTCGGCGGCAAGGCCCTGCCCGGCGAGGCCGACGCCGCCCTGGTGCTCGACCTCAGCCCGGCCGGCGACCTTGCCGAGGCCGCCGCCAATCTCTTCGGCTACATGAAGAAGGCCGACGCCGCGGGCGCCCCGTCCATCGCCTTCGCGCCCGTCCCCGCGACGGGCCTCGGCGAGGCGATCAACGACCGGCTGCAGCGCGCCGCCGCCCCGCGCGGCTAGGAGGAAGCCGATGGCGCAGGCGACGCTTCCCCCCGATCTCATCGCCCGCTTTACGGCGATCACCGGCCCCGCCCACGCCCTGACCGGGACAAGCGACATCGCCCCCTATCTCGTCGAGAGCCGCGGCCTCTATCACGGCACCGCGCCGCTGGTGCTGCGGCCGGGCTCGGTGGAGGAGGTGTCGAGCATCCTGGTGCTCGCCACCGAGACGCGCACGGCCATCGTGCCGCAGGGCGGCAATACCGGCCATGTCGGCGGAGCGGCGCCGCGCGAGGGCGCGGCCGACGTGGTGCTCTCCCTATCCCGCCTCGACCGCATCCGCGACGTCGATCCGGTCGGCAACGTGATCGTCGCGGACGGCGGCGCGGTGCTGGCGGATATTCACAAGGCGGCCGAGGCGGTGGACCGGCTGTTCCCCCTGTCGCTCGGCTCGGAAGGCTCCTGCCAGATCGGCGGCAACCTCTCCACCAATGCCGGCGGCACCGCCGTGCTCGCCTTTGGCAACATGCGCCAGCTCTGCCTCGGCCTGGAGGTCGTGCTGCCCACCGGCGAGGTCTGGAACGGCCTGCGCCGGCTGAAGAAGGACAATACGGGCTACGACCTGCGCGACCTGTTCATCGGCGCGGAGGGCACGCTCGGCGTCATCACCGGCGCGGTGCTGAAGCTCTTCCCCCGCCCGCTCGGCCACGAGGTCGCCTTCGCCGGCGTGAAATCCGTCAGGGACGCGCTCGCCCTCTTCGAGCGCGCCGCAAGCCGCTGCGGGCCGGCGCTGACCGGCTTCGAGCTGATGCCGCGCCTCGGCGTCGACTTCACCACGCGGCACATTCCCGGCGTTCGCGACCCGCTTCCCACCCGGCACGACTGGTACGTGCTGATCGACATCTCCACTTCCGACGCGGCGGAAACGGCGGCGCGCATGATGGAGGCCGTGCTTTCCGAAGGCATCGCGGCGGGACTGGTGGAGAACGCCGTGGTCGCCGCCAGCGAGGCGCAGCGCCGGGCGCTCTGGCACATGCGCGAGAGCATGTCGCCGGCGCAGAAGCCGGAGGGCGGCTCGATCAAGCACGACGTCTCCGTGCCCGTCTCGGCCATCCCCGACTTCATGGCGGAAGCCGCCGCCGCCGTGACGGCGGCGATGCCCGGCGCGCGCATCTGCGCCTTCGGCCATATGGGCGACGGCAACATCCACTACAACATCTCGCAGCCCGTCGGCGCGGACAAGGCGGCGTTCCTGGCCCGCTGGCGCGAGATCAACCATCTGGTGCACGCCATCGTGCTCCGGCACGACGGCTCGATCTCCGCCGAGCACGGCATCGGCCAGTTGAAGCGCGACGAGCTTGCCGCCGTGCGCGCGCCGATCGAGATGGACCTGATGCGACGGGTCAAGCACGCCTTCGACCCCGCCGGCATCATGAATCCCGGCAAGGTGGTCTGAGTTATGCGCCGCCGGTGCGAAGCTGGGCCAGCGACATCATCAGGTCGGCGCTGATGCCGGCCGAGCCGGAGCCGGAGAGGACGGCGAGGGCCGGGTCGGTCGAGGTGTCGTTGGCAAGGTCGTAGAGCACCGAGAACTTGACGATCATCTTCGAGACCTTCTCGGGGTCCTGCAGGTCCTTCAGCTCGAGATAGCGCTCGACCATGTCGGCCTGCGCGTCGACATCGGCGCTGCCGATCTCGTCCGGCAACTGGAAGAGGACCTTGAACACCTCGAAGAGCGCGTCGTCGGCCAGGATATCGTAGGGGCTGGCGATCGTCTCGGCCTTGCGCTCGAAATAGAGCGCGAGGCGCACGCCGGCATTGTCGTTGCCGGCCTCCTCCTCGAGCTTCTGGCGCACATGGTTGTCGATCGTCTCGTAGATGCCGCGGCGCGACTGGATCTGCGCGTCCTGCGAGCGCTCGACGAGGCCCTCGGCATTGAAGTTGAACGAGGAGACGATCTTGCGGTAGCCGCGCTCGGCCTGCTGGTTCACGAAGCTTTCGGGATCCTCCAGGTCGGAGGTGAAGATCTTCTCCATGAAGGCGGCGTCGACGCCCTTCGGGTCGATGCCGTTCGCCTCCAGCACGAAGGCGACGAGGCGGTCGTCCGCCAGGAATTCCTTGACGGTCTCCACCTTCTGCATCTGCGCGGCGTAATATTTCGCCTCTTCCTCCGCCTTCTTCTTGTCCTCTTCCGTTCCGAAACGGGATTTCGCCGTGACATAGGCGCGCGACACGACGAGGATCTCGGATTGGGACTGCGCCAGCTTCGGCGCGGTGATGTTGCCGTCCGATCCGAAATTGAACGCCTTGGCGAACTCGACGAAGCGCTCGTCCTTCAGCCGGTACACATAGCTCTTCGGATCGTTGAGGTCGCTTTTCAGGACGTTCTTGATGGTGAGGGCCGAGACCTTGGCCGGGTCGAGGCCGAAGGCCTTCAACGCGAAGTCGTAGACGGTCGCCTCGCCGACGAAGTCCTGCACGGTGTTCACCGCGCCGATCTGGCTCTTGAAGCGCTTGACCGCGAGCGCGTCGGCCTCGTCGTCCTTGTCGTTGTAGTGGACCATGTAGCCGCCGGTGGTCGCGGCGGTCTGGGCGGCGGTCTGCGCCGCAGCGCCGTCCGCCAGCGTGCCGTCCTCCTGGAAGTTGAAGGCCGCGCGCATCGCGTAATAGGCGTCCTTGTCCGCCCCGCCGAAGCGGTTGATGTAGCTGTCCGCATTGTCCGGGTCCGGGTCGCTCGTCAGGATGTTGACGATGGTGGAGCTGACGACGGACAGCTTGTCGAGGCCGAAGGCGACCTTGACATAGCTGACGAGACGCGGATCGGCCGCCAGTTCGCTCGCCGTGGTGATCGAGCCGATCGTCGCCTCGAAATGGTCCCTGTTGAGGATCGCCGCGGCCGACGTCACGCGCGGGTTGGACAGGGTGTAGAGCTCGTTGGTGCTCTGCTTCTGCACGGCGTTCTGCACCGTGCCGGCGCTCGCCGTGCCGTCACCGTCGAAATTGTAGGCCGAGGCGAGCGTGCGGTATTCCTCGACCTTCGCCAGGACGGACTGCTGGCGCGAGATCTCCGCCTTGAGCACGGCGATGCGGGCGCCGTCCGTCTCGGAGGAAAGCTCGCCCAGCTCCTCGTTCGCCGCCTGGATCGCCGCCAGCGCGGCCGTGCCCTTGGGGGCGAGCTCGGTGTTGAAGTAGCTCGCCGGATCGTCGAGGTCGCTCGACAGCACGCCGCGCACCACCGCGCGCGAATAGGTCGCCGGATCGATGCCGAAGGCCGTGAACATGTAGTTGCGCAGCCGGTCGTTGTTGAGAAGCTGGTCGACGCCCGTCACCGTGTCGATGACGATGTCGTAGTAGCGCGTCTCCTCCTGGATCGCCGCGCCGGCATTGGCGGCGGTGGCGGAATAGAGGCCGATCACCTCGTCGAGCTGGGCGTCGCTCTGCGCCACGGCGGTCGAGGCGGAGAAGCTGAAGGCGCTGACAAAGCCGCGGTAGCGCTCGTCGGTCAGCTTGTTGGCGAAGCTGTTGGCGTCGGAAAGGTCGCTGTCCAGAACCTTGCGCATGAAGGCCTTGGCATAGGTCATGTCCTCCAGGCCGTAGGCCTTCATGGCGTAGGAATAGAGCCGGTAGTCGTCGAGGAACTCGTCGACCGAGGCGACCTTGCCGATGTTCTCCTTGTAATAGGCCGCATCGCGCGCGTTGATCGTCTCGCCGGCCGTGCGGTTCAGCGACTTCAACAGGTCCTTCGCGATGAGGTTGTAGCTCGTATAGGTCGACAGCATCGGCAAACCGTTCCTTCCAGTCGTCGGCCCGATAGCGGCAGGCCGACCGGCCGCATTGTCGCGCGCGAGGCTTGTCCCGGCCTTTCGGGGAACGGCTCGAATGCCGGCCGCCCCGTTCACCTCTCCTAAACCGTGAGCCGTGCGGTTTTGCTAACCATCAGGAACCGCAAAGTTTTCTTAACCGCGATTTTTAAGCGGCGGGGAAGGGGGCGCGCCTATTCTCCCCCTCAGAGGACGCAAAGTCCCGATGGGAAGACCGCACAGCGGCTCTCAAGGAAAACAAGGGCGAAAGACCATGCTGAATACCGTTTCCAAGCCGGCCTGGGCCGGCACCACGCTCCGGCTCGATCCCAAGCGCTTCCCGCAGCAGGTGACGTTCGAGCTGAGGACGGAAGGAACCGATGCCGCCATCACCCTCGACGAGCGCGGCGCGGTCCTGCGCAAGGTGCTGCCGTCGAGCGGCCTGCCGCTCTCCATCGCCCTTCCGGCCCGCGCCTTCAAGGGCGTCGCCGCCCGCGCCATCGACCACGGCAACGGCGACGTCACCGTGACGCTCGAGCTGCACCACGACGATCCCGACCTCTGCATCCCGCTGCTGGTGGCGCACGATCTCTGCGACATCGCCGCCGACTGGCGGAGCTGGGCGGAAGCCTACCGCATCCCCATGCTGATGGTGGAGGCCGACGGCGTCGCCCGCCCGCTCGACGACAACCTGACGGTCGGCACCCGCCCGGCCAAGCCGCGCCGCCGGCATTCCTTCTTCGCCGACCGCCGCCCGCGCTTCCTCGTTCGCCGCACGACCGGCAAGCTCGGCGTGCAGATGAAGATCGACGGACGGGAGATCATCGCCCGCCGTTGAGCATGCCGTGCCTGACATGACCTCCGGGAAGCCGGCCGTCCCTGCGGCCGGCTTTTCCGTCAGGCGAAGGGAATGGCGACCGCGAGCGCCAGGAAGATGGCGAAGCCGACGATGTGGTTGAACTTGAACAGCGCCAGGCACTGCACCGGATCGTCGATATCGAGCGCCCGCACCTGCCAGCCGAGCATCAGCGCGGCGGCGGCAAGGCCCAGCCAGCCGACCAGGCCGACGCCCGCCAGCCAGAAGGCGAGCGCGATGAGCGCGACCGTCAGCCCGTAGAGCCCGACCAGCCACTGCGCCGTCCTCTCGCCGAACAGCCGCGCGGTGGAGCGCACGCCGATCAGCGCGTCGTCTTCCTTGTCCTGATGGGCATAGATCGTGTCGTAGCCGATCGTCCAGGCGATCGCCGCGACATAGAGCGCGACGGGCGAAAGCGAGAGCGCGCCGAACTCCGCCGCCCAGCCCATCAGCGCGCCCCAGGAGAAGGCCATGCCGAGGAAGAACTGCGGCCAGTCGGTGAAGCGCTTGGCGAAGGGATAGATCGCGACGATCGCAAGCGAGGCGACGCCGAGCCCGATGGCGAAGAGGTTGAACTGCAGCAGCACGAGAAGGCCGAGAACGGCCTGCAGCGCCATGAAGACCTTCGCCTGCCGGCGCGTCACCCGGCCGGACGGCAGCGGCCGCGAGCGCGTGCGCGCGACCGCCTGGTCGATATCGTGGTCGACGAGGTCGTTATAGGTGCAGCCCGCCCCGCGCATGGCGACGGAACCGACGAAGAACAGGAAGAGATGGGCAAGGAAGCGCGTCCAGTCGAAGCCGCCGGCCGCCGCCGCGACATTGCCGGCCAGCGCCGCCGACCAGAAGCAGGGCCACATCAGCAGTTGCCAGCCGATCGGCCGGTCCCAGCGGGCGAGCTGCGCATAGGGCCAGATCCAGCGCGGCAGGGCGCGGTAGACCCAGTTGTCGGAAGGCGCATCGGCGACGCGGCCGGAATCGGGCGGGGAGCTGGTCATGCGCCTAGATCGCAAGCCGCTCCCCGCCGGTCAAGCCGGCTCGAGCGTCAAGGCAGCGTGAAATCGAAGCGGTAGGTGGCCGAAAGGCCGATCAGGAACTGGTCGCGGTCGCCGCGCTGCTTCACGAGGCTCGAATCCGCCGCCGGGCCGACGAGGCGCTTGTACTCGGCAAAGGCGCTGGTCTCGATCTTCTCGTTGACCTGCCAGGTGATCGCCGCGCCCGCGCCGACCGAATGGACGCCGCCGCCCGGATCGTAGGTCGCAAGGCCCGAGGCGGCCGACTGGGCCGGCGTCACCCCGTAATAGGCCTTCATATAGTCCTTCGAGGCGAGGGCGAGGCGGGGGCCCGCCGAAAGGCGCACGTCCGGCCGCACGTCCACGAAGGCATCGGCCGCGATATCCGCCACGACGCCGTCATGGCTGCGGATGCCGTGCCGGACCTCGCCACGCACGCGCAGCCAGTCCGTCGGATAGACCTCCGCGAAGGCGCCGAGCTCACCGCCGAGCTTGATGGGCTCCAGGCCCTTCAGATCGTCGGAATCGCCCTCGTCGCGCGGCATGACCAGCCTGCCGGTCGCGCCCGCGCGGAAGGCGCCGCTGTCGATGAGCGCGAAGGAGGGATTGTCGTTGCGCGAGGAGAAGCGCACCGTGCTGCCGGCCTTGCCGAGCGAGATCATCGGCGTGACCTGGAAGAGATAGGACTTCGCGCCGTCGTAGCGCGGCGCCGCGAAGCCGGCGGCGCCGACCTTCAGATACCAGTCGCCGGACCAGAAGTGACCGCCCTCGCCGGCGAAGGCCGAAACGGGCGCGGAAAGAAGCGCGGCCGCAATCATTGCGGCCGATAGGCGGATACTCAAGACACAATCCTCGCTATTCGGCGGTCCCGTCGCGAGCCGCCCAAACCCTTGATTGCATGAACACTAGCCCCGTTTCATTACCGTTTCGCTAACCATCGCCGGCCTGCGGCTGAGGGAACGAAACGGGCCCTGCCCGCGTTTTCCACCGACGAACAAGGAGTTTCCCGATGACAGTCAGCACGATGGAACTGAAGCTTCAGGCGATCCGCGACGACACCGGCCTGTCGCGCAAGGAGAAGATCGCCAGGCTCGAAAAGCTGCGCATCGAGGCCCGCGCCCTCCAGCGCGCCGCCACCGAGAGCGCCATGGTGGAGGATGACGGCTGGTACGAGGATGTGCACCTGATCGACACGGAGCTGGAAAACCTCGGCCGCACGGTGGAGGAGAAAGGCGCGGCGACGCTCTGACCCCGCGCGGCCCCTGGCTTTTCAGCCCCTGACTTTTCAGCCCTTGACCTTTCCGCCCGCTCCCCTTAACCCGCCAGCAACCAAGGACGGATCGAGGATGCGGGCATGAAGGTTCTGTTGATCGGATCGGGCGGACGCGAGCATGCCCTCGCCTGGAAGCTGGCGCAGTCCCCGCTGCTTACCACGCTCTATGCGGCGCCCGGCAATCCGGGCATCGCCGAATGCGCGACGCTCGCCCCCCTCGACATCGACGACCATATCGCGGTCTCGGCCTTCTGCAAGGAGAACGGCATCCGCTTCGTCGTGGTCGGCCCGGAAGCCCCGCTGGTCGCCGGCATCGCCGATGTCCTGCGGGCGGACGGCATCGACGTCTTCGGCCCCTCGGCCTCCGCCGCCCAGCTCGAAGGCTCCAAGGGCTTCACCAAGGACCTCTGCGCCAGATACGATATCCCCACCGGCGCCTATAAACGCTTCACCGACGCCGCTTCCGCCAAGGCCTATATCGAGGCCGAGGGCGCGCCGATCGTCATCAAGGCGGACGGGCTTGCCGCCGGCAAGGGCGTGACCGTCGCCATGACGCTTGCCGAGGCGCTCGCCGCCGTCGACGACTGCTTCGACGGCGCCTTCGGCGCGGCCGGGGCCGAGGTCGTGGTGGAAGCCTTCCTCGACGGCGAGGAGGCGAGCTTCTTCTGCCTGTGCGACGGCGTCAACGCGCTGCCGCTCGCCTCCGCGCAGGACCACAAGCGCGTCGGCGACGGCGATACCGGCCCCAACACCGGCGGCATGGGCGCCTATTCGCCCGCCCCCGTCATGACGCCGGAAATGGTCGGGCGGACGATGAGGGAGATCATCGAGCCGACGATCCGCGGCATGGCCGCCGATGGCCATCCTTTCCAGGGCGTGCTGTTCGCCGGGCTGATGATCACCGAAAAGGGGCCGGAGCTCATCGAATACAATGTGCGTTTCGGCGACCCGGAGTGCCAGGTGCTGATGATGCGGCTTCAAAGCGACCTCCTGCCGATCCTGCATGCCGCCGCCACCGGCCGGCTCGACAAGGTCTCGGCCGAATGGCGCGACGATCCGGCGCTCACCGTCGTCATGGCCTCGAAGGGCTATCCGGGCGCCTACGAGAAGAACACCCCGATCCTCTCGCTACCGGCCGACGACGCGGCAACCAAGGTATTCCATGCCGGCACGGCGCTGAAGGACGGCAGGCTGGTGGCGACCGGCGGCCGTGTGCTGAACGTCACCGCCGTCGCGCCGACGGTCGGCGCGGCGCGGGAGGCGGCCTACCGGGCGCTCGACCGGGTGGAATGGGCCAACGGCTTCTGCCGCCGCGACATCGGCTGGCGCGCCGTCGCCCGCGAGCAGGATGCCGGTTAGCTGAAAATTTACCATTTCCCCTGACGGGACCGTAACCGTCAGGGGCTATTCTCCCCAATCGACCATGAGGGAGAACCGTTGATGCGCATCCTGCTGCCGAGCCTTGCCGTCGTGCTTCTTGCCGCCGCCCCCGCCCTTGCCGGCTCGATCCAGCCGGTTGCCGGCGCGACGGGCGCGGGCAGCATCGAGGCGATCCGCTGCGCCGACTGCCCGGCGCTCAAGCCGAAGCAAAGGGCGAGCACCTACCATGTCGACGCCATCGCGCCCGGCACGCAGAAGGTGGAGATCCGCGAGGTGAACGGCGAGCGCAAGATCTTCCGCACCGAGGCCTGGATGGGCGGCTCCCCCATCCTCTTCGTCAACAAGGCCCCGGCCGAGGCGGTCGAGGCCGCGGACGCCGAAAAACCCGTCGAGGGGGACGCGGTCGACACCGGCGCCCGCACGAGCGCGCTCGGCGACGAGGCGGCAAGCCATGCCGCGATGGCGTCCTCACGGGAGTTTGATCCGGCAAAGTTTGAACTTCGGCTCGATTGAGCCCATATTGGAGGGACTCTGCCTCTCAGTCCCTCCAGACTGACAGGAATCCGCGCAAGCGGACGTCTACGCCCCTGACCTCAAGCAGGGGCGTATGCGTATCCGCCGCCCTCTCCCAGATCGCCGACGAGCCGCTCGACCTCCCGGTCGGAATAGACCGCGATGCCGCCGCGCCGCAGCAGCGCCGCCGTCACGCCCCGCCCCGCATGCCGGCGCCCGGAAAACGTCCCGTCATAGACGAAGCCGGATCCGCAGGACGGGCTGCCGTCGATGAGCAGGGCATGGCGGCAGCCGTTTTCCCGCGCCACGGCAAGGGCGATGCGCGCGCCCTCGACATAGGCGGCGGAAACGTCCGCGCCAGAAATCTCCAGCACCCGCGCCCGTCCGTCGAGCACGTCCTCGCCGTCGAGCCCGTTCTCGATCTCCGCCGGCGGCCGCGGCACCTGGAACCCGCCCGAAAGCTCCGGGCACAACGTCACCAGCCGCCCCTCCGCCCTCCAGCGCTCGACCGCCGGATGCGCCAGCGGCTTCGCCGATCCGTTGTAGCGGACGGGCAGCCCGGCAAGACAGGCGCTGATGAGGATATTGCCGGCCACCGGCGTCGTCCCTACCCCGCGATCTTCGAGAAATCCGCGACCGTGCCCGTGGCCGCGCGGATGGCGGAGAGGAGGGCGAGGCGGTTGGCGCGCATGGCGGGGTCATCGTCGTTGACGAGCACGTCGTTGAAGAACTGGTCGACCGGCGCGCGCAGCGTCGAGAGCGCCGCCATGGCGGAGCGGAAGTCCTCCCTGGCGACGGCAGCGGCGGCGTCCTTCGCGGCGGTCTCCACGGCGGCGTGCAGCGCCTTTTCGGCGTCGAGCGCCAGGAGGTCGGCCGAGACGGCGCCTCCGACGACGGTGCCCTTCTTCTCCTCGGCGGCGAGAAGCTGCGTGGCGCGCTTGGTGCCGGCCAGCAGGTTCAGGCCGTCCTCGGAGGTGATGAAGGCCGTCAGCGCCTCGACGCGGCGGGCGACCATCAGCAGGTCGTCGGCCTCGGGCGTCAGCACGGCGTCGATGAGGTCGTGGCGCGCGCCCATGTCGCGCAGATAGACCTTCAGCCGATCGTGGAAGAAGGCGAGAAGGTCCGGGTCCTTCGCGACGGAGAGAAGCGGCAGGCGGATATTCTTCTCCAGCAGCATGCGGATGACGCCGAGCGCGGCGCGGCGCAGCGCATAGGGATCCTTCGAGCCGGTCGGCTTCTCGTCGATGGCCCAGAAGCCGATCAGCGTGTCGAGCTTGTCGGCAAGCGCCACGGTGAGGCCCACCTTGCCGGAGGGAACGCGGTCGGAGGGGCCCTGCGGTTTGTAGTGATCCTCGATGGCCTCGGCGACGGCGGCGTCCTCGCCCTGCAGCAGCGCATATTTACGGCCCATGATGCCTTGAAGCTCCGGGAATTCGCCGACGGCTTCCGTGCGCAGGTCCGCCTTGGCGAGCACCGCGGCGCGGTCGACGAGGGCCGGATCGGCCCCGACGACGGGGGCGAGCCCGGCGGCGAGCCTGCGGATGCGCGCGACGCGCTCGCCCTGCGTGCCGAGCTTGGCGTGGAAGGTGACGTCGAGGGCGTCGAGCTTGGCCATGCGCTGGTCGAGCGGCTTCTTCAGGTCGAGGCCGAACTTTTCGGCGGAGGCCTTCAATGTATCGAGGTCCGGCAGGTCGCCCTGGTCGCGCAGCCAGAAATGCCTGGCGTCGGACAGGCGCGCGCGCACCACCTTGCCGTTGCCGTGCACGATCTCCTTGCCGCCGTCCTTCGCCTCGATGTTCGAGATCAGGATGAAGTGGTTGGAGAGCGCCTCGCTGCCCGGCGCGCGGGTGACGAAGCACTTCTGGTTCGTCTTGATGGTGAGGCGGATGATCTCGGCGGGGATCGCCAGGAACGCCTCGTCGAAGCTGCCCATCAGCACCTGCGGCCATTCGACGAGACCGGAGACCTCGTCCAGCAGGCCCTCGTCCTCGACCAGCTCCAGGCCGCTCGCGAAGGCGAGGTTGTTGGCGTCCGTCGCGATGATCTGCTTGCGGCGCTCGGCGTCGAGCACGACCTTCGCCTTCTCCAGATTGGCGACATAGTCCTCGAAGCGGCGCACGGTGATGGCCTCGGGCGCATGGAAGCGATGGCCGTAGGTGACATTGCCGGCGACGAGCCCGTCGACCTCGAAGGGCACGACGCGCGTCTCCTCCGTCTCCGAGCCGAAGGTGCAGACGATCGATTGCAGCGGCCGCACCCAGCGCATCGCGCCGGGTTTCGCGGAGGCGGCGCCCGAGCGCATCGACTTCGGCCAGGGGAAATTGCGGATGATGCCGGGCATCACCTCGGCGACGATCTCGTCGGTCGGGCGGCCCGGCTTGACGATATGGGCGACGTAGAAATCGCCCCTCTTCGGATCCGAATGGACATGCGCCTCGGCGATCGAGGCAAGGCCGGCGCCGCGCAGGAAGCCTTCGATCGCCTTCTCGTTCGCGTCGGTGCGCGGGCCCTTGCGCTCCTCGCGGATATCGGCGGAACGGGCATTGAGGCCGCGGATATCGAGCGTCAGGCGGCGCGGCGTCCAGTATTCGCGTGCCCCGTCATAGGTCAGGCCGGCCTCGACCAGCGCGTCGGTGACGAGCTTCTTCAGGTCGCCCGCCGCCTTGCGCTGCATGCGGGCGGGAATTTCCTCGGAGCGGAGTTCAAGCAGGAGATCGGGCATGTCAATTTTTCCTCACCCTCTCCGGCCGGAGAGGGGCGGCACGCGCGTGCCGGTACGGGGTGGAAATCGTCGCCTCTGCTAGCAAAGTTAGGCCGCGCTGTACAACGGCAAAGTTGCCGTCCCGCCCGTGGGAGAAGCGTCAATGCCCGTTGGCGGCGACCTCGTGGGAAGCGTCCGCGGCGCTCGCATGCTCGCCGCCCTCCTCCTTCGCCTCGCCATGGCCGCCCTTCGCCGTCTCGGTGCCCTCGGCGTTCGGATCGATGCAATCCTCCCGCTCCTGCATGGCCGTGACGATGGCCTTGATCTCCTCGAGGGAGAGCTCCTTGCGCTCGCCGTAGAACTCGCCGTTCCCGGCGGGCGTGCCGTCGGTGTAGCGGGCGACGAAGGGCGCCTTCATGCCGGGAATGGCCGAGGGATCGCGCGCGAAAAGCACCTCGGCGCCGATGGCGCGGCCGCGCATGTCGGCGCGATAGACCGGGCCGGCGGCGTCGAGCAGCACGACCTGGTAGAGATCGGCCTCCTCGCTGTTGGACAGGGCCCCTGCGACGCGCAGCGCCGTCTTGATGCGCACCTCGCCGTCCTTGGCGTCGGAGCGCACATATTTGCGCAGCCATTGCCGGCCGTCGCGGTCGAGGCGGACGGTGGTGACGGTCGTGCAGGCGACGCCCGAGACCTGGTCGGCCGGCGGGCCGAGCAGCACGTCGCGCCCGACGAAGATCGCCGCCGCGCCCGACGCACCCGTCAGCACGGTGACACCGGCGAGGATGATCAGCAGCTTCCGGGACAAGCGGAACGAGGTCGGCAGGAACTTCACGGGCGACGGGCTTCTCTTTGAACGCAGAACACGAACGCGCCGAGAGCGCGCGAACTTTCCGCACTCTAGCGCGAGGGCGTTTCGGAAGTTTTAAGAGCCGGTCCGGAGGTTTTTGCGAATGATTTGCAATTGCGTTGACAGCGCGCGAAACTGCCCTATAGTTTAATGCAACTCATTCGCAAAAGCAGACCGGAAACCGAATGCTCCGCCGCACCTTGACCGCCCTTCTCGCAAGCCTGCCGCTTCTGGCCGCCCTCCCCGCATCGGCGCAGGAAAAGCCGAGGGTGGTGACGACCTTCACCATCATCGCCGACATCGCGGCCAATGTGGCGGGCGATGCGGCAACGGTCGAATCCATCACCAAGCCGGGCGCCGAGATCCACAACTACCAGCCGACCCCGCGCGATATCCTGAAAGCGCAGGACGCGAAGCTCGTGCTGTGGAACGGGCTCAACCTCGAGCTCTGGTTCGAGAAATTCCTCGCCAATCTCGGCGACGTGCCCAACGTCACCGTCAGCGACGGCATCCAGCCGATGAGCATCGGCGAAGGCCCCTACGAGGGCAAGCCGAACCCGCATGCCTGGATGTCGCCGGACAATGCGCTGGTCTATGTCGAGAACATCCGCAAGGCGCTGGCGGCGCTCGATCCTTCCAATGCCGCGACCTACGACGCCAATGCGAAAGCCTATTCGGAAAGGATCGCGGCGCTCGGCGCGGAGATGAAGGCGAAGATCGGCGCGCTGCCGCCGGAAAAGCGCTGGCTCGTCACCAGCGAGGGCGCCTTCAGCTATCTCGCCCGCGATTTCGGCCTCAGGGAACTCTTCCTCTGGCCGATCAATGCCGACCAGCAGGGCACGCCCAGGCAGGTGAAGGCGGTGATCGACGCCGTGCGCGAGCACGACATCCACGTCGTCTTCTCCGAAAGCACCGTCTCGGCCGACCCGGCGAGGCAGGTGGCGGCGGAAACGGGCGCCGCCTATGGCGGCGTCCTCTATGTCGATTCGCTGAGCGAGCCGGACGGCCCGGTGCCCACCTATCTCGACCTGCTGCGCGTCACCTCCGAAACCATCGTGAAGGGTCTTTCGCAATGATGATGGGCGGCGGCAGTCCGAGGAGCGTGGACGGCATCGTGGCGGAAGACGTGACCGTCACCTACCGCAACGGCCACACGGCGCTGCGCCACGCCAGCTTCTCCGTGCCGAAGGGCACGATCACCGCGCTGGTCGGCGTCAACGGCGCGGGCAAGTCGACGCTCTTCAAGGCGATCATGGGCTTCGTCCCCGTCGCCGCGGGCAAGGTGACGATCCTCGGCTTTACCGTCCGGGAGGCGCTGAAGAAGAACCTCGTCGCCTATGTGCCGCAGGCCGAGGAAGTCGACTGGACCTTCCCGGTGCTGGTCGAGGACGTGGTGATGATGGGCCGCTACGGCCATATGAACTGGCTGCGCATCCCGACGAAGCGCGACCACGAGATGGTCGAGGAGGCGCTGGCGCGCGTCAACATGAGCGCCTACCGCAAGCGCCAGATCGGCGAGCTCTCGGGCGGGCAGAGGAAGCGTGTCTTCCTCGCCCGGGCGCTGGCGCAGGAGGGCCGGGTGATCCTGCTCGACGAGCCCTTCACCGGCGTCGACGTCAACACCGAGGAGCAGATCATCGAATTGCTCGGCAAGCTGCGCGACGAAGGCCGCGTCATGCTCGTCTCCACCCACAATCTCGGCAGCGTGCCCGATTTCTGCGACCGCACGGTCTTCGTCAAGGGCACCGTCATCGCCTCCGGCCCGACGGCGGAGACCTTCACCGAGGCCAATCTGGAGCGCGCCTTCGGCGGCGTGCTGCGCCACTTCATCCTCGGCGGCCACGACCTGCACGACGACGAGGACCGGCGCACCGTCAAGGTCATCACCGACGACGAACGCCCCTTCGTCATCTACGGCGAGGAGGAGAAGCGGTGATCGACGCCCTCCTCGAACCCTTCGCCTACGGCTACATGGTCAACGCCATGTGGGTGAGCGCGCTGGTCGGCTGCATCTGCGGCTTCCTCTCCGCCTATCTCATGCTCAAGGGCTGGTCGCTGATCGGCGACGCGCTCTCGCATTCCATCGTGCCGGGCGTCGCCGGGGCCTATATGCTGGGCCTGCCCTTCGCGGCCGGCGCGTTCCTCTCCGGCGGGCTCGCCGCCGCCGCCATGCTCTTCCTCAACCGCCAGACGCAACTGAAGGAAGACGCGATCATCGGCATGATCTTCTCCTCCTTCTTCGGCCTCGGCCTGTTCATGGTCTCGCTGTCGCCGACGCCGGTGAACATCCAGACCATCGTGCTCGGCAATATCCTCGCCGTGACGCCCGAGGACACGATCCAGCTCGCCATCATCGGCGCGGTGACGCTGGTCGTCCTGCTCTTCAAGTGGAAGGACCTGATGGCCGCCTTCTTCGACGAGAGCCACGCCCGCTCCATCGGCCTCAACCCGACGGGGCTGAAGATCCTGTTCTTCACCCTGCTCAGCGCCTCGACCGTCGCGGCCATGCAGACGGTCGGGGCCTTCCTCGTCGTCGCCATGGTGGTGACGCCGGGCGCGACCGCCTATCTCCTCACCGACCGCTTCCAGCGGCTGATCGTCATCGCCGCCGCGCTCGGCGCGGGCACCAGCCTCGTCGGCGCCTATCTCTCCTATTTCCTCGACGGGGCGACCGGCGGCATCATCGTCGTCCTGCAGACGGCGCTCTTCCTCCTCGCCTTCCTCCTCGCGCCGAAGCACGGCCTCATCGCCGCGCGCCGCAAGGGAAGGCTCGCATTGCAGGCGACGGAGCCATGAACGAGACGCTCGACCTCGCCCTCCTGCCCTTCCAGCTCGCCTTCATGCAGAACGCCTTCCTGGTGACGCTCACCATCGCCGCGCCGATGGCGCTGCTGTCCTGCTACCTCGTGCTGAAAGGCTGGTCGCTGATGGGCGACGCGGTCTCCCATGCCGTGCTGCCGGGCGTCGTCATCGCCTATGTCGTCGGCCTGCCCTTCGCCGCGGGGGCCTTCGTCGCCGGCCTGTTCTGCGCGCTGGCGGCCGGCTACCTCAAGGACAACAGCCGGGTGAAGGAGGACACGGTGCTCGGCATCGTCTTCTCCGGCATGTTCGCCCTCGGCGTCGTGCTCTATGTCAAAATCCAGCCGGACATCCACCTCGACCATATCCTCTTCGGCGACATGCTCGGCATCGCGACCTCCGACCTCGCGGAGACCGCCGCCATCGCCTGCGCCGCGACGGCCTTCATCCTCATCTTCCGCAAGGACCTGCTGGTGCAGGCCTTCGACCGGCAGCACGCCTCGGCCATCGGCCTGCCGGTGCGG
>JBDHSZ010000058.1:0-19295 GCA_039812945.1 Shinella sp.
CCGATGACCTCCATCAAGACGGCCGGCTTTGCCGGCGATACGCTCGAAATCATCGCATTTCGCCTGCACGAGCAGGAGTTCTGCGTGAAGACGACCACGATCCGCGAAATCCGCGGCTGGGCCCCGTCCACGCCGATCCCGCATTCGCCGCCAGATGTCATCGGCGTGATGAATCTGCGCGGCGCGGTGATCCCGATCATCGATCTCGCGCACAAGCTCGGCATGAAGAGCACCGAGGCCAACGAGCGCAGCGCCATCGTGGTCGCGGAGGTGCACAGCATGGTGGTCGGCCTCGTCGTCGACCGGGTTTCCGACATCCTGACCATTCGCAGCGAGCAGATCCAGCCGGTGCCGGAAGTGACGACCTCCTTCGACAAGGCCTATTCCGAGGGCATCATCGCCCATGAGAACGGCATGATCTGCTTCCTCAACCTGGCGCGGATGTTCAAGGAACGCGACATGGAGGACATAGCGGCCTGACCGCCCCTTCCAGCGACGGACAAAGAAGCCGCCGTGCGCAAGCACGGCGGTTTTTTGTTGTCGATCGCTCTATGCAATTATAAGATGCATAGACTTGTGTCGTGCGGGAGCGGCGCATTCCGTAACGTTAAGCTTCTTCCTTGCAACGCATTGTAATTCAATGGGTCTAAATCTCGCAGTTTAACTTTCATCAATTGTTAATCTCGTTTCTCCATCTTGAGTGGCATCGGCAAGCCATGGAATGGATTTGCCAAAAACACGCAATGATTGAAATCGTCAGGCTGGATGCGGTCCGTTGCGCGGATCGCAGCCACGGTGCAACGCCGACGTTCGCCACGCGGGCAATCACAGGAACCGTGGCCGTCGCACAGAGGGACAGGTCATGCTTTCATTCGCGAAGTCCATGGATGCCGGGCACATTGTCGACGCGCTGTCGCGCTCGCAGGCCGTGATCCAGTTCGATCTTGCCGGCAATGTTCTCACCGCCAACGAAAACTTCTGCCGGGCGCTCGGCTACGAGCTGAAGGAGATCGTCGGCAAGCATCACCGCATCTTCTGCGAGGCCGCCTATACGGCGAGCGAGGCCTATCGCCAGTTCTGGGAGCGGCTCGGGCGGGGTGAATACGATGCCTCCAGCTACAAGCGCCTGCGCAAGGACGGCGGCGAGATCTGGATCCAGGCCTCGTACAATCCGGTCTTGCGCGGCGGCAAGCCCTACAAGGTTGTCAAGTTCGCGACTGACATCACCGAGGCGAGGATGCGGGCGAGCGAGGACGCCGCCAAGCTCGAGGCGATCTCCCGCTCGCAGGCGGTGATCGAGTTCACGCCGACCGGCGAAATCCTCCATGCCAACGAGAATTTCTGCGCGGCGCTCGGCTACGAGCTTTCCGAGATCCGCGGCCGGCATCACCGCATGTTCTGCGACGAGGCCTATGTGCGGACGCCGGCCTATGCGGAATTCTGGGCGTCGCTCGCCGAGGGCCGCTTCATCTCCAACGAGTTCGTGCGCTACGGCAAGGGCGGAAAGGAGATCTGGATCCAGGCGGCCTATAACCCGATCCGCGACCTCAACGGCCGGGTCTACAAGGTGGTGAAGTTCGCGACCGACGTGACGGAGCGCATGACGGCGATCAACGCGCTCGGCGGCGCGCTGAAGGCGCTGGCGGCCGGCGACCTCACGCAGCATCTTTCCACCGCCTTCGTGCCCTCCATGGAGGTGGTGCGCAAGGACTTCAACGAGGCGGTGGCCGGCCTGCACGAGGCGATGCGCACGGTCGAGACCAATGCCAACGCCATCGCCTCCGGCGCCCAGGAAATCCGCTCGGCGGCGGACGATCTCGCCAAGCGCACCGAGCAGCAGGCGGCCTCCGTCGAGGAGACGGCGGCGGCGCTGGACGAGATCACCACGACGGTCGGCGATTCCAGCCGGCGGGCCGACGAGGCCGGCACGCTGGTCGCCAAGACCCGGTCGGGAGCGGAAACGTCCGGTGAGGTCGTCAAGAAGGCGATCGACGCCATGGGGCAGATCGAGCAATCCTCCCGCGAGATCTCCAACATCATCGGCGTCATCGACGATATCGCCTTCCAGACCAACCTCCTGGCGCTGAATGCCGGCGTGGAGGCGGCGCGGGCCGGCGAGGCGGGCAAGGGCTTCGCCGTCGTCGCGCAGGAGGTGCGGGAGCTGGCGCAGCGCTCGGCGAGCGCCGCCAAGGACATCAAGGCGCTGATCACCACCTCGGGCGAGCAGGTCAGGAGCGGCGTGGCGCTGGTCGACGAGACGGGGCGGGCGCTGCGGGAAATCCTCGCCCAGGTGCAGGACGTGCACACCAATGTCGCCGCCATCGTCGAGGCCGCGCGCGAGCAGTCGACGGGACTGCGCGAGATCAACCAGTCGGTCAATGCGATGGACCAGGCGACGCAGCAGAATGCGGCCATGGTGGAAGAGAGCACGGCGGCAAGCCACGCCATGGCGCGCGAGGCGGACGCGCTGCATGCCCTCATCCGCCGCTTCAGGCTCTCCGGCGGGGCCCCCGCCGCCGAGCGGGCGCATGCGCCGGCGAATGTCGCGCGGCTGCATGCCGTGGCGTCGGCCATGCGCTCCCCGCGCGGCCCGGCCGCGTCGACAGCGGTGAGCTGGGAGGAATTCTGAGCGCGAGGGCCTTAACGCCGCCGGTGTTCAGGGCCTTGCGGCGGCGGGAGCCTCGGCCGGCGGCGGACGGTGGATCAGCGGCACGGCCTCGAGCACCAGCGCATCGAGGCCTTCGCCGCCATGGTTGTCGACGATGTCGAAGAGCTGGCGGCGCATGCGCGGCTCCCAGAACTTGTTGATATGCGTCGCCACGCCGCCGGGGCCTTCGGCGGCCGGTTGCGAATGGAAGAAGGTGGCGATCTGGTTCGCCATCCTGACGAGCTTGTTGCCTTCGGACATGGCTGTCTCCTAACCGTTGCCGGCCCGTCTTCCGGGGCCGGAGACGATGCGTTCCGCACCGGTGAAAATCTCGAATTCGTCGCCGCGCACCAGCGCGATCAGCGTCATGCCGGCCTCTTCCGCCGTGCGGATGGCGAGCGCCGTCGGCGCGGAGATGGCGATGATGAAGGGGCTGCCGACGATCGCCGTCTTCTGCACCATCTCGACGGACACGCGGCTCGTCACCACCACCGCGCCCGCCCCGCCGGCATGGCCGGCGCGCCGCGCGGCGCCGACGAGCTTGTCGAGCGCATTGTGCCGCCCGACATCCTCGCGCACCGCGACGAGGCCCTTGCCGGGCATGTAGAAGCCGGCGCCGTGCACCGCGCGCGTCATCATGTGCAGCGGCTGCTGGCCGTTCAAGAGGCGCACCGCCTCGACCACGCCCTCCTCGCTCAGTGTAAGCGATGACGAACGGACGGAGGGCGTGACGCGCACCGCCTGCTCGATCGATTCGATGCCGCAGAGGCCGCAGCCGACGGGGCCGGCCATATGGCGGCGGCGGGCGGTCAGCGCGTCGTTCTGTGCATCGGCAAGGCGGATCTGCAGGTCGATGCCCTGGTCTCCGGCCAGCGCCTCGATGGTCTCGATCTCGGCGGGATCGGCGATGATGCCTTCCGTCAGGCTGAAGCCGACCGCGAAATCCTCGAGGTCGGCGGGGGTCGCCATCATCACGGCATGGGTCGAGCCGGAATAGGAGAAGGCGACCGGGGTCTCCTCCGGCACGATGCGCTCGCCGCCGGAAAGCCGCCCGTTGCGGCGGGCGGTCTCGGCGACCTTGATCGAGGGGACGAAATCGGCCACGCGAAAAATCCTACTCCGCCGCCTCCAGCTTGCCGGCGATGCGGCGCGAGCGCTTCGCCTGCTCGTCATATTCGATCTGCCAGTCGGACGGGCCGTTCGAGGGCGAGATCTGCACCGCCGTCACCTTGTATTCCGGGCAGTTCGTCGCCCAGTCGGAGAAGTCGGTGGTGATGACGTTGGCCTGCGTCTCCGGGTGATGGAAGGTCGTGTAGACGACGCCGGTGGCGACGCGGTCGGTGACGAGGGCGCGCAGCGTCGTCTCGCCGGCGCGGCTTGCAAGGCGCACCCAGTCGCCGTCGCGGATGCCGCGGTTCTCGGCGTCGTGCGGGTGGATCTCCAGCCGGTCCTCCTCGTGCCAGACGACATTGTCGGTGCGCCGCGTCTGCGCGCCGACATTGTACTGGCTGAGGATGCGCCCGGTGGTGAGCAGCAGCGGGAAGCGCGGGCCGGTCTTCTCGTCGGTCGCGACATATTCCGTGCGGATGAACTTGCCCTTGCCGCGCACGAAGCCGTCCGTATGCATGATCGGCGAGCCGAGCGGATGGGCCTCGTTGCAGGGCCACTGCACGGAGCCGATCCTGTCGAGATAGTCGTAGGAGACGAGGGCGAAGCTCGGCGTCGTCGCGGCGATCTCGTCCATGATCTCAGACGGGTGGGTGTAGTTCCAGTCGAGGCCCATGGCCCTTGCGAGATTCTGCGTGACCTCCCAGTCGGCATAGCCGTTCTTCGGCGTCATGACGCGGCGCACGCGGTTGATGCGGCGCTCGGCATTGGTGAAGGTGCCGTCCTTTTCCAGGAAGGTCGAGCCGGGCAGGAAGACATGGGCGTAGTTCGCCGTCTCGTTGAGGAAAAGGTCCTGCACGACGACGCATTCCATGGCGGAAAGGCCGGCGGCGACGTGCCGCGTGTCCGGATCGGACTGGAGGATATCCTCGCCCTGCACGTAGAGGCCCATGAATGAGCCCTCGACGGCGGCGTCGAGCATGTTGTTGATGCGAAGGCCCGGCTCCTGGTTGAGCTTGACGCCCCACATCTTCTCGAAGACGTCGCGGGTGGCGTCGTCGGAGATGTGGCGGTAGCCCGGCAGCTCGTGCGGGAAGGAGCCCATGTCGCAGGAGCCCTGCACGTTGTTCTGGCCGCGCAGCGGGTTCACGCCGACGCCCTCGCGGCCGATATTGCCGGTCGCCATGGCGAGGTTGGCGATGGCCATGACGGTGGTCGAGCCCTGGCTGTGCTCGGTGACGCCGAGGCCGTAATAGATCGAGCCATTGCCGCCGGTGGCGAAGAGTCGGGCCGCGCCGCGCAGCGTCTCGGCCGGCACGCCGGTCAGCGCCTCGGTCTCTTCCGGGCTGTGGCGCGGCTCGGCGACGAAGGCGGCCCAGTCCTCGAATTCCGACCAGTCGCAGCGCTCGCGGATGAACTTCTCGTCGAACAGGCCTTCCGTGACGATGACATGGGCGAGCGCGGTGACGACGGCGACGTTGGTGCCGGGCCTGAGCGGCAGATGGTAGGACGCCTTGACATGCGGCGAGTCGACGAGGTCGATGCGGCGCGGATCGACGACGATGAGCTTTGCCCCCTGGCGCAGCCGCTTCTTGAGGCGCGAGCCGAAGACGGGATGGGCGTCGGTCGGGTTGGCGCCGATGATCATCACGACATCGGTGAACTCGACGCTGTCGAAGTTCTGCGTGCCGGCCGAGGTGCCGAAGGCCTGGCCGAGGCCGTAGCCGGTCGGTGAATGGCAGACGCGCGCGCAGGTATCGACATTGTTGTTGCCGAAGCCGGCGCGGATGAGCTTCTGGACGAGGAAGGTCTCCTCGTTGGTGCAGCGGGACGAGGTGATGCCGCCGACGGAATCGCGGCCGTATTGATACTGGATGCGGCGGAATTCGGCGGCCACATGGGCATAGGCCTCCTCCCATGTCACTTCCCGCCACGGATCGGAGATCTTCTCGCGGATCATCGGGTTGAGGATGCGCTCGCGGTGGGTCGAGTAGCCGTAGGCGAAGCGGCCCTTGACGCAGGAATGGCCGCGGTTCGCCTGACCGTCCTTCCACGGCACCATGCGCACCAGCTCCTCGCCGCGCATCTCCGCCTTGAAGGAGCAGCCGACGCCGCAATAGGCGCAGGTCGTGACGACGGAATGTTCCGGCTGGCCGATCTCGATGACCGATTTTTCCGTGAGCGTCGCCGTCGGGCAGGCCTGCACGCAGGCCCCGCAGGAGACGCATTCGGAGGAGAGGAAATCCTCGTGCATGCCGGCCGAGACGCGGCTGTCGAAGCCGCGGCCCTCGATGGTCAGCGCGAAGGTGCCCTGCACCTCCTCGCAAGCCCGCACGCAGCGCGAGCAGACGATGCATTTCGACGGATCATAAGTGAAATAGGGGTTCGATTCGTCCTTCGGCATCCACAGGGCGTTCATCTCGCCGTTGTTGCGCGTCCGGATATGGTTGTCGCCCTCGTAGCCGTAGCGCACGTCGCGCAGGCCCACGGCCCCGGCCATGTCCTGCAATTCGCAGTCGCCGTTGGCCGCGCAGGTGAGACAGTCGAGCGGATGGTCGGAGATATAGAGCTCCATCACGCCCTTGCGGATCTGCTTGAGTCGGCTCGTCTGGGTGTGGACGACGATGCCGGGGGCGACGGGCGTGGTGCAGGAGGCGGACGTGCCGTTGCGGCCGTCGATCTCCACGAGGCAGAGGCGGCAGGAGCCGAAGGCGTCCACCATGTCGGTGGCGCAGAGCTTCGGCACCTCGATGCCGGCCTCCATCGAGGCGCGCATGATGGAGGTGCCTTCCGGAACGGTGATCTCGTTGCCGTCGATGGTGAGCGTCACCATCTTCTCCGAGCGGGAGGCGGGGGTGCCGTAGTCGATTTCAGGGACGAGGGGCATGGCGAGCCTCCTGTGCGCGGGGAATGGAGAAGATCGGTCGTGCGGGGGTGAGCGGCAGGGGATGTGTTTGCGTCATTCCGCCGCCTCCACCATCGGTCCCGGCGAGAAGTCTTCCGGGAAATGGGTCATGGCGCTCATCACCGGATAGGGCGTGAAGCCGCCGAGGGCGCAGAGCGAGCCGAACTTCATCGTGTTGCAGAGGTCGGTGAGGAGCTCGCGGTTCTTCTCCGGCTCGATGCCCTTGGCGATCCTGTCCGCCGTCTCGACGCCGCGCGTCGAGCCGATGCGGCAGGGCGTGCACTTGCCGCAGCTCTCCACGGCGCAGAATTCCATGGCGAAGCGCGCCTGCTTGAGCATGTCGACCGTGTCGTCGAAGACGGTGATGCCGGCATGGCCGATGAGGCCGTCCTTCGCCGCGAAGGCCTCGTAGTCGAAGGGCGTGTCGAACAGCGCGCGCGGGAAATAGGCCCCGAGCGGGCCGCCGACCTGCACGGCGCGGACCGGGCGGCCGGAGGCTGTGCCGCCGCCGATCGTATCGACGATCTCGCCGAGCGTCAGGCCGAAGGCGGTCTCGTAGAGGCCGCCGTGCCTGACATTGCCGGCGATCTGGATCGGGATCGTGCCGCGCGAGCGGCCCATGCCGAAATCGCGGTAATGCTCCGCGCCCCTGTCCATGATGATGGGTACGGAGGCGAGCGAGATGACGTTGTTGACGACCGTCGGGCGGCCGAGGAAGCCTTGCAGGGCGGGCAGCGGCGGCTTGGCGCGCACGATGCCGCGCTTGCCTTCCAGGCTGTTGAGCAGCGCCGTCTCCTCGCCGCAGACATAGGCCCCCGCGCCGGTGCGGATCTCCATGTCGAAGGCCTTGCCGGAGCCGAGCACCGAGGGGCCGAGCATGCCGGCGGCGCGGGCGACGGCGACCGCCTCGCTCATCACGGCGATGGCGTGCGGATATTCCGAGCGGGTATAGACGTAGCCCCTGGTCGCGCCCGTCGCGAGGCCGGCGATCGCCATGCCCTCGATCAGCACGAAGGGATCGCCCTCCATGATCATGCGATCGGCGAAGGTGCCGCTGTCGCCCTCGTCGGCGTTGCAGACGATGTATTTCTGCGGTCCCTTTTCCGTATCAATGGGCGCATCCAGCACCGTCTTCCACTTGATGCCGGTCGGGAAGCCCGCGCCGCCGCGCCCGCGCAGGCCGCTGTCGGTGACCTGCCTGACGATATCGGCCGGGGCCATGGCGATGGCGGCTTGAAGGCCCTTCAGGCCGCCATGGGCCTTGTAGTCCTCCAGCGAGACGGGATCGATGATGCCGCAGCGGGCGAAGGTGAGGCGGGTCTGGTTCTTGAGGAAGGGGATCTCTTCCGTCAGGCCGAGACAGAGCGGATGGGGCCTGCCCTCGGCAAGGCCGGCGTCGAGGAGGCCGGCGACGTCCGAGGCCTTGACCGGGCCGTAGGCGATGCGGCCCACGGGTGTCTCGACCTCGACCAGCGGCTCCAGCCAGTGCATGCCGCGAGAGCCGTTGCGCACGATAGCGATGTCGAGCCCCCGCGCCCCGGCCTCGGCGGCGACAGCCTTCGCGACGCGGTCCGCGCCGAGCGCGAGGGCGGCGGCGTCGCGGGGAATGTAGATGCGCGCGGTCATCGGCGTGCCTCCGCGACGAGTTCCTTCGCAAGCTCGGCGTCGATCCGGCCGTGCACCTCGCCGTCGAGCATGGCGGAGGGCGCGCAGGAACAGAGGCCGAGACAGTAGACCGGCTCCAGCGTGACCGCGCCGTCCAGCGTCGTCTGGTGGAAATCGATGCCGAGCAGCGTCTTGACGCGCTCGGCGATCTCGTCGCCGCCCATCGACTGGCAGGCCTCGGCGCGACAGAGTTTCAGCACGTGCCGCCCGGCGGGATGGTCGCGATAGTCGTGATAGAAGGAGACGACGCCATGCACCTCGGCGCGCGACAGGTTGAGCTCGCGCGCAATGAGCGGCAGGCTTTCCTGCGGCACAAAGCCGAACTCGGCCTGGATCTCGTGCAGGATGGGAAGAAGCGGCCCTTCGAGCCCCTTCATCGCGCCGACGATGGCCAGCGTTCTCTCTCCGACATCCTTGCCGGCGACGTGCACATTCATGGGTCAACCTCCCAACCGACACGAATGAACCGCAGGAGAGATCGAGGGGTCCGGCGCGCCGATGCTTCTGAAATTCCTCGGCGAAGATCGGACCCTTCCGATTTCCGCGATCATTCTAGCAGCTTCTCAGGCCGGAGACGACGGGTCAATAAAGCTGTCCCGTCAGGCAATAGAAATTTTCTATCACTCCATGCCCTGCTCGGCGAGGATGCGCGCCTCGTGCAGCAGGGCGGAGACCAGCGGGGTAAAGGGCTCGCGGTGGGTGGCGACGAGGCCGACGGTGTGCTCGGGCGTCGGATCGACCAGTGAAACTATACTCAATTCCTCATGAAATCCGAAGGATCGGGCGACATTCCGCGGCATGATGCTGCTCCAGCGCCCGGTGCGCACATGGGAGAGCAGCACGATCATCGAGTTCGATTCGAGCGAGGGACCGATCGTGATACCGGCCTCGGTGAAATGCCGGTTGATGATGCGGCGGTTCTGCATATCGGCGGTCAATAGGCAAAGCCTAACACTGCCCGCCTCCTGCCAGGTCACGCTTTCGCGATCCGAGAAGGGGCCGTCCTTCGCGGTGATCAGGCAATAGTGCTCGTGCAGCAGCGGCACGCTGGTCACGCGGCCGAGCGGCTCGTTCTCGAGATAGGTGAGGCCGGCGTCGATCTCGAGATTTTCGAGGAGGCCGAGGATCTGGATCGAGGTGGTCGAGAGGACGGAGAAGGTGACGTCCGGGTGCTTTTCCTGGAACGGCGCGGTGATGCGCGGCACCATGGCGAGCGTCGTCGGGATGGCGGCGAGGCGGATATGGCCGGACAGGCCCTTGCGGGCGGCGCGCATCTCCTCGCGCATGGTGCGCGTGTCGCCGACGATGCGCCGCGCCCATTCCAGCACGCGCTGGCCCTCCGGCGTCAGGCCCTGGAAGCGCGAGCCGCGCACCACCAGCATCACGCCGAGCTGGTCCTCCAACTGGCGGATCGCCGCCGAGAGCGTCGGCTGCGAGATGCCGAGCTCCGCCGCCGCCCGGGCGAAATGCTTCTCGCGGGCGAGGGCGATGAAATATTCCAGCTTGTCGATCATGCGGGCGCGCCTCCACGCCCTTGATACAAAAGAACAGTGGCGGCACCAATGGGCCGCGCCCTATATCTGTGGCGGATGAGGATCACGAGGAGGTCGCCATGACGTTTCAGGCATTGCTGGTCGAGAAGGGGGCGGACGGGACGGTGTCCGCCGCCATCCGGGAACTGGACGATTCGCGCCTGCCCGACGGGGATGTCACCGTCGCGGTGGAATATTCGACGCTCAACTACAAGGACGGGCTGTGCATCAACGGCAAGGGCGGGCTGGTGCGCGCGTTCCCGCATGTGCCGGGCGTGGATTTCGCCGGCACGGTCGAGGCCTCCGACGATCCGCGCTACCGGCCGGGCGACCGGGTGGTGCTGACCGGCTGGCGGGTCGGCGAGGTCTGGTGGGGCGGCTACGCCACCCGAGCCAAGGTCAAGGCCGACTGGCTGGTGCCGCTGCCGGAGGAGATCTCGACGCGGCAGGCCATGGGTATCGGCACGGCTGGACTCACGTCCATGATGTCCGTCATCGCGCTGGAGAAGGCCGGGCTCTCGCCGCTGAAGGGCGAGGTGCTGGTGACGGGGGCGGCCGGCGGCGTCGGCTCGGTCGGCGTCGCGCTTTTGGCGCGGCTCGGCTATTCCGTCGCGGCCGTTACGGGGCGGCCGGATGCGGCCGATTACCTCAAGGGGCTCGGCGCGGAGACGATCGTCGACCGCGCCGAGCTTGCGGAGGCGAACAGCAAGCCGCTCGAATCCGAGCGCTGGGCCGGGGCCATCGACGCGGTGGGCGGCGACATGCTGGCGCGCGTGCTCAAGCAGATGAAATATGACGGCGCCGTCGCGGCGGTCGGGCTTGCGGCCGGAGCGGCGGTGCCGTCCTTCACGGTCATCCCGTTCCTGCTGCGCGGCGTCAGCCTGCTCGGGATCGATTCGGTGATGCGGCCCTACGACCAGCGCGTCGATGCGTGGAACCGCATCGCTTCCGACCTGCCGATGGACAAGCTGGAGGCCATGGTGGTCGAGCATCGGCTTTCCGACCTGCCGGAGCTGGCGAACCGGATCCTCGAAGGCAAGGTGAAGGGGCGCGTCGTCATCGACGTCAACGCCTGATGCCCGAGGCGGTCAGCAGATGAGCTGGCCGCCGTTCACCTCCAGCACCTGCCCGGTGATGTAGCCGGACAGCGCCTCGGAGGCGAGGAAGAGATAGGCCGGGGCGCAATCCTCCGCCGTGCCGAGGCGTTGCAGGGGAATGGTCCTGCGCGTCGCCTCCAGCTTGTCGGCGTTCGAATAGCGCGAATGGAAATCGGTGGTGATGGTGCCCGGCGAGACGCAGTTGACGCGGATGCCGTCCGGCGCGAGCTCGCGGGCGAGCGCCTTGGAATAGGTGGCGACGAAGGCCTTGGTGGCCGAATAGATCGCCGAGCCGGGGCTGCCGCCGGTGAGCGCCGAGATCGACACCGTGTTGACGATGGCCGCATGCGGCGCGCGGCGCAGCGCCCGCAGCAGCCCGCGCGTCACCTCCACGACGGAGGTCTGGTTGAGGCGCACGACGGTCTCGTACTGCTCGTCGGTGAGCTCGCCGGCCGGGAAGCGGCCGACCATGGTGCCGGCATTGTTGATCAGCACGTCGACATGCGGGAAGAGGCTGTCGGCCCGTTGCAGCAGCGCGCCGATGCCGCCCTCCTCGAGGAAATCCGAATGGACGACATGGGCGCGGGCGTCCGCCACGGCGCTTTCGAGGAAATCGGGCAGCGGGCCGGAGGCCGCGCGGCCGCCATGCAGCAGCACATGCGCGCCGCAATCGAGGAACTGCCGGGCGATCTCCAGCCCGATGCCGCGCCCCGCGCCGGTCACGACGACATTGGCGCCCTTGAACAAGGCTGGATGAAACATGCGCTCTCCTCCGGTGTCCTGCCGCCCGCCCAGTATCACAAAAAGTGGGGCGCACTCCAAGAAGGCGGGGCGGATCAATTGATGTGCTTTCGTTTTTGCATATGATGAAAGAAAACGAAAGCAGTGGAGGAGCGTATGTTTCTGACGGGTCGCCAGGCGGAGATCGTCGATCTCGCCAAAGCCGAGGGCCGCGTGCTCGTGGAGGACCTTTCGGCGCGCTTCTCCGTGACGCCGCAGACCATCCGCAAGGATCTGAACGACCTGTGCGACAACAAGGTCCTGACGCGCATCCATGGCGGGGCGCTGTTCCCGAGCGGCAACGAGAACGTGAAATACGAGGCGCGCCGCTCCATCGCCGCGCCGGAAAAGCAGGCGATCGGCCGCGCCGCCGCCGCCATGATCCCCGACAATTCCTCGCTCTTCATCAATATCGGCACGACGACCGAGGCGGTCGGCGAGGCGTTGCTGGACCATCGGGAGCTGATGGTCATCACCAATAACATCAATGTCGCCAATCGCTTGCGCGTCTATCCCTCGATCGAGGTGGTGATCGCCGGCGGCGTGGTGCGCGGGGCCGACGGCGGCATCGTCGGCGAGGCGGCGGTCGATTTCATCCGCCAGTTCAAGGTGGATTACGCGGTGATCGGGGTCTCGGCCATCGATGAGGACGGGGCGCTGCTCGACTTCGACTATCGCGAGGTGAAGGTGGCGCAGGCGATCATCGCCAATGCGCGCCATGTCATCCTGGTTTCGGATTCGACGAAATTCGAAAGGACCGCGCCGGTGCGCATCGGCCACCTCTCGCAGGTGCACACCTTCATCACCGACAACTGTCCCTTCGAGGGCATTCGCGCCATCTGCCAGGAGCATGACGTGCGCCTTGTCGAGACGGCGGCGCAGGCCTGACGCGGGACGGCGACATTTCTGCTCACATTCGTTTGACATTCGAAATGTTTTCGTTTTAACTCCTCTTGCTTTCGCAACTGCGCATAATTGTGCGATGCGAAATGGGAGGGGACTTTGGACGGCGACGTGATCCGCGATATTTTCGTCATCGGTGGCGGCATCAACGGCTGCGGCATCGCGCGCGATGCCGCCGGGCGCGGCTATTCGGTGGTGCTTGCCGAAATGAAGGACTTCGCCTCCGGCACGTCCTCCGCCTCCACCAAGCTCATCCATGGCGGCCTGCGCTATCTCGAACACTATGAATTCCGCCTCGTGCGCGAGGCGCTGATGGAGCGCGAGGTGCTCTGGGCCATGGCGCCGCACGTCATCTGGCCGATGCGCTTCGTGCTGCCGTTCCAGAAGGGCGGGCTGCGGCCGGCCTGGCTCATCCGCCTCGGCCTCTTCCTCTACGACCATATCGGCGGGCGCAAGCTGCTGCCGGCCACCGCCACGCTCGACCTTGCCAGGGACCCGGCCGGCGGGCCGCTGAAGAAGATCTTCCGCAAGGCCTTCGAATATTCCGACGGTTGGGTGGACGATGCGCGCCTCGTCGTGCTGAACGCTCGCGACGCCGCCGACCGGGGGGCGGATATCCGCACCGCCACCAAGGTCGTCGCCGCGCGCCGCGAGAACGGCCACTGGAATGTCGAGACGGAGAATGTCGAGACCGGCGCGCGCGAGAGCGTGCGCGCCCGCATGCTGGTCAATGCCGCCGGTCCCTGGGTGGACAAGGTTCTCTCCACCACCTTCGGCCGCAACGACGTGCACAATGTCCGCCTCGTGCAGGGCAGCCATATCGTCGTCAAGAAGAAATTCTCCGATCCGCGCGCCTATTTCTTCCAGAACCCGGACGGGCGCATCATGTTCGCCATTCCCTATCAGGAAGAGTTCACGCTGATCGGCACCACCGACCGCGACTACGAGGGCGACCCCCGCGATGTGCGCATCAGCGATGCCGAGATCGACTATCTCTGCGCCTCGGCGAGCGAATATTTCGCCGATCCGGTGACGCGCGAGGACATCGTCTGGACCTATTCCGGCGTGCGCCCGCTGTTCGACGACGGGGCCAGCAAGGCGCAGGAAGCGACGCGCGACTACGTGCTGAAGGTCGAGGGCGGCGAGGGCAAGGCGCCGCTGCTCAATATCTTCGGCGGCAAGCTCACCACCTACCGGCGGCTGGCGGAATCGGCGCTGGAGAAGATCGGCGACGCCATCGGCGCCAAGGGCGAGCGATGGACCGCGCAGTCCCGCCTGCCGGGCGGCGATTTCAAGGTCGACGGCTTCGATGCCGAGGTGAAGGCGCTGGCCTCGCGCTTTCCCTTCCTCGCGTCGTCGCATGCCCGCCGGCTCGTCCGGCTCTACGGCACGCGGGCGGCGGCGATGCTGGACGGCGCGAAGACGGTCGGCGATCTCGGCCGGCATTTCGGCAGCGATCTCTTCGAGCGCGAGGTGCGCTGGCTGATGAGCGAGGAATGGGCCCGGCACGCCGAGGACGTGCTGTGGCGGCGGACCAAACGAGGACTGCACCTGACGGCGGCGGAAGCAGCCGCGCTGGAAGACTACATGGCGGCAGCAAAGGCGCCGCCCCACTAGCACACCCTGATCCGGTGGCTGGGAGGAACGACGGAGATAGGAATGCTTGAACTTAGAAACATCGCGAAGGCGGCGGGGGCGGAAACGCATATCCACCCGACCGACCTCGTGCTCGAGCGCGGCTCGCTCAACGTGCTGCTCGGCCCGACGCTGTCGGGCAAGACCTCGCTGATGCGGCTGATGGCCGGCCTCGACAAGCCGACCTCCGGCTCCGTCCGGTTCGACGGCAAGGATGTGACCGGCGTGCGCGTGCAGGACCGCGGCGTCGCCATGGTCTACCAGCAGTTCATCAACTATCCGGCGCTGACGGTCTATGAGAACATCGCCTCGCCGATGCGCATCAAGGGTGAGGACAGCGCGACCATCGACCGCGAGGTGCGCAAGGCGGCGGACCTTCTCAAGCTGACGCCCTATCTCGACCGCACGCCGCTCAACCTGTCCGGCGGCCAGCAGCAGCGCACGGCGCTCGCCCGCGCCATCGTCAAGAATGCCAGCCTCGTGCTGCTCGACGAGCCGCTCGCCAATCTCGACTACAAGCTGCGCGAGGAGCTGCGCCTCGAACTGCCGAAGATCTTCGCCGCCTCCGGCGCGATCTTCGTCTATGCGACGACCGAGCCCTCCGAGGCGCTGCTGCTCGGCGGCAACACGGCGACGCTGTCGCAGGGGCGCATCACCCAGTTCGGCCGCACCATCGACGTCTATCGCCGCCCGAACGACCTGCTCACCGCGCGCACCTTCGCCGACCCGCCGCTGAACACGGTGGAGGTCGTCAAGACGGGCGGGCAGTTCGAGATCGCCGGCAAGCCGGCGCTGCCGGTGCCGGCGCATCTTGCCGGCGTGCCGGACGGGCCGTGCACCATCGCCTTCCATCCGCATCACCTGTCGCTGACCAGCCAGACGGCCGCCTCCGCGAGCCTTCAGGCGCGCACGGCGATCTCGGAGATCGCCGGTTCGGAAAGCTTCATCCATATCGAATTTGCGGGCACCCGCTGGGTCATGCTGTCGCCGGGCATCCACGACATCGAGCCGGACGCGATCATCACCGTCCATGTCGACACGCGCCACCTGATGGCCTTCGGCGCGGACGGCAGGGCGATCGCCCCGCCCGTGGCCGCGGCGGCCTGAGGAGAAGATCATGGCACGCATCAATCTCGATCACATCCGCCACGCCTACGGCGAGAAGCCGAAATCGGAAGCGGACTATGCGCTGAAGGAAGTCCACCACGAGTGGAACGACGGCGGCGCCTATGCGCTGCTCGGCCCCTCCGGCTGCGGCAAGACCACGCTGCTCAACATCATCTCCGGCCTGCTGCAGCCCTCCGAGGGGCGCATCCTGTTCGACGGCCGGGACGTGACATATCTGTCGACGCAGGAGCGCAACATCGCGCAGGTCTTCCAGTTCCCGGTCATCTACGACACGATGACGGTCTACGACAACCTCGCCTTCCCGCTGCGCAATCGCGGCGTCGCCGAGCCCGAGGTGGACCGCCGGGTACGTGAAATCCTCGAGATGATCGACCTTGCCGGCTGGGCGAAGAAGACGGCGCGCGGCCTCACCGCCGACCAGAAGCAGAAGATCTCGCTCGGTCGCGGCCTGGTGCGCAACGACGTCAACGCCATCCTGTTCGACGAACCGCTGACCGTCATCGACCCGCATATGAAATGGGTGCTGCGCTCGCAGCTCAAGAAGCTGCACCGCCAGTTCGGCTTCACCATGGTCTATGTCACGCACGACCAGACCGAGGCGCTGACCTTCGCCGACAAGGTCGTCGTCATGTATGACGGCCAGATCGTGCAGATCGGCACGCCGGCCGAGCTTTTCGAGAAGCCGAGCCACACCTTCGTCGGCTACTTCATCGGCTCGCCGGGCATGAACGTGCTGCCGGCCGCCATCGACGGCAGCAGCATCCGGATCGGCGAGCAGACGCTCGACCTCGGCTACAGGCCCGAGATCGCCGCCGGCGCGAAGACCGAGCTCGGCATCCGCCCGGAATTCATCTCGCTTTCGCGCGAGGGCATGCCCGTCACGGTGAGCAAGGTCGAGGATATCGGCCGGCAGAAGATCGTGCGCGCGGAATTCTCCGGCAAGCCCATCGCCATCGTCGTGCCGGAGGACGGGGAGATCCCGGCCGATCCGCGCGTGACCTTCGATCCGGCCGCCATCAACATCTACGCCGATAGCTGGCGTGTCGGCAGGGAGGGCTGACGATGAACAAGACCTGGAACAACAAGGCCTGGTTCATGGTCCTGCCCGTCCTGCTGCTCGTCGCCTTCTCGGCGGTGATCCCGCTGATGACGGTGGTGAACTATTCGGTGCAGGACACGTTCGGCAACAACCAGTTCTTCTGGAACGGCGTCGGCTGGTTCTCGGACGTGCTGGAATCCGACCGCTTCTGGCAGGCGCTCGGGCGCAACCTGCTGTTCTCCGGCATCATCCTCGCCATCGAGATCCCGCTCGGCATCCTGATCGCGCTCAACATGCCCAAGAAGGGGCTCGGCGTGCCGGTCTGCCTCGTCCTGATGGCGCTGCCGCTGCTCATCCCGTGGAACGTCGTCGGCACGATCTGGCAGGTCTTCGGCCGCGTCGACATCGGCCTGCTCGGCCGCACGCTGGATGCACTCGGCATCAGCTACAACTATGTCAACAACGTCTTCGACGCCTGGATGACGCTGATCGTCATGGACGTCTGGCACTGGACGAGCCTCGTCGTGCTGCTCTGCTATGCCGGCCTCGTGTCGATCCCGGAGGCCTATTACCAGGCCGCCAAGATCGACGGCGCCTCGCGCTGGGCGGTGTTCCGCTACATCCAGCTTCCGAAGATGAAGCGCGTGCTGCTCATCGCCTTCCTGCTGCGCTTCATGGACAGCTTCATGATCTATACCGAACCCTTCGTCGTCACCGGCGGCGGCCCGGGCAACTCGACCACGTTCCTTTCGATCGACCTCGTCAAGATGGCGATCGGCCAGTTCGACCTCGGCCCGGCCGCGGCCATGTCCATCATCTACTTCCTGATCGTCCTGCTCTTGTCGTGGATCTTCTACACGGTCATGACCAGCAGCGACGAGCAGGCGTGAGGGAGGAAACCATGACCTCACAGGCAACCACCGCAACCGCCATCCAGGCGATCCCCGCAAGCAGCGCGAGGGCCCGCTCCGGGCGCAGCCTTTCCTGGCTCGTTCCGGCGCTCTACATCCTCTTCCTGATGCTGCCGATCTACTGGCTCGTCAACATGAGTTTCAAGACGAATGCCGAGATCACCGGCGTCTTCTCGCTCTGGCCGCAGCAGCCGACGCTTCGGAACTACACGGTGATCTTCACCGATCCGGCCTGGTATTCCGGCTATATCAACTCGATCATCTATGTCGTGTTGAACACGGTGATCTCCGTCTCGGCGGCGCTGCCGGCGGCCTATGCCTTCTCGCGCTACCGCTTCCTCGGCGACAAGCACCTGTTCTTCTGGCTCTTGACCAACCGCATGGCGCCGCCGGCCGTCTTCGCGCTGCCGTTCTTCCAGCTCTATTCGGCCTTCGGCCTGATCGACACGCATATCGCCGTCGCCATCGCGCACTGCCTGTTCAACGTGCCGCTCGCCGTGTGGATCCTCGAAGGCTTCATGTCGGGCGTGCCGAAGGAGATCGACGAGACCGCCTATATCGACGGCTATTCCTTCCCGCGCTTCTTCGGCAGGATCTTCGTGCCGCTGATCGCCTCGGGCATCGGCGTCGCGGCCTTCTTCTGCTTCATGTTCTCCTGGGTCGAGCTGCTGATCGCCCGCACGCTGACGACGACGGCCGCCAAGCCCATCGCCGCCACCATGACGCGCACGGTCTCGGCCTCGGGCATGGACTGGGGCGTGCTCGCCGCCGCCGGGGTTCTCACCATCATTCCCGGTGCGCTCGTCATCTATTTCGTCCGCAACTACATCGCCAAGGGCTTCGCCCTGGGGAGGGTCTGATGGCCGCCGTCGCAAACCGCAACAACCGCTGGCCCGTGGCGCTCGCCGCCGTGCTCGCCATCTACGCCGCCGCCACCGGCTTCCTCGTCCTGTCGGTTCCGCAGAAGGACGGCGTGCGCGACTGGTTCGCCTCGCTCATCCCCGGCGGCTGGATGGCCTGGTCGTTCCCGACGGCGATGTTCTTCCTGACGATCTTCACGCTGATCGCGCTGATGGGCGTGTGGGAATATGCCCGGCCGGGCGGCAATCCGCGCGTCGGCATCCTGCGCTTCGAGACGACGCGCGGCGACCGGCTGTTCGTGTCGCTGCTCGGCTCGGCATTCATCAATCTCGCATGGCTGGGGCTCGTCGGCCCCAACCTGTGGTGGGCTCTTGCCTTGTGCGTGGTCTACGCCGTCGGCGTGTTCCGCTTCGTGTGAGGCAAAGGAAATGGAGGCCTTGGGAGAATGGGGTCTTCACATGTGCAGTCGCAATCGCAAAACCTTAAGGGAGGATCAAAATGCGAAAGCAATTTCTGACGACGACGGCAGTCCTGCTGCTGGCGTCCACCGGCTCCGCCTTCGCGGATATGGATGCGGCCAAGAAATTCCTCGACGCGGAGATCGGCGACCTTTCCACGCTCGACCGCGGGGCGCAGGAAAAGGAGATGCAGTGGTTCATCGACGCCGCCAAGCCGTTTGCCGGCATGGAGATCAAGGTCGTCTCCGAGACCATCACCACGCATGAATACGAATCGAAGGTCCTCGCGCCGGCCTTCACCGCGATCACCGGCATCAAGATCACCCACGACCTCATCGGCGAGGGCGACGTGATCGAGAAGCTCCAGACGCAGATGCAGTCGGGCGAGAACATCTATGACGCCTATGTCAACGACTCGGACCTGATCGGCACCCATTGGCGCTACCAGCAGGCCCGCTCGCTGACCGACTGGATGGCCAACGAGGGCAAGGACGTCACCAACCCGGACCTCGACCTCGACGACTTCATCGGCAAGTCCTTCACCACCGCGCCGGACGGCAAGCTCTACCAGCTTCCCGACCAGCAGTTCGCGAACCTCTACTGGTTCCGCTACGACTGGTTCAACGA
>JBDHSZ010000059.1:0-19233 GCA_039812945.1 Shinella sp.
GAGATGACCGGCAACGACGTGACGGAATGCACGGGCGGCGCACGGGCGCTGTCGGGCGACGACCTCGCCGACCGCTATCACACCCATTGCGATCCGCGCCTCAACGCCGACCAGGCGCTCGAGCTCGCCTTCCTGCTTGCCGAGCGCATGAAGGGCGGCCGCGACGAGAAGCGCATGGTGGTGAACGGCTGATCCCGTTCCGTTCGTGCTTCATTTCCGTAAATTAGCGGGACTGATGCATGCATTCAGGAATGTGAATTTGACAGGACCGGGCCGGCTGGCGAAGCTGGCCCGGTTTTCGTTTCGGAGGGATGAATGAGCGAGGAACATACCGGCCATTGCCTGTGCGGTGCGGTGCGCTTCCGCACCACCGGCCGGCTGCGCGAGGTGATCGCCTGCCATTGCAGCCAATGCCGCCGGCAGACCGGGCATTTCTATGCGGCGACCAATGTGGGCGACGAGGGGCTGGCGGTGGAAGGCGAGGACAACGTCACCTGGTATCGGGCGAGCGAGACGGCGCGCCGCGGTTTCTGCCGCACCTGCGGTTCGGCGCTGTTCTGGAAGGCGGACGGTTCCGGCTACACGTCGATCCTGGCCGGCGCCTTCGACCAGCCGACCGGCCTCACGATCGGCGTGCACATCTTCTGCGCCGACAAGGGCGATTATTACGAGATCGCCGACGGCGTGCCGCAATATGCCGGGGGCCGATAGCGCCTATTGCACGAGGGCGGGGCGCTGGCAGCGCACGCCGGTGACGCGGATATCGGCTTCCCCGACCTTCACGCCGACGGCGAGCAGCAGGTTGTAGAGTAATTCGTCCACCGCCGGCGTCACCGCGCCGAGCGTTGCGGCGAGGGCCGCCGTCACCGCCTTCGGCGTGCCGAGGGTGAGGAAGAGCACCTGGATGTCGAGGTCGAGATTCTCCAGGAGGGTCTTCGTCGCCGAGGTCAGCGTGTTCCGGGTCGAGACCGTCTTCATCGCCTTGGCGGCGATCTCCGTCGGGGTGAAGGTGAGGCGGGTCTTGCTGAGGTTCTTGGCCTCGACATGGGCGATGGCGTCGATGTTGAGCAGCGCGGATTCGAGGATGCGGGCCTTTTTCACGCGGGCCGCGCCGGAGAAATCGGACAGCGCCGAGGGATCGACCTTGCCGACGGCGATCTCGGCGACGCCGGGCACGGTATCGACCGCGACATTGGCGTTCGACGGCGTGCCGCCAAGGCAGCGGATATCGGCGAGCTTCGCCTCGGAGGCCGCCACTTCGACATAGAGCGGCAGCTTGATCCTGAGGCCCGCCAGCACGGCGAGGCCGTCGATGCCCACCTCCACGGCAAGCCGCGTCTGGGCGCTGCGCACGGCGCTGCCCGGCGCGCCGAGCCGATGGGCCGGCGTTTCGACCGGCGGCTCGCCGATGGCGAGGGTGACGGTGACATTGGCAAGGCCCGGAACGGCGGCGCCGATATCGAGGGCGACCTGGCTCCTGCCGTTGGCGAGCGCGGCGGCGGCCGTCACCATCTGCAGGGCGTTGAGCGACATCTCCCAGTCGCCGCCGGTGGCGACGGCAAGGCCCTTCTTGGGATCGAGATTGAGGATGCGGGAGAGCGGTATCTTCACCTTGCTGCCGCTCGTCGCCTGCTCGATTGCGCGCAGGGCCGAGCGGACCGGGCCGGAAAGGCCCTCGACGGCGCGCATGGAGGCGAGGAGCTGCGGCATGGTGAGGCCGGCATTCAGCACGTCCTCATAGGTCGCCGCCTTGAGATCAAGCTCGGTCGCGACCGCCTTCAGGAAGGGCTGGACGGAGAGGTCCGCATCCACCAGCGCCCGATAGTCCATCACCTTGAGCGAGAGGTTCGTGCCGAGGAGCTTGCCGAGCAGCGCGTTGAGCACGCCCTCGTTGAGGCTGGCGAGGCGCGTGCCGATGGAGAAGGCGGCGATCTTGGTGCGCGATGCCGAGCCCGTCGCGGAGAGCACCGGCGATTGCGGCATGAACACGGAGGCGACGAAGAGATCGGCCGGGCGCGAGAGCGTCACGCGGGCGGCGTCGGCATCGGCGCCGGCGGCGGTGAAGCGGTCCTCGGGCGCGAGGTCCGGGTCGGCGACGTAGCGGCCGCGCTCGACGCTGGCGGTGAGGACGGCGGCATTGACGCGCAGGGGCGTCGCCGCCGGTATCGACACGCCGTTGCGGCCGGTGACGGAGGCCGGCAGATCGTTGAGCGCGAAATAGGTCGCCGCCGCCTTCTCGGCCTCCGCCACATTGGCGGCGGCGGCGATGGCGGCAAGGTCCGCCGAGGCCTGCAACTGGCGCTGCTGCACCGTGAGATAGCCGTAGTCGACGCCGAGGGCGAGCGCGAAGACCATGAGCGGCAGGCTGAGGGCGGCGAGCGTGCCGATATTGCCGTTACGGTCGGTGATCAGGCGTGGCGGCTTCATGTCAAAGCCCCCCGATGCGCACCGTCGCGTAGCGCTCGATCCTCTCCTTCGGCAGGGCGAAGGTGAAAAGCTTCCAGATCGGCAGGTCGCTGGAATCGTAGGAGATCGCCACGGTGAACTGGTCGGGATTGCCGGGGTCGTCCGTGATGGCGACCTGCATCCTGGCGCGGTCGATGAAGGAATAGTCGAGGCGGGAGGTGTCGAGGTAGCGGTCGACGAGCCTGACGCGCTCGGCCGGATTGAGTCCGGCGACCGCGGTGCGCGCCGCGTCGGCGGCGATCTGCTGCACCGAATGGGTGACGGAAAGATAGATGCCGTAGGCGAGAAGCGTGAAGAGCGCGAGGAAGAACAGCGGCGCGATGATGGCGAATTCCAGCGCCGAGGTGCCGGCGCGATCCTTCGACAGGCGGGACAGGGCGTTCATGACATCTCCTCCTTGAGGTTGCCTGACGACAGCGGATTCCCGCATCCGGAAACGGATGCACCTTTATCGTGCGCTATGAATCTTAATTTCTCCTATAGATTGATAATTGCGAAGTAATGCATATCGACGGTTGTGTTCGGTTGCTATTCCTTCTGCCGCAGCAGATCGTGCAGGCGGACCACTTCCAGCTTGAGCGCGGCGATCTCGTCGAGGAAATGCGTGTCGATCTTGTGGTGCAGCGCCATCAGCTCGATCTCCGCCTTCAGGTTGACTTCATAGTCCTTGGTGGCCTCGAAGCGGTCGCGGGCGGCCTGGCGGTTCTGCGACATCATGATGATCGGCGCCTGCAGCGCGGCGAGCATGGAGAGCACGAGGTTGAGGAAGATGAAGGGGTAGGGGTCGAAGGCGTCCTTCGTCAGCAGCAGCGTGTTGGCGATCGTCCAGGCGACGAGGAAGAGGAGGAAGCCGACGATGAAGGCCCAGGAGCCGCCGACGCGGGCGATGGCGTCGGCGAGGCGCTCGCCGAGCAACTGCTTCGCCTCGTAGGCGACGTTCCTGTCCTCCGACAGGATGCGGCCCTCGCGGGAGTGAAGCAGCACCTCCCGCTCGGTCTCGTCGAGCTGGTCGGCAGGCTTGCCGAAGAGGATCTGGGCGGCATCGTCGAAGGGTTTCATGGGCCGGGCTCCGCGGGAAGAATCGGAGCCCCAGCCTATGCCTCGTCCGGCCGGAAATCAGTAGCCGGCGGACAACAGTTCCGCATGGGAATCGAAGAAACGCTCCAGGCCGTACTGCTTGCCGAACATGATGTCGTGCTGCAGGAAGCGGAAGTCGCGCACCAGCGGGTCGATCGTCTTCTTGCGCGACCAGTCGGTCGTCGCTTCGCCCTTGGCGTCGATCAGCATGTAGCGGTCGATGACGCGCATCCGGTCGTGCACCTTGCCGAGGAAGCCCGTGTAATAGGGATGCTCGAAGCCGGCCTCCTTGAGCAGGTAGTAGGACAGGAAGGCCGGGCTGATCGTGCCGATCTCCTTCTGCGCGCCCGTCTTGTTCGACCAGATGACGAGCGGGGTCTCGTGCTCCTTCTTCATCTGCTCGGGCGTGCCCTTGCGCGAGGCGGTGATGCCGGGCATGTAGCCGGAATTCCTGTAGACCGTGTTGAGCGGCGGCAGATGGTCGCCGAAGACGACGATGATCGTCTCGCGGTCGCGCTCCTTCGCCCAGTCCATCAGCATCTTCAGGCTGTCGTCGGCCTCCTTCACGCCTTCGGCGTAGCTGGCCAGCATGCGGTTGTCGCGGGCGTCGAGCTTGCCGTCGACGGCGATGCCGGTCTTCTTGTAGCGGCCGTCGTCATAGGGGCCGTGGCCCTGCAGCGTGACGGTGAAGAAGAAGAACGGATTTTCCTGCATGTCCGCCTGGCGGATGAGCTCCTTCGTCAGCGCCGCGTCCGAGGTGAAGTTGCCGCGCTTTTCCAGCGGCGGCAGGCTTTCCTTGTCCTTGAAGGTCTCGAACCCGAAGGCCTTGTAGACGTTCGTGCGGTTCCAGAACCAGCCGGAGAACGGATGGATGGCGCGCGCCGTATAGCCTTCCGCGCGGAAGAAGGTGGCAAGCGAGGGGATCGGATTGCGCACATATTGCTGGTAGGGGATGCTGCCGGTCGGCAGGAAGGCGTTGGAGAAGCCCGTCAGCGCCTCGAATTCGATATTGGCGGTGAGGCCGCCGAATTCCGGCGAGAAGACGTTGCCGCCCTGGTTCTCGCGGATGACGGGCATCGGGTCGGGCGAGAGCTTGACGCTCTGGATGCGTGTCGGATCCCACAGCGATTCGCTCATGACGACGATGACGTCGGGCTTGGTGCGGTGCGTCGTGCCGGCCGGAAGCGGCTTGGAGGGGATCGCGTCGATGGCGTCGGGCTTGTAGCCGGCCGGCGCCTTGACATTGGCCATCGGCAGGTTGATGGCGAACGCCATGACGAAGCCGTTGTGGCGATAGTTCTCCGCCTGGTCCCAGATGATCGGGGAGACCTTCAGCCGGTCGCGCATCCAGGAGAACTCGTTGTAGTCCATGATGGAGGCGAAGCCGGCGAGCAGCGGCAGCGCGACGGCGAGCCGCGCCAGGCGCTCCTTGCGCGTCAGCGGCCGGAAGCGGCGCCAGGCGAAGATCCAGAGGGCGACGAGGCCGGCGATCGCGGCGACGACGGCAAGTGCAAGGCCGGCGGCGGTCCACGGGCGGTCCTGCACCAGCACGGGCATCAGTTCGAGGATCTGGCGGCCGAAGAGCAGGTCGGTCGGGTAGAGCGGGTCGGTGAGGAAGACCTGCTTCTGCTGCGAGATGACGCCCATCAGCACGACGAGCGGGAAGACGAGCAGCACGGCCTTGTGCTGCCGGCCGATCAGCGCGTCGATGGCGAGATAGGCGAGGAAGAAGACGCCCGTGGTGGTCCAGCCGGGCTGTTCGCGATTGGTGAGATAGGCATAGGTCTGCTGCAGCGAGCCGCGCGTGACGAGCTCGATGACGAAGACCGTCGCAAGCGCCAGGATGCCGGAGACGGCAAGCGAGCGCAGGACGGCGAGCGCCTTGGCATGGCGCGTGAGGAAGCCGGCCTCGACGGCAAGGCCTTCATTGGCTTCGATCGCCACGGCTGCGGGTGTGAACAGGGCCAAGGCCGTCTCCAGACTTCATGAAACTTTCGTTTATCTGTCATACGGATGTCATCTTGAACAGAAGATGAATGCTTTCGCCAACGTTGCCGGCCCGCTTTGGTTCCGGATGTTGCATTGCGGCAATGCTGTGCGGGACCCGCTGGGAAACGTGGCTTTTCCCCAAAGCGCGGGCAAACTGCCGGCTGTTCATTCCCAAAGCGCCTGCCATGCTCTAAAGAGCGTATCGACCGTCCGCCGTTTCCGGGCAGCCTCGCGCGGGGGCGGCGGACACGAAAGAAGGACGGGTCCGCAGAGATGACTTCCCAGACCGAAAAGGCGACGCTGCGCATCGCCGTGGCGCAATTGAACCCGATCGTCGGCGACGTCGCCGGCAACCTTTCCAAGGCGCGCGCCGCCCGCGAGGACGCCGCCCGGCAGGGCGCGGACCTGCTGCTCCTGACGGAACTCTACATCTCCGGCTACCCGCCGGAGGACCTGGTGCTCAAGCCCGCCTTCCTGAAGGCCTGCCGCCGGGCCGTCGAGGACCTTGCCGCCGATACCGCCGACGGCGGCCCCGGCGTCATCGTCGGTTTTCCGCGGCAGGACGAGACGGGCCGCTTCAACGCCGTCGCCGTGCTCGACGGCGGCAAGGTGATCGCCACGCGCGACAAGGTGGACCTGCCGAACTATGGCGAGTTCGACGAAAAGCGCGTCTTCGACCAGGGGGCCATGCCGGGGCCGGTCAATTTCCGCGGCGTCAGGCTCGGCATCCCGATCTGCGAGGACATCTGGGGCGAGCTCGGCGTCTGCGAGACGCTGGCGGAGAGCGGCGCGGAGATCCTGCTGTCGCCGAACGGCTCGCCCTATTATCGCGGCAAGGTGGATATCCGCCATCAGGTGGCGCTCAAGCAGGTCATCGAGAGCGGCCTGCCGCTGATCTATGCCAACCAGCTCGGCGGGCAGGACGAGCTGGTCTTCGACGGCGCGAGCTTCGCCTTCAACGCGGACAAGTCGCTGGCCTTCCAGATGAGCCAGTTCGAGGAGGCCATCGCGCTCACCACCTGGAAGAGGCGCGCCGAGGGCTGGGTCTGCGAGGGCGGGCCGATGTCGCGCATCCCCGAAAAGGAGGAGGCGGATTACCGCGCCTGCCTGCTCGGCTTCCGCGACTATGTCAACAAGAACGGCTTCAAGAACGTCGTGCTCGGCCTTTCCGGCGGCATCGATTCGGCGATCTGCGCGGCCATCGCCGTCGATGCGCTCGGCGAGGAGCGGGTGCGCTGCGTCATGCTGCCCTATCGCTACACGTCGAAGGATTCGCTGAAGGACGCGGCCGATTGCGCCCGCGCGCTCGGCTGCCGCTACGACATCGTGCCCATCGAGGCGCCGGTGACGGGCTTCCTCTCCTCGCTCTCCGAGCTCTTCGAGGGCACGGAGGAGGGCATCACCGAGGAGAACCTGCAGAGCCGCGCGCGCGGCACGATCCTGATGGCGATCTCCAACAAGTTCGGCTCGATGGTCGTCACGACCGGCAACAAGTCGGAGATGTCGGTCGGCTATGCCACGCTCTACGGCGACATGAACGGCGGCTTCAATCCCATCAAGGACCTCTACAAGATGCAGGTCTACGCGATCTCGCGCTGGCGCAACACGCATCTGCCGCCGGGCGCGCTCGGGCCGACCGGCGAGGTGATCCCGACGAACATCATCGACAAGGCCCCCTCGGCGGAGCTGCGCCCCGACCAGACGGACCAGGATTCGCTGCCGCCCTATCCGGTGCTCGACGATATCCTCGAATGCCTCGTCGAGATGGAGATGAGCACGGAGGAGATCGTCGCGCGCGGCCATGACGCGGCGACCGTGCACAGGATCGAGCACCTGCTCTACATCGCCGAATACAAGCGCCGCCAGTCGGCGCCGGGCGTGAAGATCACCCGGAAGAATTTCGGCCGCGACCGCCGCTATCCGATCACCAACCGGTTTCGCGACCGGGGATAGCGCAGGGCGCGGCCGGCCGGCTTGATCGCGTCTTCGAACCGTGCGCATATCCTTCCCGTCAGGTGCCCGCCTTCGCGGGAGAATCGGGAATCCGGTGCGGGCGGTTCGCCCAGGTCCGGAACGTGCCCAACGCTGTGACGGGGATGGCTCGCGCCGCAAAGCCTGAATCGATTCAGGCTTTTGCCACTGGTTCCTCAACCGGGAAGGCAGGCGCTGGCCGTGTGAACCGAAGTCAGAAGACCGGCCTGGCGAGATGGACCGACCCGCGCGGACGGCGGAAGGTTTTGCGCATTGTTGGGGAGATGACGATGCGAACCGAACCCTTGGACCATCTGGTCCGGGCCGATGCCTTTCCGCATGAGGACAGGCAGGCCGTCTACCGCGCCATCGAGACACGCCGCGACGTGCGCGACCAGTTCCTGCCCGATGCCCTGCCGGACGATCTCGTCGGCCGCCTGCTGCACGCCGCGCACAGCGCGCCGTCGGTCGGCTTCATGCAGCCGTGGAATTTCCTTCTGGTGCGCGGCGAGGCGACGCGGCGCGCGGTGCACGCCGCCTTCCTCAAGGCCAATGCCGAGGCGGCGGCGCTGTTTTCGGGCGAGAAGCAGGCGCAATACCGGGCGCTGAAGCTGGAAGGCATCCTGAAGGCGCCGCTCTCCATCTGCGTGACCTGCGATCCGACGCGCGGCGGCTCGGTGGTGCTGGGGCGCACGCACAATCCGCGCATGGACGTCTATTCCACGGTCTGCGCCGTGCAGAACCTCTGGCTCGCCGCGCGGGCGGAAGGGGTCGGTGTCGGCTGGGTCAGCATCTTCCACGACAGCGATATCAGGGAGATCCTCGGCATTCCCGCCCATATCGAGATCGTCGCCTGGCTCTGCGTCGGCTTCGTCGACCGGCTCTACGGCGAGCCGGAGCTGGCGGTGAAGGGCTGGCGGCAGCGCCTGCCGCTGGAGGAGCTCGTTTTCGAGGAGCGCTGGCCGGAGGAGGCGGCCGGCGTCAGTTGATGCCGGCGTCGGCCGGGCGGCCGAGATCGATGGCGGATTCGTTTTCCGGCAGGAAGGCCGGGCCGACCGTGCGCACCTTGCTTTTCGCCGGATCGTAGACGCGCTCCTCGATCCGGGCCGGGGTCTCGGTCACGGTCTTCTCCGTCTTCGGCAGGGTTTCGATGGCGGTGACCGAGCCGGTCTCCTGCCGGCCGGCATCCTCGCCCTTGGCCGCCTTCTCGCGCTTGATCATCTCCTGATAATAGGCGGAGAGGTTGCAGCCGCAGACGCCGGGCTTGGAGAGATCGCGGGTGCGGTAGGCGAAGGCGTTCGGCAGCTCGTGATAGGCGCGGCCGGTGACGGTGGAGGTCATCTGCTCGGTTTCCTGCCCGTTCGTCATCGACTGGTAGAAGAGCTGCGTCTCCGTCTCGGGGCACATCATCGCGCAGACCTTCTGGTCGCGGCGGAAATCGCGCGGCGTCGCGCCCGAGGAGATCGGGAAGAAGCCGCCGTCGCAGGTGCGCACGCAGACCGTGCGCAGGTTGCCGTGGCCGGCGCTGCCGCCGAGCGAGCGCAGTTCCAGCCGCCCGCTGCCGTCCGGCGTCGCGCCGAGGGGCAGGCTGCGCGTGTCGTCGAGCGTGCGCAGGGTTTCGGTCGCCGCGACGGGCACGACCTTGGGCCTGTCGTCGTTGCAGCCGTTGGTGCGGAGCGCGGCCTGCAGGCGCTTGCGCTCGCCGTCGGACGAGACGCCGCCGGTGAATTCGCGGCGCTTGCCGTCGAGGATATCGAGGTTGCGCTCCATCTTGCCGATGACGGTGGAGAGCGTCGCGCAGGCGTCGGCATTGGCGCCGCCGATGACGATGATGCTGCCCGAGGAGCAGCCGAGGCGGCGCTGGTCGCCCTTCGCCTTGCGCAACTGGATGTTCTGGCGGGCGATCGCGCCGGCATATTTGCGCGCGCTCGCCGTGTCGACCAGGACCCTCGGCAGGTTGGCGAGCTGGCCCTGCAGGCGCTCGCACACGCCGGCCGCCGCCGTTCCCTGCGAAAGCAGGAGAGGCAGGCCGACTGCAACGGCGAAAAGAAGACGGGCGCGTCCCTTCAAGTCCCTCGATCCCTGATTGCTTGAAACCGCCGGCCTGAAGCCGGTCCGATGGCGCTATCATAGGGCGCGCGGGGACGAGCGCAACGGACTCCCGCTTTTGTGATTAACGCGGGGGACAGAAGGGCGGACCATCGCCCGCCCTTCGCAAGGTTCCGGTCAGACGGGGCCGACCGGGTAGGAGGCTTCCACCACGGCGAGCGCCGCCATGTTGACCACGCCGCGCGAGGTGGCGGAGGGCGACAGGATATGGGCCGGCAGCGCCGCGCCGAGCAGGATCGGGCCGACATGCAGGCTGTCCGTCATGGTCTTGACGACGCCGAGCGTGATGTGGGCGGCGTCGAGATTGGGGAAGACCAGCAGGTTGGCTTCGCCCGTCAGCGTCGAATCCGGCATGGCGCGCTGGCGCAGGGCCTCGGAGACCGCGGCGTCGCCGTGCATCTCGCCGTCCACTTCCAGCGTCGGATCCGCGACCCGCGCCAGGTCCAGCGCCTTGCGCATCTTGGAGGCGCTGTCGGAATCGCGCGAGCCGAAGTTCGAATGGGAGACGAGGGCGGCGCGCGGCGTGATGCCGAAGCGGCGGATCTCCTGCGCCGCCATCACCGTCATCTCCGCCACTTCCTCGGCCGTCGGGTCGATGGTCACATAGGTGTCGGTGAAGAAGGTGGCGCCGCGCTGCGAGATCAGCAGGCTGAGGCCGGAGAAGTCCAGCACGCCCGGCTTCTTGCCGATGATCTGGCTGACGTCGCGCAGGTGCCGGGCAAAGCGCCCCTCGACGCCGCAGATCAGCGCGTCGGCATCGCCGCGCCGCACGGCGAGCGCGCCGATGACCGTCTGGTTGGTGCGCACGATGGTGCGCGCCGCCTCGGGGTTGATGCCCCTGCGGCCGACGAGGCCGATATAGTCCTCGACATAGTCGCGGTAGCGCGGATCGTCCTCCGGGTTGACCACCTCGAAATCGGTGGTCGGACGGATGCGCAGGCCGTAGCGCTTGAGGCGCGTCTCGATGATCTGCGGGCGGCCGATGAGGATCGGCCGGGCGATCTCCTCCTCCAGCAGCACCTGGGCGGCGCGCAGCACGCGCTCGTCCTCGCCCTCGGCGAAGATGACGCGCTTCTTCTCGGCCTTCTTCGCGGCGGCGAAGATCGGCTTCATGATGAAGCCGGAGCGCCAGACGAAGCGGTTCAACTGGTCCAGATAGGCGTCGAAATCGGTGATCGGACGGGTGGCGACGCCGGTCTCGGCCGCCGCGCGCGCCACGGCCGGCGCGACGCGCAGGATGAGGCGCTGGTCGAAGGGCGAGGGGATGAGGTAGTTCGGCCCGAAGCTCGGCGTGTCGCCGGAATAGGCGCGGGCCGCGACGTCGGAGACCTCCTCGCGGGCGAGGCCGGCGATCGCCCGCACCGCCGCCATCTTCATCTCCTCGTTGATGGTGCGCGCGCCGCAATCGAGCGCGCCGCGGAAGATGTAGGGGAAGCACAGGACGTTGTTGACCTGGTTGGGGAAGTCCGAGCGGCCGGTGCAGATCATGGCGTCGGGCCGCGCGGCGCGCGCCTCCTCGGGCATGATCTCCGGCGTCGGATTGGCGAGCGCCATGATCAGCGGCTTTTCCGCCATGCGGGCGAGAAGCTCGGGCTTCAGCACGCCGGCCGCCGAAAGGCCGAGGAAGACGTCCGCGCCGTCGATGCTCTCGGAAAGCTGGCGCTTGTCGGTCTCCTGCGCGTAGACGGCCTTCCACTGGTCCATCAGCGCCTCGCGGCCCTTGTAGACGAGGCCCTCGATGTCGTGCACCCAGATGTTCTCGACCTTCGCGCCGAGGGCGACGAGCTGGTTGAGACAGGCGAGCGCGGCGGCACCGGCGCCCGAGGCGACGATCTTGGCGTCCGAAAGCGGCTTTCCGGCCAGTTCCAGGCCGTTCAGCACCGCCGCCGCGACGATGATCGCCGTGCCGTGCTGGTCGTCGTGGAAGACCGGGATGTCCATCTTCTCGCGAAGCTGGCGCTCCACCTCGAAGCATTCCGGGGCCTTGATGTCCTCGAGGTTGATGCCGCCGAAGGTCGGCTCCAGCGCCGAGACGACATTGACCATCTCGTCGACGGTCGGGGCGTCGATCTCGATGTCGAAGACGTCGATGCCGGCGAATTTCTTGAAGAGGACGGCCTTGCCCTCCATCACCGGCTTGGAGGCGAGCGGGCCGATATTGCCGAGGCCGAGGACGGCCGTGCCGTTCGAGACGACGGCGACGAGGTTCGAGCGCGCCGTATAGTCGGCGGCGGTGCTGGGATCGTCGCGGATGGCGAGGCACGGGGCCGCCACGCCCGGCGAATAGGCGAGCGCCAGGTCGCGCTGGTTGCCGAGCGGCTTGGTCGGGTTGATCTCCAGCTTGCCGGGGCGGGGGGGGCGGTGGAAGAACAGGGCCTGCTGGTCGATGTCGCCGCTCGCGGGGCCGTTCTGCGTCCTCGGTTTGTCACCCGTGCTCATGATGCTTCCTGCCATATGCTGTTTTCGCCGCGGCTTTTCGTGGCACGAGACCGCCGCGACGTGAAGTTTCCGGAACCTCCCATAAAGCCGCAATCAGCGGCCCGCGCAATGCCTATTTGCGGACGAAAAATGCATAGGTGTGTCATCGATCCGAAACAGGAGTCGGTTTCGGCGGGACGAGCCGCCCGTCGCGGAGATGATCGCGGCACGGTGCGTGGCCGGGGGCGAAAAGTGCTGCCGCCCCGCGCTGCGGGGCAATCGCGTAGGGAATGATACGTTGCCGTATCTCCCTTCTCCCCTCGGGGAGAAGGTGGCCCGAAGGGTCGGATGAGGGGGTAATCCGGTGGAACGCTCAGACTTTTTCGCCTTCGGCGCCCCCCTCATCCGCCTGCCGGCACCTTCTCCCCGAGGGGAGAAGGGGAGATACGGCAACGGCGTGCCTCATATGCTGCCTCATATGCTATTGTCCTGCCCCGCGCCGGAATGGGCGCATACCCGCGACACCGGCGGAAATAGCGGATTGGCGTACGTACGTCGGCGTGATAGAGCGGAGGGCGTTCCAACGCAGGTTCCCCGCCCATGACCGCCCCTTCCGGGTTCACCCCGACCACCGGCGCGCCGCCGTATTTCGCCGCGCGCATCGCCCTCGTCTTCTGCGCGCCGATGATGGTCAACGGCATCGCGCTGCCGTATTTCCCGGTCTGGCTCGAGACGCTGTCGATGAACGACCTGGAGATCGGCGTCGTGCTAGCCCTGCCGATGTTCGTGCGCGTCTTCACGGCGCCCGTGGCGGGGTTGATCGCCGACCGGATCGGCGAGCGCTCCGTCGTGCTGATGTGGTCGGGCGTGCTGTCGCTGCTGGCGGCGCTGGCGCTCTTCGGCGTGACGGGCTTCTGGCCGGTCCTCCTGCTCTACACGCTGCAATGCGCCGTCCATTCGCCCTATATGCCGATCACCGACGCCATCGCGCTCTCCGGCGTGCGGCGCTGGAACATCGATTACAGCCGCATGCGGCTGTGGGGCTCGCTCGCCTTCATCGCCGCGACGATGACCGGCGGCTGGCTGGCCGGTCTTTACGGCGGGGCCATGGTTCTGCCGGCGATGACGGCCGCCTTCGCGCTGACGGTGGCCGGGGCCGTGATCGCGCCGAGGATCGGCCGGCCGCGCCGCCCGTCTCCCATCGCCGCCATGGCCACCATGCCCGCGGCGCGCACGCTCCGGCAGCGCGACGTGCAGCTCATGCTGATCGGCGTGTCGCTGGTCAATGCCAGCCATGCCATGCTCTATGCCTTCTCGGTGATCTACTGGCGCAAGACGGGCTTTTCCGGCACGGATATCGGCATCCTGTGGAGCGTCGGGGTGCTGGCGGAGGTGATCCTGTTTACCTTCGCGACGAGGCTGCGGCGGCGCTTCGATCTCTGGTCGATGATGATCTTCGGCTGTTCGATGGCGGTCGGGCGCTGGCTGCTCTTCCCGCTCGACATGTCGTTCGGCGGCTATTTCCTGCTGCAATGCCTGCACGCCTTCACCTTCGGCATCCTGCATGTCGGCGTGCAGAGCAGGCTGGTGGAGCGGGTGGCGGAGGAGCAGGAGGCGGCCGCGCAGGGCCTCTATTTCTTCTATACCGGCATCTTCATGTCGGCCGCGACCTTCCTGTCCGGCTATGCCTTCAACTGGTACGGCGTCGACGGCTTCTACCTGATGTCGCTCATCGCCGCGGCGGGGCTCGTCTGCGTCGTCGCGGGCCGGCTGGCCTCGCCGCGTCCGGCCGTTCAGCCCCAGAGCGCGGCTTCCGGCGGATAGACGTTCGAGCCCTCGTAGTGCAGGCCGGGCTGCCGGTCGCGGGAAAGCAGCAGCGGGCCGTCGAGATCGACGAAATCCGCGCCCTGCGCCAGCAGCACCGCCGGGGCCATGCCGAGCGAGGTGCCGACCATGCAGCCGACCATGATCTTCAGGCCGTGCGCCCGCGCCGCCTCGCGCAGCGCCAGCGCCTCCGTCAGCCCGCCGGCCTTGTCGAGCTTGATGTTGATCGCGTCGTAGCGGTCGGCGAGCTTCGCCACGTCTTCCGTGCGGTGCACGCTCTCGTCGGCGCAGACGGGGACGGGGCGCGGATGGCCGCGCAGCGCCGAATCCGCGCCGGCCGGCAGCGGCTGCTCGACGAGCGCGACGCGCGCCTCGGTGCAAAGCGCGAAATGATGGGCGAGGTTTTCCGGCGTCCAGCCCTCGTTGGCGTCGAGGATGATGGCGCTGTCCGGCGCGCCGGCCCGCACGGCGCGGATGCGCGCGGCATCGTCCGGCGTGCCGACCTTGACCTTGAGCAGAGGGCGCCAGGCATTCTCCGCCGCCTGGCGCTGCATCGCCTCCGGCTCGCCGAGCGAGAGCGTATAGGCGGTGATGAGCTTTCGCGGCGCGGCTTTGTTGATGACCTGCCATGTCGGCACGCCGGAAAGCTTGGCCTCGAGGTCCCAGAGCGCGCAGTCGACGGCGTTGCGGGCGGCGCCCGTCGGCATGGCCTCGGCGAGGTCCTCCCGGCCCATGCCGTCCTCGATGGCCCCACGCATCGCCTCGATGGCGGCGAGGACGCCGGCGACCGATTCGCCGTAGCGCGCGTAAGGCACGCATTCGCCGCGGCCGGTAAGGCCCGAGCCGCCGATCGCGCAGGTCACCACCTCGGCCGTCGTCTTGGCCCCGCGGGAAATGGTGAAGGCCCCGGCGATCGGGAAGCTTTCGGCGGCGGCGAGCAGGGTGCGGCGCATGGAATCGATCCTGAAAGGCCGCGAAAATTTCGCGGCGGGAAGCGGCTTTCGGGCGTTCGTTCGGTGACAGACGGCCGGCAAGCCGGTAAGACAGGCGCATGTTGTCCCAAGCACGGGAAGATGCAAGAGACTTGACCGCCGCCGCCAGCCCATCAGCCGAGATCGTAAGCGAGAGCCCGCCGGGCAAGGGCGGGGAGGTCTGGCGTCTTTCCGGCCTGTGGGTGAACACGACCGCCGTTGCCGCCAGCAAGCGCCTCGCCGCGGTCGCGGAGGGCGGCAGCGGGCCCCTCGAGATCGACCTCAGCGCCGTCACGCAGATGGACACGGCGGGCGCCTGGCTGCTGCGCCGGGCGATCACCGCGCGCCAGGCCGGCGGCGGCGAGGTGCGCATTACGGACCGGCAGGGCGCGCGCTATGCCGACCTCATCGCCGCGCTGCCGGAAAGGCTGGCCGAGCCGCGCGAGGCGAAGGAGAAGCGCGGCACGCCGTTCGAGCGCATCTTCGCGCCGGTCGGCCGCGTCATGGTCGATATCTGGAACGACGCGGTCGCGGCGATGTTCATCCTCGGCTCGGCGGTGCGCGGCGCGCAGTTGAAGCTCGGGCGCAAGAGCGGCGTGTCGCCGGCCGCCATCGTGCACCAGATCGACCATATGGGCGTGCGCGCCGTGCCGATCATCATCTTGATGTCCTTCCTCATCGGCGCGATCATCGCCCAGCAGGGCGCGTTCCAGCTCCGCTATTTCGGTGCGGAGGTCTTCGTGGTCGACCTCGTCGGCATTCTCCAGCTTCGCGAGATCGGCGTTCTCCTGACCGCGATCATGATCGCCGGCCGCTCCGGCAGCGCGATCACCGCCGAGATCGGCTCGATGAAGATGCGCGAGGAGATCGACGCGCTGAAGGTCATGGGCCTCAGCCCGATCGGCGTGCTCGTCTTCCCGCGGCTCGTGGCGCTGACGGTCGCGCTGCCGCTTCTGACGATCATCGCCAATTTCGCGGCGCTCGGCGGGGCGGCCTTCGTCGCCTGGGCCTATTCCGGCATCACCTTCGAGACGTTCCAGTCACGCCTTCGCGAGGCGATCGACCTTTCCACCATCGTCTCGGGCATGATCAAGGCGCCGTTCATGGCGCTGATCATCGGTATCGTCGCCTCGGTGGAGGGGCTCAAGGTCGGCGGCAGCGCCGAATCGCTCGGCCGGCACGTCACCGCCTCGGTGGTGAAGTCGATCTTCGTCGTCATCCTCGTGGACGGCCTTTTCGCCATGTTCTACGCGGCAATCGATTTCTAGGGGCGCGCATGGATCCGGCAAGACAGGACGACGTGGTGCTCTCGGTCAAGGACCTGACCGTCGGCTTCGGCAGCAACATCGTCCTCGACAGGCTCAACCTCGACATCTACCGCGGCGAGATCCTCGGCTTCGTCGGCGCGTCCGGCACCGGCAAGTCGGTGCTGATGCGCACCGTGCTGCGCCTGCTGCCGCGCCGCGCCGGCACGATCGGCATCTTCGGCGTGGATTTCGACAAGGCCACGGAGGAGGAGCGGCTGGCGCTCGACATGAAGCTCGGCGTGCTCTTCCAGCACGGCGCGCTGTTCTCCTCGCTGACGGTGCGGGAGAACATCCAGGTGCCGATGCGCGAATATCTCGACCTGCCGCAGGCGATGATGGACGAGCTGGCGCGCCTGAAGATCGAGCTGGTCGGCCTTGCGCCGGAGGCGGCGGACAAGTTCCCCTCCGAGCTTTCCGGCGGCATGATCAAGCGCGCGGCGCTGGCCCGCGCGCTGGCGCTCGATCCGGCGCTGGTCTTCCTCGACGAGCCGACCTCGGGCCTCGACCCCATCGGCGCGGCCGAATTCGACGAGCTGATCGCCAAACTGCGCGACACTTTGGGCCTCACCGTGTATATGGTGACTCACGACCTCGACAGCCTGTTCTCGGTGTGCGACCGCATCGCCGTTCTCGGGCGGAAGAGGGTTCTGGTCGAAGGCACGATCGAGGACATGCTGGCCTTTGACGATCCGTGGGTGCAGTCCTATTTCCAGGGCAAGCGGGCACGGTCGATCGTGCGGAAGACATAAAGCAACCGGGGCCTCGGTCCCGGCGGATGGAATTGCGGCAGGATGGACGCATGGAAACGAAAGCCAACTACGCCCTCGTCGGTTTCTTCACCGTGCTGGTCATGGCTGCCGCCTTCGTCTTCGTCTACTGGATGTCGCAATACGGCCGCGGCGGCGACATGGCGCAGCTCGCGATCCGCATCCCCGGCTCGGCCAACGGCCTTTCCGTCGGCTCGCCCGTGCGCTTCAACGGCATCCCGGTCGGCTCCGTGCGCAGCCTCGCCATCGATTCGAAGGATCCGCACTTCTCCGTCGCCATGACGGAGGTTTCCACCGATGCGCCGGTCAAGCAGTCCACCACCGCCGTGCTGGAAGTGCAGGGCCTGACGGGCGCGGCCTATATCGAACTCGGCGGCGGCAATGCCGGCGATCCGAACATCCTGCGCGAGGCCTTCGACAACGAGACCATCGCCGTGCTGCAGGCCGAGCAGTCGAGCGTGACGAACATCCTTTCGACCGCCGACAAGATCCTCAAGCGCGCCGATACCGCGATCACCGATATCCAGGGCTTCGTCGCCGACGCGCGCGGCCCCTTGACCACCACCATCCAGAACGCGGAGAAATTCTCCGGCTCGCTCGCCCGCAACGGCGAGAACATCGACGAGTTCCTGCAGAGCGTCGGCGGCCTCTCCGATACGTTCAAGAACCTCTCCGGCCGGCTGGATTCGACGCTCGCCTCGGTCGATTCGCTGATCAAGGCGGTCGATCCGAAGAAGGTCGAGGACTTCGTCGGCAATGTCGACAAGGTCAGCAGGGACATCGCCGACGCCTCGGGCGATATCAAGACGACCGTCGAGGGCTTCCGCAAGGCGGCCGAGACCTTCGACACGTTCGGCAAGAATGCGACGGTGACGCTCGACAAGGTGGACGACCTGATGGCGGCGGTCGACACGCAGAAGGTGAGCGGCGCCATCGATAACATCTCGGTCGCCACCGCGGACGCCCGCAAGGCGATCGCCTCCGTCACCGGCGTCGCCGACCGCATCGGCGGGCGCAAGGACGACATCGACCAGATCATCACCGACGCCCAGCAGATGGCGAACAAGCTGAACGCGGCCTCCACGCGCGTCGACGGCGTGCTCGCCAAGCTCGACGGCTTCCTGGGCGAGGGCGATTCCGAATCGCTCTTCGCCGAGGCCAAGGCGACGCTGCAGTCGATCAAGCAGGCGGCCGACACGCTGAACGGCCGGATCGGCCCGATCGCCGACGGGCTCCAGCGCTTCTCGGGCTCGGGCCTGCGCGATGTCGAGGCGCTGGTGCTCGATACGCGCCGCACGATCCAGAATCTCGACAGCGCCATTTCCGGTTTCGAGCGCAATCCGCAGCGCCTGCTGTTCGGCGGCGACACCGTGAAGCAGTATGACGGGCGCACGCGGCGTTGAAAGTGTGGCCCTATCCCCACAACGGCGCGCGGGCGCGACTTTGTGAAGCCGCGCAGCCGTGACAGCGCGCCGCGCCGCTGCTACACATCGATTCCCAGGGTTTGAGGATGAAATGACGGTATCGGGCATCGAGTTGTTGCGGAACGGGACGGCGGCGCGCGCCGCACTTCTCGCCGTTCTGGCGGCGACCCTTGCCGCCTGCGGCAGCGCGCCCGCCAAGAACGACACGTTCAGCCTCGCGGCGACGGCATCCGCCGAGGGGCCGTCGGCGAAGAACCGGCAGATCCTCGTGCCGCAGCCCTCCGCGCTGAAGGCGCTCGACAGCGAGCAGATCGTCATCCGCCCGTCGCCCTCCGAAGTCCAGTATCTCGCCAAGTCGCAATGGAGCGACAGCCTGACCAAGATGGTGCAGGCCAAGCTCGTGCAGGCCTTCGAGAACAGCGGCCGCCTCGGCGGCGTCGGCATGCCGGGGCAGGGGCTGGCCATCGACTACCAGATCGTCACCGACATCCGCTCCTTCGAGGTGCAGACCTCGGGCGCGGATACGGCCGTGGTGGAGATTTCCGCCAAGCTGCTCAACGACCGCAACGGCACGGTGCGGGCGCAGAAACTGTTCCGCGCGGCGGTGCCGGTCAGAGGGTCGGGCAGCGCGGCTTTCGTGAAGGGGCTGGATGCGGCCTTCGCCGCCGTCACCGCCGATATCGTCGGCTGGACGCTGGCGTCTATCTGAGCGGCAAGCCATCCCGCTGCCGCCACCTTCTCCCCGCAAGCGGCGGGGCAATTGCATATGAGGCAGACCGTTGCCGAACCTTCCTTCTCCCCTCGGGGAGAAGGTGGCCCGAAGGGTCGGATGAGGGGGGATCCGGCTGAAAGTTCGACTTTTCCTGCCTTCGGCGGCCCCCTCATCCGCCTGCCGGCACCTTCTCCCCGA
>JBDHSZ010000060.1:0-18749 GCA_039812945.1 Shinella sp.
GGCGGCACCGCCGAGATCGCCTTCGGCGAGATCCTGCGCACCGATTTCAAGGCGCTGCGCGATGAGCTGATCATCTCCTCCAAGGCCGGCTACGACATGTGGCCGGGTCCTTACGGCGAGTGGGGCAGCCGCAAGTACCTCATCGCCTCCTGCGACCAGAGCCTGAAGCGCATGGGCCTCGACTATGTCGATATCTTCTATTCTCACCGCTTCGACCCGGATACGCCGCTGGAAGAGACCTGCGGCGCGCTCGACCATATCGTGCGCTCCGGCCGCGCGCTCTATGTCGGCATCTCCTCCTACAATTCGCAGCGCACCCGCGAGGCGGCGGCGATCCTCAAGGACCTCGGCACGCCCTGCCTCATCCACCAGCCGAGCTATTCCATGCTCAACCGCTGGATCGAGGACGACGGCCTGCTCGACACGCTCGACGACCTCGGCATCGGCTCCATCGTCTTCTCGCCGCTGGCGCAGGGCATGCTGACGACGAAATATCTCGGCGGCATCCCGGAGGACAGCCGCGCGGCGCTGAACCGCTCCCTCAGGCAGGACTTCATCCGCCCGGAGATCATCGACAATGTCCGCAAGCTGAACGAGATCGCCGGGCGGCGCGGCCAGACGCTGGCGCAGATGGCGCTGGCCTGGGCGCTGCGCGGCGGCCGCGTCACCTCCGCGCTGATCGGCGCCAGCCGTGCCGAGCAGATCGTCGATTGCGTCAAGGCGCTGGAAAAGCCCGATTTCTCGGCCGGGGAACTGGCCGAGATCGACGTCTATGCCAAGGAGGCCGACATCAATCTGTGGGCTCGTTCCGCCGAGCGGGACTGACCTTCGGCCTCAGCCGCCTTGCCCGAGGCAGTCCCGGAGCGAGGCGGCCATGCCGCGCATCAGGGCGAAGTAGAGTTCCGGGCCGGGGTCCAGCGTCGCGGCTTCCGGGTCGAGCGTGCCGGACCGTGCCGGCGTGTCCTCGATCACCACGTTCACCAGCTTGGGCTCGAACTGCGGCTCGGCGAAGACGCAGGTTGCGCCGAGCGTCTTCACCTTGTCGCGCATCTGCGTCAGCCGTTCCGCGCCGGGCAGGGTTTCGGGGCTGACGGTGATGGAGCCGGCGGCGGTGACGCCGTAATGATGCTCGAAATACTGATAGGCATCGTGGAAGACGATGAAGGGCTTGCCCTTCACCGGCGCGAGGGTCTCGGCGATCTCCTTGTCGAGCGCGGCGAGCCTGTCGTTCAGGCCGGCGAGGTTGGCGGCATAGGCCTCGGCATTGGCCGGGTCCTTATCGGCGAGGATCCGGGCGGCCTCCGCGGCGATGGCGCGGGCATTGTCCGGGCTCAGCCAGAGATGCATGTCGAATTCGCCGTGCCCGGCTTCCTCCGCGTGGTCGTGGCCGTCCTCATGGGCGTGGTCGTGCCCTTCCTCGCCGTCATGCGCATGAGCCTCGAAGGGGCCGCCTTCGCGCAGGGGCAGCTTTTCGAGGCCGGGCGCATCGTCCAGCTCGATCACCGCGGCCTTGCCGCCGAGCGATCCCAGCGGCTTCTCCAGAAACGCCTCCAGTCCGCGGCCGACCCAGAAGATGACGTCGGCATCCTGCAAGGCCGCCGCATTGGAGGGTTTCAGGGAATAGGTATGCGGCGAGGCCGCGCCCTCCACGATCAGGGCCGGTTCGCCCACGCCCTGCATGATCGCCGAGACGAGCGAATGGATCGGCTTGATCGACACGACCACATCGGGCGTTTCCGCCCGCGCGGCGACAGTGCCGGCGGCAAGGAGCGCGGTGGAGAGAAGGAGGGCGCGAACGGCTTTCTGCATGGGATCTCCGTCTTGAATGAAAATGTAATGTTATTACATCAATTGCGTTATGCTATAACGTGTGCCATATCGTCAGGCAACAGGCTTTTTTGGAAAAACGATGCTGCAGACCCCAGACAGGACCGCCCCGCCGCTCGTCTCGCTTTCCGGCGTCGGCGTGCGCCGGCAGGGCCGCTGGCTCGTGCGCGGCGTGGAATTCTCGATCGCCCCCGGCGAGATCGTCACGCTGATCGGCCCCAACGGCTCCGGCAAGTCGACCACCGCCAAGACGGCGATCGGCGTCATGAAGGCGGACGAGGGCAGGGTGGCGCGCAAGGCCGGGCTGAAGGTCGGCTACGTGCCGCAGAAGCTCGCCGTCGACTGGACCATGCCGCTCACCGTCGACCGGCTGATGACGCTGACCTCGCCGCTGAAGGGCGCGGAGATCGACGCGGCGCTGGAGGCGACGGGAATCCGCCATCTTGCCCGCGCCGAGGTGCAGCATCTTTCGGGCGGCGAGTTCCAGCGCGCGCTGCTCGCCCGCGCCATCGCCCGCAAGCCCGACCTGCTCGTGCTCGACGAGCCGGTGCAGGGCGTCGATTTCTCCGGCGAGATCGCGCTCTACGATCTCATCAAGACGATCCGCAACACGACTGGCTGCGGCATCCTGCTCATCTCGCACGACCTGCATGTCGTGATGGCCGAGACGGACACCGTCATCTGCCTCAACGGCCATGTCTGCTGCCGCGGCACGCCCGACATCGTCAGCCAGAGCCCGGAATATCTGCGCCTGTTCGGCGCGCGGGCGGGGCAGACGCTGGCGCTCTACAACCACAATCACGACCATACGCATCTGCCGGACGGCCGCGTGCTGCATGCCGACGGCTCGATCACCGACGATTGCCGGCCGGACGACGGCCATCACGCCGTCGATATCCTGCCGGGCGGCGGGCGGGCGGGGCGGATGCGCCTCGGCCATGTGCACGGGCCGAACTGCGGCTGCGGCCATGAGGCCGCGGAACCGGCCAGGGAGCGGCGCGATGCTTGACGATTTCTTCACGCGCGCCCTCGTCGCCGGCGTCGGGCTCGCCGTCACCGCCGGCCCGCTCGGCTGCTTCGTCGTCTGGCGGCGCATGGCCTATTTCGGCGATACGATGGCCCATTCGGCGCTGCTCGGCGTCGCGCTGTCGCTGCTGATGGATTTCAACCTGCTGCTCAGCGTCTTCGCCGTCGCCGCCATGGTCTCGCTGCTGCTGCTGCTGCTCCAGCGGCGCGGCACGCTCTCCACCGACGCGCTGCTCGGCATCCTCTCGCATGCTACGCTCGCCATCGGCCTCGTCATGGTCTCCTTCATGACCTGGGTGCGCATCGATCTCGTCGGCTTCCTGTTCGGCGATATCCTCGCCGTCTCGCGCGCCGATGTGGACCTCGTCTGGGGTGGCGGCATCCTCGTCACCTTCGCCATCGTCTGGATGTGGCGGCCGCTGATCGCCTCGACCGTCAACCCGGAACTGGCCGAGGCCGAGGGCCTGCAGCCGGAGCGGACGCGGCTCGTCTTCATGCTGCTGATGGCGCTCGTCATCGCCATCGCCATGAAGATCGTCGGCATCCTGCTGATCACCTCGCTGCTGATCATCCCCGCCGCGACCGCGCGGCGGTTCTCCACCAGCCCGGAGATCATGGCCGTGCTCTCTTCCGTCGTCGGGGCGCTGGCCGTCGTCGGCGGGCTCTTCGGCTCCCTGAAATTCGACACGCCCTCCGGCCCCTCCATCGTCGTCGCGGCGCTCGGCCTGTTCATCCTGAGCCTATTGACGAAACCGAGGACGAGCGCGGCGGCGGCAAGCGAAGGAGGTCGGGCATGACCATGCAGCAACTGACGCGCAACCAGGGCCTGGTCTTCGACGTGCTGACCCATTCCGACGGCCCGCTCAGCGCCTATTCCATCCTCGACAAGCTGCGCGACAGCGGGTTTCGCGCGCCGCTGCAGGTCTACCGGGCGCTCGACAAGCTGCTGGAATTCGGCCTCGTGCATCGCCTCGAAAGCATGAACGCCTTCGTCGCCTGCGCCCATCCGGACGAGGGCTGCCATGCCCACGGCCTGACGGCCTTCATGATCTGCGAGACCTGCGGCGACGTGGTCGAGTTCCACGATCACATGATCGAGAACCGGCTGAAGGATTTCGCCCGGGACCGCAATTTCAGGACCGGCAAGACGACCATCGAGATCCGCGGCACCTGCGCGGGATGCGCCTAGAACATTTCCCGGAAATGTTCCAGGCTCTTGCGTAATCAACGCGCCTGGCGTTAATCATACGATCGAAACGTCGGTTATTCCTGCCATCGCTCAATCCCAGACCCGCATGAATTCAAAGAATATGTGACGTTGAGGTGGTCTTTTTGTGGGTCATCATATTTTCTATATCTCAGGTCGGCGTATGTCCGTACTTGCCCCGTTAACGCGGAAATAAGAGTTACACTTTTTTTATCGACGGATGTTCCGCAACAATTTGGAAATTCTCTGAGAAAAGAATCTGCGTCCTTTATTTTTGGTGAGATAAGAGATCTACTTGTTGATAATTCGTAATCTATAGCTGAAAATATATACTCTTTATCGCTTTTGAAGCGAAATTCACCGTAGCAAAACCTATTTTCTCCAAGATAATGTAATCCATATAATACAGAGATAGTACTTATGGCGGCAACAATATTGGATCTCATATTGCAAGCTCTATCTATATTTTGATCTGCGCAGCGCTATTTGAGTGGTATGTCAATTTTTTGCCGCATTGTCCGACGCCGAAGCGACTTCGCTTCGGCTGGAAATGCTCTAGCCGATCGGCTTGAGGCCCTTCCTGAAGCGCTGCCAGTTGCGGACATAGCTTTCCGCCGAGCGCTTCAGGCCCTCGACGGCCTCCGCGTCCAGCGTGCGGACGGCTTTCGCCGGCGCGCCGACGATCAGCGAATTGTCCGGGAAGACCTTGCCTTCCGTCACCAGCGCATTGGCGCCGATCAGGCAATTGCGGCCGATGACCGCGCCGTTCAGCACCGTCGCGCCCATGCCGACGAGCGAATTGTCGCCGATGGTGCAGCCGTGGACGATGGCGCCGTGGCCGATGGTGCAGCCCTCGCCGATGACGACCGGCTTGCCGGGATCGGTATGCACGACCACGCCCTCCTGGATGTTCGAGCGCGCGCCGACGATGATCGGCTCGTTGTCGCCGCGCAGCGTCGCGCCGAACCAGATACCGACGTCCTCGCCGATGATGACCTTGCCGATGACATTGGCGTCGGGCGCCACCCAGTAGCGGTCCTCCGCGGGAAGCGTGGGCGTGCGGTCGTCGAGGGCGTAGAGCGGCATGGGATCCTCCGGCGGTCTGATTCCTGCCGCCATTCTAGCACCCGGCGGGGAAAGGCCGAGGGTGGTTTTTCCGGCGCATATGGAGTATGAGCCCGGCCATGACGAAGACAGGCACATTCTACCGGCAGGCCGTGGAGACGGGGACGAAGATCTTCGCCACCGCGCCGATGATCGACTGGTCCGACCGGGCGTATCGCGTCTTCGCGCGGCAGCTCACCAGCAACGCGCTGCTCTTCACCGAGATGATCGTCGCCGACGCGATCCTGCGCGGCAACCGCGAGCGGCTGCTCGGCTTCGACGCCGTGGAGCAGCCCGTGGCGCTGCAGCTCGGCGGCAACAGCCCGGAGAAGCTGGCGGAGGCGGCGCGCATCGGCGAAGGTTTCGGCTATGCCGAGATCAACCTCAATGTCGGCTGCCCCTCCGACCGGGTGCAGTTCGGCACCTTCGGCGCCTGCCTGATGCGCGAGCCGGACCTCGTCGCCGACTGCGTGGCGGCGATGAAGGCGGCGGTGGCCGTCCCCGTCACGGTCAAATGCCGCATCGGCGTCGACGACCAGGACCCGGAACTGGCGCTGCGCGATCTCGTCTCGCGGGTGAAGGCGGCCGGCACGGATGCCGTCTGGGTCCATGCGCGAAAGGCCTGGCTGCAGGGGCTCTCGCCCAAGGAGAACCGCGATATCCCGCCGCTCGACTATAGTCTGGTGCGCCGGCTGAAGGCGGAAAACCCGAATCTTTTCATCGGCCTCAACGGCGGACTTCACAGTCTGAGTCAGGCGCTTCAGGAAATGGATGGCCTCGACGGCGTCATGCTCGGGAGGGCCGCGTATCAGGACAGCGGCGTCCTGACGGGCGTCGACGCGCTCTTTCCGCATCCGCTTTCCCCGCAAGACGCGCCCTCCGGCCTCCTCGCCGATCCCCGCGATCTTCCCGTCGCCTATTGGCAGGCGGTGCGGGACGCGATGATCGCCTATGCGGGTGACGTCATCGCGCGGGGCGGACGGGTGGCGCATGTGACGCGGCACATGATCGGCCTCTTCCAGGGGTTTCCGGGCGCGCGGCGCTACCGGCAGATCCTTTCCGCGGATGCGACGAAGCCCGGGGCGGGGCCGGAGGTGATCGCGGCGGCCTTCGCGGCGGTGCTTGCCGCGCGGAGCCCCGGCGAAACCGGGGTGGAAGCGGCGGAATAGCGCTTTCTGTGCATCGCCGCGCCGTCACCACAATTTCGTCCCCTCCCGGTCGGAAAACGACGTAAAGAACGGACGACGCAATGCAGAAGAATAATAGACAGGTGGCCGCGTGATCGATCCCTACGCCATGCTCGGACTGGAGCGCGACGCCGACGACGGCGCGATCAAGACCGCCTACCGCAAGGCCGCCAAGGGCATGCATCCCGATTCGGGCGGCGACGGCGATCAGTTCGCCCGCCTGCAGGCCTGCTATGATCTCCTGCGTGACCCCGTGCGCCGCAAGGTCTTCGACGACACCGGCTTCGACCCGCAGCTCGCCGACCCGCGCGACCTCAAGGGCCTGATGCTGCTGGAGCCGCTGGTCAACGACGTCATCCTCGACGAGCGCGAGCCCGGCAGCTTCGACCCGCTGGCGGCGATGCGGCGAAAGCTCTCCGACGACATCGTCAAGAGCCGCTTCCACATCCTGGAGCTGGAGCGCCACCGCAACCGCGTGCGCCAGCATATCGACCGCCTCGGCCGCAAGGCCGGCACGGATTTCCTCGGCTCCATGCTGCGCGCCCGCTCGCAGTCGATCACCGAGGCGATCCGCAACGCGGAGGGCCAAATCCAGGCCATCGAGCAGGCCTATGCCATGCTGGAAGGCTATTCCTACGAACTGGCCGCCGCGCTGGAGCCGGTGAAGGGCGAGGCGGCGGAGTAGCCGCTTAGCGCCCCGGCCGCCCGGTCTTGCCCTTGGTGCGCCCCTTGCGCTTCGCCTCGCCGGGATCCTCGTAGCTTCCCGCGCCGATCTTGCCGCGCTGCAGGGGTTTCGGGTCGTCGGGCGGGGAGGCGCGCTTCTTGGTGGAGAGGGTTTCCTCCGGGCGTTGCGGCAGATCCCCCGTGACGGGCTTTTCCGTGCGGCCGACCGTCATCTCGTCGAGCGTGTTGCGGCGGAACAGCGACTTGCCGGCCGGGGCCGCGATGTCGCGGCCCATCTCGTCCAGCGCCGGCTTGCGGAAGAGCGGGCGTTCGGTGTCGGTGCCCGGGCCCATGTCGTCGAGCGAGGGTTTTTGGAAGAGGGATTTTGACGCGGCGGGCGTCACCTTGGATCCTCGGGTCGAGCCCGAGGATGACGACGGAGAGGTGGTGGCGGATTTGCTGCCTTTCTCCTGTGACCGCGCTTCGTCGCGCGCCATCGGGTCGTCCATGACGGCCAGTTCGGCGGCCTTGAGGCGCTTGATCTCGTCGCGGATGCGGGCGGCGGCCTCGAAGTCGAGATCGGCGGCGGCGTCGCGCATCTGCTTTTCCAGCGCTTCGAGATGGGCCTTGAGGTTGTTGCCGACGAGGTGGCCGGCGTCGGCAAAGCCCTTGCCGGCGACGCCGGAGATGTCGGCGCGGACGTGGTCGCGCTCGTAGACCGAGTCGAGGATGTCGGAGATCTTCGCCTTCACCGATTCCGGGGTGATGCCGTTGGCCTCGTTGTAGGCGACCTGCTTCTCGCGGCGGCGGGACGTCTCATCCATGGCGCGCTGCATGGAGCCGGTGATCTGGTCGGCATAGAGGATGACCTTGCCGTCGACGTTTCGCGCGGCACGCCCGATGGTCTGGATAAGGGACGTCTCCGAGCGGAGGAAACCTTCCTTGTCGGCGTCGAGGATGGCGACGAAGCCGCATTCGGGAATGTCGAGGCCCTCGCGCAGCAGGTTGATGCCGACGAGCACGTCGAAGGCGCCCAGACGAAGATCGCGGATGATCTCGATGCGCTCCAGCGTGTCGATGTCGGAGTGCATGTAGCGCACGCGAACGCCCTGCTCGTGCAGGTATTCGGTGAGGTCCTCGGCCATGCGCTTGGTGAGCACGGTGACGAGGGTGCGGTAGCCGGCCTGCGCGGTCTCGCGGATCTCGCCCAGCACGTCGTCCACCTGGCTCTTGGCCGGGCGCACCTCGACCGGCGGGTCGATGAGGCCGGTCGGGCGGATGACCTGCTCGGCGAAGACGCCGCCGGACTGCTCCAGCTCCCAGCCGCCGGGCGTCGCCGAGACGGCGACGGTGTCCGGGCGCATGGCGTCCCATTCCTCGAAGCGCAGGGGGCGGTTGTCCATGCAGGAGGGCAGGCGGAAGCCGTATTCGGCCAGCGTCGCCTTGCGGCGGAAGTCGCCGCGATACATCGCGCCGATCTGCGGAATGGTGACGTGGCTCTCGTCGATGAAGATCAGCGCGTTGTCGGGCACGTATTCGAAGAGGGTCGGCGGCGGCTCGCCGGGGCGGCGGCCGGTGAGGTAGCGCGAATAGTTCTCGATGCCGGCGCAGGAGCCGGTGGCCTCCAGCATTTCGAGGTCGTAGCGGGTGCGCTGCTCCAGGCGCTGGGCCTCCAGCAGGCGGCCGGCCTTCTCCAGCTCGGCGAGGCGCTGCTTCAGCTCCTCGCGGATGGCCTTGATGGCGCCGTTCAGCGTCGGGCGCGGGGTGACGTAGTGGCTGTTGGCGTAGATCTTCACCGATTTCAGGTCGCCGGTCTTCTGGCCGGTCAGCGGGTCGAACTCGGTGATCGCGTCGATCTCGTCGCCGAACATCGAGATGCGCCAGGCGGCATCCTCAAGGTGGGCCGGGAAGATCTCGATCGTGTCGCCCCTCACGCGGAAGGAGCCGCGCTGGAAATCCATCTCGCGGCGCTTGTATTGCTGGGCGACGAGGTCGGCGAGGAGCTGGCGCTGGTCGAGCCTTTCGCCGACCTCCATCTGGAAGGTCATGGCGGTGTAGGTCTCGACCGAGCCGATACCGTAGATGCAGGAGACCGAGGCGACGATGATGCAGTCGTCGCGCTCCAGCAGCGAGCGCGTCGCGGAGTGGCGCATGCGGTCGATCTGCTCGTTGATCGAGGATTCCTTCTCGATATAGGTGTCCGAGCGCGGGACATAGGCCTCCGGCTGGTAATAGTCGTAGTAGGAGACGAAATATTCGACCGCGTTGTCCGGGAAGAAGTTCTTGAACTCGCTGTAGAGCTGGGCGGCCAGCGTCTTGTTCGGCGCGAGGATGACGGCGGGGCGCTGCGTCTCCTCGATCACCTTGGCCATGGTGAAGGTCTTGCCCGAGCCGGTGACGCCGAGCAGGACCTGGCTGCGCTCGCCTTCGGCGAGGCCGCCGACGAGGTCTCTGATGGCGGTCGGCTGGTCGCCGGCGGGCTGGTAGTCGCTGATCATGCGGATCGGGATGCCGCCTTCCGACTTCTCCGGCCGGGCGGGGCGGTGCGGCGTCCAGAGCTTGCCGTCCTTGAACAGCGGGTTGCCGCTCTCGATGAGCTTCGACAGCGCCTCCACGGTGGCGGTGACGCCGGAGCCCTTTTCCAGCGCGGCGGCGTCCTCCAGCGAGACGTCGAGGCCGGAGACGGGCATCAGGCCGGCGGCGGCGCGGGTCTTCGGGTCGGACGAGCCGCCGATCGAGACGCCGCGCGAGGTTTTGGAGACCGTCACCTGCTCGGTATGGCGGCGGGCGGCGTTCTCCACCGCCTTGCGGTGCTTGCCCGCCTTGGAGGCGACCTCGCGGCGGCTCTCGACGCCGGCGGCCTCCGCCTCGGCCTCGAGTTGCCTGACCCAGTCGGAGACGCTGCCGTCGAGCGGCTCGCCCTCGAAGGGCGATTGCGGGGCTTCCTCGAAACCGGAGTTCGAGGGCGGGGATTTTTTCGGAGATCTGGCCATGCGGGGAATATGGCGATAGTCGTCCGGAAAGAAAAGGGGTGACGAGTACAAAAGGGAAACGAATTTGCCGCCGCGCAACCGGCCGGCGCGGCTCAGGAATTGCCGGCGGCCTCGCGGCGGATGCGTTCGGCGTGCTGGTCGAGCCAGCGCGGGATGTCCTCGGCCGGCATGGGGCGGGCGAAGTGATAGCCCTGGGCGTGGCGGCAGCCGAGCATGCGCAGCACCTCGGCCTCCTCCGCGCTCTCGACGCCTTCCACGACGATGTCGATGGCCAGCGCGTGGCCGATGCCGATGAGGGCGGAGATGAGCGCCTGGTTCTCGCGGCTGGTGGCGATGCCGGTGACGAAGCTGCGGTCGATCTTCAGCCGGTCGATCCGCAGGCTGACCAGGTAGGCGAGGGAGGAATGGCCCATGCCGAAATCGTCGACGGCGAGGCGGAAGCCGGCGGCCTCCAGCCGGGCGAGCTCGGCGCCGGCGGCCTGGGTGTCGAGCGTCGCCTCCTCGGTGATCTCGATCTCCATCAGCGCCGGACAGATCCCGTGCTCGCGGGCGATCGCCGTCAGAAGGCGCGACAGCGTGTCGCCGGAGAATTCGCGCGGCGAGACGTTCACCGCGACGGCGGCTTCCGGCAGGCCGAGGCGGGGCAGGGTGCGCAGCAGCTCGGCGGCGCGGGCGGCGACGTGGCCGGTCAGCGCCGTCGAGATATGCAGCGCATGGGCGGCGCGCACGATATCCGGCGGGGCGACGGGGCCGAGCTGCGGGTGCGCCCAGCGCAGCAGCGCCTCGAAACCGGTGACGGCGCCGGTGGCAAGCTCCACCTGCGGCTGGAAGAACACCTGCAACTGCCGGGATTCGATGGCCTCCGCCAGGGTCGTCTCGATGAGGCGCTGGCGCTCGATATGGGCCTTCAGCTCGGGATTGAACAGGCCGAGGCGGCGCCGTCCGCCCTCCTTGGCGGCGTAGAGCGCGATGTCGGCGCTGGCGAAGAGATCGTCCGCCGTCTCGCCGTGCTGTGGGTGCAGCGCGAGGCCGGCGCTGGCGCCGACGGTGACGGGACGCTCGCCGACGAGGATGGGGTCGCCGGCCAGCCGCACGATGTTCTCGCCGATTTCGCGGCCGCGCGCCTGCGCGCCGTCACCCTCGACGATGACGGCGAACTCGTCGCCGCCGAGGCGGACGACCGTGTCGGTCGGGCCGGTGAGGCCGGCAAGGCGGCTGGCGATCTCGACCAGCACCGCGTCGCCCGCGCCGTGGCCCATCGTGTCGTTGATCGCCTTGAAGCGGTCGAGGTCGATGACGATGAGGGCCAGCCGGTCGGCCGGCATGTCGCCGGCGAGCAGGCCGCGCAGGCGCTGGTTGAAGAGGGCGCGGTTGCCGAGGCCGGTCAGCGGGTCGCGGTTCGCCAGCGAGGCGAGCTGGTGGTAGGACTGGCGGATCTCCGCATTGGCGTCGGACAGCGAGGCGGCGAGCGCCACCGCCTTCAGCCGGTCGATCTGGCTGCGGATGAAGCCGGCCTCGCTGAGCTGGCTGGCGCGCAGCATCATCGCGGCGAGCAGCAGGGCGTCGGCGGCGACGACGAGGGCCTCCGTGGTGCCCGATAACACCAGCGAGACGAAGGCGGCGGCGAGCGGCGGGCCGGAGAACAGCAGGGCCGTGCGGGCATAGGCGGTGCTCTGCATCAGCGAGCCGGCGCAGATGCCGCCGATGATGAAGATGAGATAGGGATTGAGCCCCGCGGCCCCGTATGCCGCGCCGATGAAGGGCGGCAGGCTCCAGGCCAGGCCCCCGCCGATCGCCCCGAAGGACAGCACGTCGAGCGCCCGCTTCGGCCGCTCCACGGCGCAGTTCATCCGGCGGACGATCCTGACGACGATGAGGCGCGCCAGGTTGATCGCCAGCACGGCGGCGAGCCACAGCAGGATCTGGTCGTCCGGCCCGTCCAGCCAGAGCACGGCGGCGGTGGTGGCGGCGAGGAAACTGTTGGCGACGAGCGACAGCACGATGCCGTCCAGCACGGACAGCGCCTGTGCGGACAGAATCTGGCGCCTTGTCGCCTCATCCACCGGCATGGGCCGGGTCGTATCGCTCATTCTCGTTCCCGCCCCGGAGAGGCGCCGCCTTTTGCGCGGTCGGTCCCGACCTCGGGCGGATGGTGTGGCGGGCGGCATAAGATTGTCTTAACGGGAGATCGCGAGAATCAGTGACAGGGCGGGCTTGACGGCGGCGGCGAGCCGACTATGTCGATGGTGTCTCTCCTTCCTTTCAGGATTCGCCGATGCCCTTCAGCCTCAATCCCGCGGCCGTCTGGCCGATCGTGATGCTCTGCCTCTCCAACGTCTTCATGACCTTCGCCTGGTACGGGCATCTCAAGTTCAAGTCCGCGCCGCTTTTCATCGCCGTGCTGGCGAGCTGGGGCATCGCCTTCTTCGAATATTGCCTGGCGGTGCCGGCAAACCGCATCGGCCACGAGGTCTATTCGGCCGCGCAGTTGAAGACGATCCAGGAGGTCGTCACGCTGCTGGTCTTCGCCGGCTTCTCCGTGTTCTGGCTGAAGGAAAGCCTGACCTGGAACCACGCCGTCGGCTTCATGCTGATCGCCGCCGGCGCCGCCTTCGTCTTCAAGGGATGAGGGTGCGGCCTATTCGACCGGGACGGGGGTCGGGTGGCCGTTCCGGTCGAGCGCGACCATGACGAAGGTCGCCCCCGTCACCTTCTCCAGCGTGGTGGTGAGGTAGCGCTGCGCCCAGGCCTCGACGCTCAGCGTGATCGAGGTGCGGCCGACGCGGGCGATGTCGGTATAGATGCTGAGCGTGTCGCCGATCTTCACCGGCAGCTCGAAGGCCATCTCCCTGACCGCCGCCGTGACGACGCGGCCCTGCGCGCGCTCGGCGGCGCGGATGCCCGAGGCAAGGTCCATCTGCGCCATGACCCAGCCGCCGAAGATGTCGCCGGCGGCATTGGCGTCGCCCGGCATGGCGAGCGTGCGGAGGGTGAGCTGGCCGTTCGGCATCCTGGTGTCGGTCATGCGGGTTCCTCGTTTCTTTCCATCGGTCTAGCCGAATGCGGGCGAAGGCGGAAGAGGGGGACGCGCATGAGGCGATCTTCGCGCCTGCGCGCCGCGGTGCCGGGCTTTTTCGTCTCCGGCGGGAACGATTCCTTTACCCTGTTGCGGGAAAATATCCTGGAAATGCAGGCATGGCGGCTTGCGGCCCGGCTTGTCAGGCGCGCCCGTCCGAATGCGGACAAAAGCGGCCTGCACCATCGCCGGACAGATTGGGCGTGACCGGGATCCCGCATCGGGCGGGCCGGGCGCCGGGCGGAAGTGACAATGGGTATCGCGTTTGTTTCTCGTCTTCGCAGGCCGTTCGGGCTGCTTCTCCTGCCGGTGATGCTGGCCGCCTGTTCCGGCGGCATGATGCCGCCCGACGATATCGACGGCGCCGGCGTCGGCGCCATCCGGCCGGCCGCCCGCATCGGCGATGCGGGCGAGCCGATCGGCCGGGTCGGCGAGGTCGATGACGCCGTGGCGGCGGCGCGCGCGCGGCAGAGCAGGCGCCTGCCGATGATCGACAGCGACGAGGCGATGGGCGTCGCCGAGCCGGCGCAGGCGGCCTCCGGCGTGCTGACGGTCCCCGAGGGCGGCGTCAGCATGGACGAGGGGCTCGGCGTGCAGGGGCTCGCGGAAGCGCAGGCGAACGAGATCGCCGAGGGCAATGCCAGCCAGGTCGTCGTCGACGGCATCGGCACGGACACGCCGCAGCAGATCGGCCGGCCGATCCCGATGTCGGAGGGCGGCGCGGAGCTCGGCGCGGCGGAAAGCGACGGCTTCCTGCGCGTGCCGGACAAGGCGGCGACCCGCCGCCGGCAGGCGGTGGAGGGAGAGCAGGTCGCGTTCCTGCCGCGCCTTGACAACCCGATGCAGGTGCCGGAGACCATGGGCGGCATGCCGGCCTCGGAGAAGGCCTGCCGGCAGCGGCTGCAGAAGCTCGGCGTGACGTTCCGCGACGTGCCGCGCATTTCGCGCGGCCGCTCCTGCGGCATCGACTGGCCGGTGGAGCTTTCCGGCCTTTCCGGCGGCATCCGGATCAAGCCGGCCGCGCAGGTGAACTGCCAGATCACCGAGGCCTTCGCGCGCTGGGTCAAGCAGGAGCTCGTGCCGTCGACCCGCATGCGCTACCTGTCGGGCGTCTCGGCCATCCACCAGATGTCCTCCTATTCCTGCCGCACCATGAATTCGCAGAAGGGCGCGTCGATGTCGGAGCATGCCAAGGGCAATGCGATCGACGTCGGCAAGATCGTGCTGAACAACGGCAAGGCCATCGCCATCGAGAAGAAGGGCTTCTTCGCCTTCCGCGAGAAGGGGCTGCTGAAATCGGTGCGCGGCGATAGCTGCAAGTATTTCTCCACCGTGCTCGGTCCGGGCAGCGACCGGTTCCACAAGGACCATTTCCACTTCGATCTGCGCGCCCGCAAGTCCGGCTACCGGCATTGCAGCCTCTGACGGCCTGACCCCGGGGCAAAAAAAGACCGGCGCGGGGGCCGGTCGAAGAAAGGCGGCAGAGTGCGTGCGGCTCTGCCTGGAACGTCACATTCCATCATCCGCGCCGGGGCGTGTCCGGCGGGGATGCCTGCGGGGCGGATGGTCCGCCGATGGCTCCCTTCGGGGGTGGGGAGCGAGGCCGACGCCGGGGCGACGGGAAGGGTGGAGCGAGCGGGGTGCAAACCCTTCCCTTCGGCCTCGGCAAGGAGAATGGTTGAAATCGATCACGGTTTGATGACAGTTGGGGGCCCCGCCGAGACGTATTCCCGAATCGCCTCCGTCCCGAACGAATCCCTCCGGAAGCCGCCATGCCGCCCATCGCCGACCTTGTCCTGTTCGCGCTCGCGCTCGCCGCGGCGGGCGTCGTCTCCGGCCTGCTGGCCGGCATCTTCGGCATCGGCGGCGGGGCGATCCTGGTGCCGGTGTTCTACCAGGTGTTCGGCTATCTCGACGTGCCGGAGGCGGTGCGCATGCACCTGTCCATCGGCACTTCCATCGCCATCATCGTGCCGACGTCGATCCGCTCCTTCACCTCGCATCGCCGGCGCGGCGCCGTCGATATCGGCCTGCTGAAGAGCTGGATCGTCGCCCTGCCGCTCGGGGCGATCCTCGCTTCCGTCATCGCGGCGGTCATCTCCAGCGTCGGCCTGCGCCTCGTCTTCGTCGCCATCGCGCTGCTGGTGGCCCTGCGCATGCTGTTCAACCGCGAGAGCTGGCGGGTCGGCGACAGGCTGCCGACGGGCGCCGCCAACCAGGTGGCGGGCGTGGTGATCGGCACGCTGTCCGGCCTCATGGGCATCGGCGGCGGCGTGCTCAACAACACCTATATGACCTCCTTCGGCCGGCCGATCCACCAGGCGGTGGCGACGTCCTCGGGCGTCGGCGTGCTCATCTCCATTCCCGGCATCCTCGGCTATATCTGGGCCGGCTGGGGCGCGCCGGGCCTGCCGCCGGGCTCCACCGGCTTCATCAACTGGATCGCCGTCGCGCTCATCGTGCCGATCGCGCTCGTCGTCACGCCCTGGGGCGTGCGGCTCGCCCATTCGATGAGCAAGCGGCAGCTCGAGGTGGGCTTCGGCGTCTTCCTGCTGCTGGTGTCGGCGCGCTTCCTCGCCAGCATCTACGGCTGAGCGATTTTTTCCGCCTACGGGTGAAAATTGACGAAGGACACGCCATATAGGGTGTCCTTCCGCGTGAAACTCCCTCTTTCCGGACCCTCCCATGGCGCCCATCGTATCCATTCGCAATCTCACCAAGAGCTATGCATCGGGATTCACGGCGCTGAAGGGCGTCGACCTCGATATCGAGGAGGGCGAGATCCTCGCGCTGCTCGGGCCGAACGGCGCGGGCAAGACGACGATGATCTCGATCATCTGCGGCATCGTCACGCCGAGCGGCGGCACGGTGACGGTCGGCGGGCACGATATCCTGCGCGATTTCCGCAAGACGCGCTCGATCATCGGCCTCGTGCCGCAGGAGCTGACGCTCGACGCCTTCGAGACGGTGGAGAACACCGTGGCCTTCTCGCGCGGCCTGCACGGCTGCAAGCCGGACCCGGCGCTGGTCGAGCGCATCCTCAGGGACCTTTCGCTGTACGACAAGAAGGACACGATGCTGCGCCAGCTTTCCGGCGGCATGCGGCGGCGCGTGCTGATCGCCAAGGCGCTGTCCTACGAGCCGAGGGTGCTGTTCCTCGACGAGCCGACGGCGGGCGTCGACGTGTCGCTGCGCAAGGACATGTGGCGGCTCGTCGAGCGCCTGCGCGCCTCCGGCGTCACCATCATCCTGACGACGCATTATATCGAGGAGGCCGAGGAGATCGCCGACCGCATCGGCGTCATCGACCACGGGCAGATCCTGCTGGTGGAGGAGAAGAAGGCGCTGATGGCCAAGCTCGGCCGCAAGCAGATGACGGTGGAACTCGCCGAGCCCATCGCCGCCATTCCCGACGCGCTGTCGCCCTACGGGCTGGCGCTCTCGCAGGAAGGCCACCGGCTCGTCTACGAGTTCGATTCGTCCGGCGAGCGGACGGGCATCTCCTCGCTGCTTTCGGCGCTGTCGCAATGCGAGCTGCGGGTCAGGGACATCTCCACGGAGCAGAGCTCGCTGGAGGACATCTTCGTGGAACTGGTGGGGACAGGCAAATGAACGTCGAGGCGATCAAGTCCATCTATTTCTTCGAGATGGCGCGCACGCGCCGCACGCTGCTGCAGAGCGTCGTGTCGCCGGTCATCACCACCTCGCTCTACTTCATCGTCTTCGGCGCGGCCATCGGCTCGCGCATGCAGGAGGTGCAGGGCGTGCCCTACGGTGCCTTCATCGCGCCCGGCCTCATCATGCTGACGCTGCTCAACCAATGCATCGGCAACGGCTCCTTCGGCATCTACTTCCCGAAATTCACCGGCACGATCTACGAGATCCTCTCCTCGCCCGTCTCGATGATCGAGATCGTCATCGGCTATGTCGGGGCAGCGGCGACGAAGGGGCTGATCGTCGGCACGATCATCCTTCTCACCGCCTCGCTCTTCGTCGACATATCGATCAGGCACCCGGTCATGATGGCGCTGTTCTTCGTGCTGACGGCCGTCAGCTTCTCGCTGTTCGGCTTCATGATCGGCATCTGGGCGAGGGATTTCGAGCAGCTCAACATCTTCCCGATGCTGATCGTGCCGCCGCTCGTCTTCCTCGGCGGCAGCTTCTATTCCATCGAGATGCTGCCGCCCTTCTGGCAGACCGTCAGCCACTTCAATCCCGTGCTCTACCTCGTCTCCGGCTTCCGCTGGAGTTTCTACGAGATCGCCGACGTGAACCCCGTCGTCAGCCTCGTCACGGTGCTGGGCTTCCTTCTCGTCTGCCTGTCGATCACGGCCTGGATCTTCAAGACCGGCTACAAGCTGAAGAACTAATCCTTCAGCCGCAATTCGTCGCGCGTGATCTCGATCGAGCCGAGGGTCTCGAGGAAGCTCATGCCGAGCAGGCTCTGGTCGAGCCGGCCCGGCTCGGTGACCATGCCGCGGATCGTGCCGCGCAGGATGGGGCCGATGGCGACCTCGCGCAGCGTCACCGGCGCGGCGCGTGCCCGGCCGTTGGCGGTCGAGACGTCGATGGAGAAGACGAGGTTGTCCGGGTTGATGCCGAGGCGCATGGCGTCGTCGTAGGACAGCACCACGGAGCTCGCGCCGGTATCGACCATCATGCGCAACGGCGTGCCGTCGATGGTCACGTCCGCCTCGAAATGGCCGGAGACGCCCTTGTGGATGACGAGGATCTGCTCGCCGCCGGCATTCGTCGTCACCACGGCGCGGCCGGGGATGAGGCCGGCGGTCAGGCGGTTGCCGATTTCCTGCAGGTCGAAGCGATAGAGATAGGCGGTGGCGAGCGCCAGGATGAGGATGAGCCAGATCGCGGCCTGCCGCAGGCTCTCGCCCCATTGGCGGCGGCCCGCCAGCATGCCGGCGGCGATCATCGTGCCGATCGCCGAGAGCGTCACCAGCCGGCCGAAATCGTCGTTGGCGATGCCGAGCGTGCGGCCGCCGTCGTGGTTGAGGATGAGAAGGGCGAGGCCGGCGGCGAGGATGCCGAGGAGGATATAGAGCTTCATTCCTCGCCGCGCTCCCGCGCCATGCGGGCCCGCCGGGTCTCGCGCCGGGGCTTGCGCTCGACGGTGGCGAGGCGGGCCGGCAGCTCGGCCATGATGGCGCGGCGCTCGTCGGACGTGTAGAGCGTCCAGCCGCCGATCTCGTCGCGCGTGCGCCCGCAGCCGAAGCAGTAGCCGGTCACCATGTCGATCGAACAGACGAGGATGCAGGGCGATTCCATCACGGCTCCAGACGTTGATCTCCTCTATATCGGCGGCTCAGAGCGCCAGGGCAAGGGCGAAGAGCACTGACATTTCCGCGAGCTGCTGCGTCGCGCCGATCGTGTCGCCGGTATGGCCGCCGATCTTGCTGAGCGCGATGCGGTCGAAGGCGAGCACGGCAAGCACCGCCGCGATGAGCGCGAGAGCGAAGGCGAGGACGGTGCCGTGCGGCAGGAAGAGCAGGGCGGAGATGAGGATGCCGCCGGCAAGCGCGACGGTGGTCGCGCCGCCCGCCGGCTCGCCGACCGAGGCGGCGACGCCGTCGCGGCGGGCGGGCGGCAGCCGCGACCAGTGCCAGACCATGGCGGTGCGGCTGGCGGCGGCGACGGCGAGCAGCGCCATG
>JBDHSZ010000061.1:0-18701 GCA_039812945.1 Shinella sp.
GGCCGCGCCATCCAGGGCGGACAGGGCTATTCCATCGCCGGCATCAACGAGTTCGACGAGCTGATCGACGACATCTACCACTTCTCCGAACGGCAGGGGCTCGAGATCGACACCCTGATCCACGAGGAGGGGCCGGCGCAGCTCGAAATCAACCTGCGCCACGGCGATCCCATCGAGCTTGCCGACCAGGTGTTCCTGTTCAAGCGCACGATCCGCGAGGCGGCGCTGAAACACGGCATCTACGCCACCTTCATGGCCAAGCCCATGCAGGGACAGGCGGGCTCCGCCATGCATATCCACCAGTCGGTGGTGGAGATCGAGACGGGCAAGAACGTCTTCTCCAATCCGGACGGCTCGCCCTCGAAGGAGTTCTTCCACTTCATCGGCGGCATGCAGGCCTATGTGCCGAAGACGCTGGTGATGATGGCGCCCTATGTGAACTCCTACCGGCGGCTGACGCCCGACATGTCGGCGCCGGTCAACAATGCCTGGGGCTACGACAACCGCACGACGGCCTTCCGCGTGCCGGTGTCGGACGCCGCGGCGCGCCGCATCGAGAACCGTCTGCCGGGCTCGGACGCCAATCCCTATCTGGCGCTGGCGGGCTCGCTCGGCTGCGGCCTGCTCGGCATCATGAACGAGGTCGAGCCGACCGCGCCGACGGAGGACACGGCCAACGAGGGATCGATCGAGCTGCCGCGCGGCCTGCTGGAGGCCGTGTCGCTGCTCGAATCCGACCCGGCGCTGGCCGAGGTGCTGAGCGCCGAGTTCATCGGCCTCTATGCCGGCGTCAAGCGCGGCGAGTTCGAGACCTTCATGCAGGTGATCAGCCCCTGGGAACGCGAGTTCCTGCTGCTCAACGTGTGACCGGCATGGAATGGCAAAGCCCGATCTCCCCCGGCGTCTCCTGGTACGAGGCGAGCGTCGGGGAGCGCGCCGAATATGCGCCGCTCGACGGCTCGGTCGAGACGGACGTCGCCATCGTCGGCGGCGGCTTCACCGGCCTGCAGGCCGCCTACAATCTCGCGGCGAAGGGCGTCCGCGTCACGCTCATCGAGGCGCACCGCTTCGGCGACGGCGCGTCCGGGCGCAACGGCGGCCAGCTCGGCACCGGCCAGCGCGCCGAGGCGGAGGAGATGGAGGCCGAGCTCGGCTACGAGCGCGCCAGGGCGCTCTTCGGCCTCGCCGAGGACGCCAAGCGGCATATCCACGACTTCGCCGCCGCGCAGAAGCTCGACATCGACTATGTGCCCGGCCAGCTCAATGTCAGCCACAAGGCGAGCTTCGAGAAGGATTTCCGCGATCACGTCGAGATCGCCGCGACGCGCTACGGCTATCCGCATATGCAATTCATGGACCGGGCGGAGACGGAGGAGCGCGTCGGCTCGAAGCGCTTCTTCTTCGGCATCCGCGACACCGGCACCGGCCATATCCATCCGCTGAAGCTGCTGGTCGGCATCGCCCGCGCCGCGCAGGCGGCCGGCGCCGGCCTGCACGAGAAGACCCCCGCGCTGAAGATCGAGCGGGCGGGCGGCAAGGCCGTCATCACCACCGCGCGCGGCACCATCCGCGCCGACAGGGCGCTGATCGCCTGCAACGCCCATATCGGTAACCTGGAGCCGAAGACGGCCGCCCATGTCATGCCGATCCGCTCCTTCATCGGCGCAACGGTGCCGCTCGACAAGTTCCCCTCGGTCATTCCCGGCGGCGAGGCGATCGCCGACACGCGGTTCGTCGTGCGCTACTTCCGCAAGACGCGCGACGGACGGCTGCTCTTCGGCGGGCGCGAGGCCTATTCGGAGAACCTCGACGACATGACCCCGCCGATCCGCCGGCAGATCGAGGAGGTCTATCCCGCGCTGAAGGGCATCGAGCTCACCCATGCCTGGGGCGGCTCGGTCGGCATCACCATGCCGCGCAAGCCCTATGTGCGCGAGGTCATGCCCGGCATCACGACGATCGGCGGCTATTCCGGCCACGGCGTCATGCTGTCGAACTATTGCGGCAAGCTCTATGCCGACGAGGTGACGGGCGGAAGCTCCGATCTCGAACTGCTGAAGGCCTTGAAAATACCGGCCTTTCCGGGCAGGCAGCGGTTCCGTGCGCCGCTGCTGTTCCTCGCGATGACGTGGTACGCGATGCGCGACAGGCTCTGAGGGAAACGAAAACAGCGATTTTGTCGCGTTGCCTGCTGGTGTTTTTAAATCGATTAGATTATAACGCCCGTCAACAGAACGAGATCGAGATATCCGATGAGCAGCCAGATCATTCCCGTTGAGCCCTTCGACTATGTCGTCTTCGGCGGAACCGGGGACCTTGCCGAGCGCAAGCTCCTTCCGGCCCTCTACCACCGGCAGCTCGCCGGCCAGCTTTCCGACCCGACGCGCATCATCGGCGCCTCGCGCACCGCCTTCACGGATGCGGAATACCGCAAGTTCGCGGTCGAGGCGCTGAAGGAGCATCTCAAGCCCGGCGAATTCCAGGAGGACCAGGTCAAGGCCTTCTGCGACCGGCTGTTCTATGTCGCGGTCGACGCCAAGTCGGACCAGGGCTGGGACAAGCTGAAGGATCTTCTGGACGACGGCAAGGAGCGCGTGCGCGCCTTCTACCTCGCCGTCGCACCCGCCATCTTCGGCGACATCTCGGAGAAGATCCGCGACCACAAGCTGATCACCAAGCAGACCCGCATCGTCGTCGAGAAGCCGATCGGCCGGGACCTTGCCTCCGCCGACGCGCTGAACAACACGATCGGCAAGGTCTTCCGCGAAGAGCAGATCTTCCGCATCGACCACTATCTCGGCAAGGAGACGGTGCAGAACCTGATGGCGCTGCGCTTCGCCAACGCGCTCTACGAGCCGCTGTGGAACTCGGCGCATATCGACCATGTGCAGATCACCGTCGCCGAATCGGTGGGCCTGGAAAGCCGCGCCGGCTATTACGACAAGGCCGGCGCGCTGCGCGACATGGTGCAGAACCACATTCTCCAGCTTCTCTGCCTCGTGGCGATGGAGGTGCCCTCCTCCATGGACGCCGAGGCGGTGCGCGACGAGAAGCTGAAGGTGCTGCGCGCGCTGAAGCCGATCGACCAGTACAATGTCGAGCGCCTGACGGTGCGCGGCCAGTACCGCGCCGGCGCCTCGGCGGGCGGCCCGGTCAAAGGCTATCTCGAGGAGCTGGAGGACGGCGCCTCCAACACGGAGACCTTCGTCGCCATCAAGGCCGAGATCGGCAACTGGCGCTGGGCGGGCGTGCCCTTCTACATCCGCACCGGCAAGCGGCTCGCCACGCGCATGTCGGAGATCGTCATCACCTTCAAGCCGATCCCGCATTCGATCTTCGACCCTTCGGCCGGCCGCATCGCCGCCAACCAGCTCATCATCCGCCTGCAGCCGGACGAGGGCGTCAAGCAGTCGCTGATGATCAAGGATCCGGGCCCGGGCGGCATGCGCCTGCGCAACGTCTCGCTCGACATGAGCTTCGCCCAGGCCTTCGACGCGCGCAATGCGGATGCCTACGAGCGGCTGCTGCTCGACGTCATCCGCAACAACCAGACGCTCTTCATGCGCCGCGACGAGGTGGAAGCCGCGTGGCGCTGGATCGACCCGATCCTGAAATCCTGGGAAGCGACCGGCCAGCAGGCGCAGGGCTATACCGCCGGCACCTGGGGCCCGAGCCAGGCCATCGCCCTCATCGAGCGCGACGGCCGCACCTGGCACGAGACGTAAGGAAAGCCGATGAGCGCGCGATTGCATGAATTCAGGGACGGCGCGGCATTGGCCGAGGGGCTGGCGGACAGGGTTTCCGCCGCGCTCGCCGAGGCCGTCGCCGCACGCGGCCGGGCGAGCCTCGCGGTCTCCGGCGGCTCGACGCCCAAGGCCTTCTTCAAGGCGCTTGCCACCCGCGACATCGACTGGGCCAAGGTGACGGTGACGCTCGTCGACGAGCGCTTCGTGCCGGCGGACAATCCGCGCTCGAACCACCTGCTCGTCGCCGAGAACCTGCTGCAGGGCAAGGCGAAGGCAGCACGCTTCCTGCCGCTCTACCGGGAGGCCGGCAGCGCCGAGGAAGCGGCGCGCATCGCCTCTGCCGACACCGCGAGCCTCGGCCATCCCTTCGACGTCGTCATCCTCGGCATGGGAACGGACGGCCATACGGCCTCGTTCTTCCCCGGCGGCAGCCGGCTGGCCGAGGCGATCTCGGCCGCAACGCCGCGCGGCGTGATCACCATGGAAGCGGCGGGCGCGGGCGAGACCCGCCTCACCTTCACCTTTACCAGCCTTCAGGATGCGCGCCTTCTGGTGCTGCATATCGAGGGCGAGGGCAAGAAGGACGTCCTTGCCGCCGCCGAGGCCGACGGCCTCGAGGCGGACATGCCGATCCGCGCCGTCCTGCGGCGCGCGGCGACGCCCGTCGATATCTACTGGGCGCCCTGAGATCGTCGCCGGCCGCGGCCGGCTCCGCCAGGCGCAGACGCCACCCACCAGCGGACGGCGCGGCTTCACCGCCCGCCGGCCCGTGCGAAAATGCACTCGAGGAAGTCAGGATCGCTCCCATGTCCGCCGACAAACGCATCGAAGCCATTACCGCCCGCATCGTCGAACGTTCCAAGCCGCTGCGCCAGCCCTATCTGGAGCGCGTGCGCGCCAGCGCCGCCAAGGGCGTGCACCGCGCCGTGCTGTCCTGCGGCAACCTCGCGCACGGTTTTGCCGTCTGTTCCCCCGCCGAGAAGGACGCGCTCGCCGGCGACCGCGTCCCCAACCTCGGCATCGTCACCTCCTATAACGACATGCTCTCGGCCCACCAGCCGTTCGAGACCTATCCGGCGCTGATCCGCGCGGCGGCGCGGGAAGCGGGCGGCGTGGCGCAGGTCGCCGGCGGCGTGCCGGCCATGTGCGACGGCGTCACCCAGGGCCAGCCGGGCATGGAGCTGTCGCTGTTCTCGCGCGACCTGATCGCCATGGCGGCCGGCGTCGGCCTGTCGCACAACATGTTCGATTCGGTGGTCTATCTCGGCGTGTGCGACAAGATCGTGCCGGGCCTCACCATCGCGGCGCTGTCCTTCGGCCATCTGCCGGCCGTCTTCATCCCCGCCGGCCCGATGACCTCCGGCCTGCCGAACGACGAGAAGGCGCGGGTGCGCCAGCTCTTCGCCGAGGGCAAGGTCGGCCGCGCCGAGTTGCTGGACGCCGAATCCAAGTCCTATCACGGCCCCGGCACCTGCACCTTCTACGGCACCGCCAATTCCAACCAGATGCTGATGGAGATCATGGGCTTCCACATGCCCGGCGCCTCCTTCATCAATCCCGGCACGCCGCTGCGCGACGCGCTGACGAAGGAAGCGGCCAAGCGGGCGCTCGCCATCACCGCGCAGGGCAACGAATTCACCCCGGCCGGCGAGATGATCGACGAACGCTCCATCGTCAACGGCGTCGTCGGCCTGCACGCCACGGGCGGCTCGACCAACCACACGCTGCACCTTCTCGCCATGGCGCGCGCCGCCGGCATCGTGCTGACATGGAAGGACATTTCCGACCTTTCCGACATCGTGCCGCTGCTCGCCCGCGTCTATCCGAACGGCCTCGCCGACGTGAACCATTTCCACGCGGCCGGCGGCATGGGCTTCCTGATCCAGGAGCTGCTGAAGGGCGGCATGCTGCATGACGACGTGCGCACGGTCTACGGCCAGGGCCTGCAGGCCTATGCCATCGATCCCCGGCTCGGCGAGAACGGCACCGTACACCGCGAGCCCGCCCCGAAGGTCAGCCACGACCCGAAGGTGCTGGCCGGCATCGAGGCCCCCTTCCAGCCGACGGGCGGCCTGAAGATGCTGAGCGGCAATATCGGCAGCGCCGTCATCAAGATCTCCGCCGTGAAGCCGGAGCGCCATGTCATCGAGGCGCCGGCAAAGGTCTTCCACGACCAGCTCGAGCTCAACGCCGCCTTCAAGAACGGCGAGCTGACCGGCGACTTCATCGCCGTCGTGCGCTTCCAGGGCCCGAAGGCGAACGGCATGCCCGAGCTGCACAAGCTGACCACCGTGCTCGGCATCCTGCAGGACCGCGGCCAGAAGGTGGCGCTGCTCACCGACGGGCGCATGTCCGGCGCATCCGGCAAGGTGCCGGCCGCCATCCATGTGACGCCCGAGGCGGTGGACAACGGCCCGATCGGCCGCATCCGCGAGGGTGACATGATCCGGCTCGATGCCGCGCACGGCACGATCGAGGTTCTGGTGGACGCCGCCGAGTTCGCCGCCCGCCCGCAGGCCGCGGCCGACCTTTCCGGCAACGAATTCGGCATGGGCCGCGAGCTCTTCGCCCCCTTCCGCGCGATTGCGGGGCCGGCCGATCACGGGGCGAGCGTGCTGTTCGCGTAAGCGGGGCGCCGCCCCTCATCCGGCCTACCGGCCACCTTCTCCCCGCAAGCGGGGAGAAGGAAACAATTGGCAACGCCTTGCCCCCCCTCACCGTCCATGTTCCGGGAAAACCACGCGGCATTCCCCTTCTCCCCGCTTGCGGGGAGAAGGTCGCGGCAGTGGGATGAGGGGCAACTCGCGCCAGAACCTCAGCTATAGATATCCAGCGTCCGGCCCTGGTGGTTGCGGTGCGTCGAGTAGACGAAGATGCGCTGCAAATCCTTGTCGGACAGGAGCCGGAGGAAGCGGGCCTCGACCACGTCGTTGGGATAAACGCGCTGCGTCAGGCAGCCGATCATCGGGATGCGGGCGCTGACGATATCGAGGTAGAAGTTGCGCGGGAGCTGGAACTTCGAGGTCATGGTGATGACGGCGCCGCTGCGCGACAGCCTGACGATCACGCCGCGCCGGGAAACGAGGTTCATCAGACCGCCGCTCTCGGTGAACTCGATGCGCGCCTCGTTGCAGGTGTCCTCCATCGGGAAGCTCTTCTCCCGATCGTACATGAAGGATTCTTCCCTGTTCAGGTAAATGCCCTTCGGCCCCTGATCCTGAAAACGCATCTGCCTATGTCCCCGGGCACCATCACTTCCGGGAAAAAACCTAGGTCCGAACGCTTAACATCGGGTTGAGCGGCAGGGCTAAATCCTGCCGCCCCGTCCACAATCAGGCCGCGCGATAGCTCTGGCCGGCCGCGTCGAAGAGATGCAGCTTGGTGCTATCCGCCGTGAAGCGCACCTTGCCGCCGCGCCTGACGGCGAGGATGCCGGGGATCTTGGCGATGATCGGCTCGCCCTGCACCAGACCCTCGATATAGAGCAGCGTCACCTCGCCGAGCGCCTCGACGATCGAGACGGTGCCCTCGAAGAGGAAATCCTCGCCCGTCGTGATCTGCAGGTCTTCCGGACGCACGCCGAAGCTCGCCGTCTTGCCGACCTCGGACGCCGCCGTGGCGATGTCCACGGCGCAGGTGCGCCCGCCGGTCAGCTCCAGCGACGTCGCCGCGCCGGCCGCGGTGATCTTCGCCGGGATGATGTTCATGGCGGGCGAGCCGATGAAGCGGGCGACGAAGAGATTGGCCGGGCGCTCGTAGAGCTCCAGCGGCGGGCCGACCTGCTCGATATGGCCGGCCGAGAGCACGACGATGCGGTCGGCGAGCGTCATCGCCTCCACCTGGTCGTGCGTGACGTAGATCATCGTCGTGTCGGCCATCTGCTCGTTGAGCTTGGCGATCTCGATGCGGGTGGCGACGCGCAGCGCCGCGTCGAGGTTGGACAGCGGCTCGTCGAACAGGAAGACCTTGGGGTCGCGGCAGATGGCGCGGCCGATGGCGACGCGCTGGCGCTGGCCGCCCGAGAGCGCCTTGGGCAGGCGGTCGAGATAGGAGGTGAGCTGCAGGATATCGGCGGCCGAGCGCACGCGGCGGTCGATCTCCTCCTTGCTTTCCCCGGCGATCCGCATGCCGAAGGCCATGTTGTCGTAGACGGTCATATGGGGATAGAGCGCATAGGACTGGAACACCATGGCGATGCCGCGCTTGGAGGGGGGCACGTCGTTGACGCGCTCGCCGTCGATCATCATGTCGCCGCCGGTGATCTCCTCCAGCCCGGCGATCATGCGCAGCAGCGTCGATTTCCCGCAGCCGGACGGGCCGACGAAGACGATGAACTCGCCCTGCCTGATATCGAGATCGATGCCGTGGATCACGTCCACTGAACCGTAGGACTTGCGGATATCCCTGAGCACCAGCCCTGTCATGTCTCTACCTCCCCAGTAGTCCGTCACGCGAAGCGGGCGAAGAACCCGCTCCAGGCCGGAAGTTCGATGTTTTCCTCATGCATCACGCTGTCGAAGCCGTGGCCCTCCAGCGCTTCCAGCGTGCCGGCCGGCAGGTCGGCGAGGCGCGCGACCGGGCTCATGTTGAAGGCGCAGAAGACCTTCTCGTTGCCGTGCGTGCGCACGAAGGAGAGGATCGCCCCTTCCGCGGCATGGAACTCGATCTCGCCCTTCACCAGCGCCACATGCTCCCTGCGGAAGGCGAGGAAGCGGCGATAGTGCGCCAGCACCGAAGCCTCGTCGCCCTCCTGCACGTTGACCGCCCGCTCCAGATGCGCCTCCGGCACCGGCAGCCACGGCCTGCCCTGGCTGAAACCGCCGGACGGCGCGCCGCCGTCCCAGACCATCGGCGTGCGGCAGCCGTCGCGGCCCTTGAAATCCGGCCAGAACTGGATGCCGTAGGGGTCCTGCAGGTCCTCGTAGGCGAGCTCGGCCTCCGGCAAAGCCAGCTCCTCGCCCTGATAGATGCAGACGGAGCCGCGCAGCGACATCAAGAGGCTGGCGAGCAGCTTGGCATGGGCGTCGTGGTCGGTGACGGCGTTGCCCCAGCGGCTGACATGGCGCATCACGTCATGGTTCGAGAAGGCCCAGCAGACCCAGCCCTCGGGCGCGGCCTTTTCCAGCGCAAGCTGCGTCTCGGCGACGAAGGCCGGCGTCAGCGGATCGGGCGCGAGGAACTCGAAGGCGTAGCACATGTGCATCTTGTCGCCGCCGGAGGTATACTGCCCGGCGATCTCCAGCCCGCGCTGGCTGTCGCCCACCTCGCCGACGGCGGCGATCGCCGGGAATTCCTCCATGACGGCGCGGAAGCGCCGGAGGAACTCCAGATTCTCCGGCTGGTTCTTGTCGTAGAGATGTTCCTGGTAATTGTAGGGGTTCACGGCGGGGGCGGTCTGCGCGTTGCGGCGCTCGGGGGCGAGCGAGGGATTGTCGCGCAGTTCCTTGTCGTGGAAGTAGAAGTTGATGGTGTCGAGGCGGAAGCCGTCGACGCCGCGCTCCAGCCAGAAGCGGGCGACCGAGAGCAGCGCGTCCTGAACCTCCGGATTGTGCAGGTTGAGGTCCGGCTGCGAGGTCAGGAAATTGTGCATGTAATATTGCAGGCGCGTCGGGTCCCATTGCCAGGCCGAGCCGCCGAAGATCGACAGCCAGTTGTTCGGCGGCGTGCCGTCCGGCCTGGAATCGGCCCAGACATACCAGTCGGCCTTGGGATTGGTGCGGCGCGAGCGGCTTTCGACGAACCAGGGATGCTTGTCGGAGGTATGCGACAGGACGAGGTCGATCATGACGCGGATATTCAGGCGGTGCGCCTCGGCGATCAGCGCGTCGAAATCGGCCAGCACGCCGAAGATCGGGTCGACGTCCTGATAGTCCGAGACGTCGTAGCCGAAATCCTTCATCGGCGAGGTGAAGAAGGGCGAGATCCACACCGCGTCCGCCCCGAGGGCGGCGACATGGGCGAGGCGCTCGGTGATGCCCCTGAGATCGCCGATCCCGTCGCCGTTGGTGTCCTGGAAGGAGCGCGGATAGATCTGGTAGATCACCGCGCCGCGCCACCAGTCCTTGTCCGGCGTGAGGAGAGTGGAGTCCAACGTCGTCATTCTGTTTGTCCTATGCGTATGCGTCAGCCGCCCTTGACCGAACCCGCCAGCAGGCCGCGCACCAGGTAGCGCTGCAGGCTGAAGAAGACGATGAGGGGCACGATGATGGTGATGAAGGCGGAGGCCGTGAGGATTTCCCAGTTGCCGCCGCGCGAGCCGAGCAGGTTCACGAGGCGTCCCGTCAGCACCAGCTCGTCATTGCCCGTGCCGAGGAAGACCATGGCGACGAGCAGGTCGTTCCACGTCCACAGGAACTGGAAGATGGCGAAGGAGGCGAGCGCCGGGAAGGAGAGCGGCAGGATGATCTTCACGAAGATGTCGAAATCGGACGCCCCGTCGACGCGGGCGGATTCCATGATCTCGCGCGGCAGGCCGGCCATGTAGTTGCGCAGCAGATAGACGGCGAGCGGCAGGCCGAAGCCCATATGGGCGAGCCAGATGCCGACATAGGTCTTGGCCGGCACGCCGAAGAAGGCGCCGACGCCGTTATAGAGCCGAAGCAGCGGGATCAGCGACATCTGCAGCGGCACGACCAGCAGGCCGACGATGACGGCGATCAGGATCGCCCGGCCGGGGAACGGCATCCAGGCGAGCGCATAGGCGCAGAAGGCGGCGACGAGGATCGGGATGATCGTCGAGGGGATCGCCACGGTCAGCGAGTTGATGAAGGACGAGCCGATGCCGGCGGCGCTCAGAACCTCCCGATAATTGTCGAGCGTGAAGCGCGGCGGCACGGAGGCGGTGTAGAAGATGCGCTGGCCGCGCGTGCCTTCCATCCTCACCGGCGAGACGAGCTCGTAGCTGCCGTCCTCGTTGACGGTCAGCGTCTGGCCGTCGCCGATATCGGCCGGCGTTCCGGCCGGAAAGGCGGCGGGCTGCATGGGGCGGAAGCCGAAGGCGGAGACCTTGGCCTCGCCGCCTTCGACGAGGTCGCCGGCGATGACGAACTGGCCGTCACGCTCGACCTGCGTCTCGGGCGAGGCGGCGCGGCCCGTCAGGTTCTGCGAGGAGGTGGAGAGCGCGGTCCACCAGCCGGAGACGGCGAGCTGGTCCTTGTCGCGCAGCGAGGAGATCAGGAGGCCGGCGGTCGGCAGGGTCCACAGCGCCACGAGCAGCAGGACGGAGACATGGACGACGATGGCGAGCGGCGAACGGGACGAGGCAATCATCTCAGTGGCCCTCCATTTCCCTGGTGGCGTTGCGGATGTTCCAGATCATGATCGGCACGACGAGGATCATGATGACGACCGCGATGGCCGCGCCGCGCCCGAAATCGCCGCCGCCGCGGAACATCCAGTCGAACATGAGGTTCGCCAGGACCTGCGTCTGCCACTGGCCGTTGGTCATCGCCAGCACGATGTCGAAGACTTTTAGGACGAGGATGGTGATCGTCGTCCAGACGACGGCGATGGTGCCCCAGATCTGCGGCACCATGATCTTGAAGAAGATCTGGAAGCCGTTCGCCCCGTCGATGACGGCGGCCTCGATGGTCTCCTCCGGGATGCCGCGCAGCGCCGCCGAGAGGATGACCATGGCGAAGCCCGTCTGGATCCAGATCAGGATGACCATCAGGAAGAAATTGTTCCAGAAGGGGATGGTCATCCACGCCTCGGGCGTGCCGCCAAAAGCGACGACGATGGCGTTGAGGATGCCGATCTGCTCGGAGCCTTCCGAGCGGAAATCGTAGACGAATTTCCAGATGACGGCCGCACCGACGAAGGAGATCGCCATCGGCATGAAGATCAGCGTCTTGGCGATGTTGCCCCACCAGATGCGGTCGGTCAGCGCGGCGATCACCAGGCCGAAGAAGGTGGCGAGCGCCGGCACCACCAGGAGCCAGAGGAAGTTGTTGAAGATCGACTGGCGGAACTCGCCGTCGCCGAGCATCCAGACATAGTTGCGCAGGCCGACGAACTGCTGGCCGGAACGGTCGTGGAAGGAGAGCCGGACGGATTCGAAGACGGGATAGACGAGATAGATCGCCAGCGCGAAGAGCGCGGGGGCCATGAACAGCCAGGGGCGGATGGCATTGGTGATCCGCAGGTTGCGCGACGCCTCGGCGCCCACCCTTCCCTTCGAGGGGAATATTCTGTCGAGCAGCCAGTTCGTTCCGAAGAAATAGACGACGCAGGCGAGAACGCCTCCCACCATCGTGAAGACGGCGAATAACAATTGCTGCATGGCTGTCCCTCCCCAGGAATGCACCCGCCCACATGACGCAGCGATGGATCACGCGGCTTGCGCCGCATGGCCCGAGAAACCGGCCGGCGGAAGCCGGCCGGTTCGCCAGAGTTTACTTGATCGCGTCCCAGGCCTTCTGGACGCCTTCGGCCACATCGGCCGCCGATTTGCCGCCGACGAAGTCGACCATGCCCGTCCAGAACGCGCCAGCGCCGATCTTGCCCGGCATCAGGTCGGAGCCGTCGAAGCGGAAGGTGGTCGAGTTCAGCAGGATCTCGCCCTGCTTCTTCATCGGCGCATTGGCGTAGGCGTCCTTGTTGGCGCTCTTGAAGGGCGTCAGGAAGCTGGTCTGCGCCATCCAGACCTCATGGGCGATCGGCGTCTTGAGGAACTCGATGAAGGCGCGCGCGGCCGGCGTGTCCTTGGTGATCATCGCCAGCGTGCCGGCGCCGAGCACCGGATTGCCGAGCTCCGGCTTGCTGGCATAGGGCGGCATGTAGAAGAAGTCCGCATCCTCGCCGACGACCGTGCCTTCCGGGAAGAAGGACGGGATGAACGAGGCCTGGTGGTGCAGGTAGCACTTCGGCGGCGAGGCGAAGAGGCCCTTCGGGCTGTCGCGGAAGTCGGTGGAGGCGACCGCGGCCGCGCCGCCGTCGACGAACTTGTCGTTCTTGGCGAACCAGCCGAACTCGTCCAGCGCGCCGACCACGGCCGGGTCGGTGAAGGGGATCTCGTTGGTCACCCACTTGTCGTAGGTTTCCGGCGTCTGCGTGCGCAGCATCAGGTCCTCGACCCAGTCGGTCGCCGGCCAGCCGGTCGCGCCGCCGGAGCCGAGGCCGATGCACCAGGGCGTGCCGCCGTCGGCGACGATCTTCTCGGTCAGCGCCTTTAGCTCCTCCATGGTCTTCGGCACTTCGTAGCCGGCGTCCTCGAAGTTCTCGGGCACGTACCAGACCAGCGACTTCACGTCGATCTTGTAGGGGAAGGCGAAGAGCGCGGCGTTACCGTCCTTGCCCTTGTAGGTCGACAGGTCGACCCAGGACTGGCCGGCGGCGTAGTTGTCGAGCAGCCATTGCTTCGTCTCGTCGCCGAGCGGGGTCAGGTAGCCCTTGGAGGCGAGGTCGGCGATGAGGCCGGGCTGCGGCAGGATGGCGACGTCCGGCGGGCTGCCGGCCTGCGTGTCGATGACGATCTGCTGCTCGTAGTTCTCCGAGGAGGAATATTTGATCTCGACGCCCGTCGCCTCGGTGAAATAGGCATAGACGACCTTGAACAGCGCCTCGTCCTCGCCGCGCCAGGGGCCGAAGATGGTCAGCGTCTGGCCCTTGAGGTCATGGCCGGCCTTGAAGTCCTCGAAGCTCTTCCAGTTGAACTTGGAATCCTCGCCCGGCTTGAATTTCAAGTCGGCGGCGATGGCGCCCCCCGCCATGAAAAGAGCGAGCGCAGCCGTCATCATCAATGTCTTCTTCACCTGATTCGCCTCCCTAGCAAACCCGCTCTCTCCCGGAGCGGACGGTCTCTAAAATAGCCCAAAATTCAAAGCGCTTTGGATTTCCTTTCATCCCATTTCCCCCTCACCCTCGTCAAGACCCTGCAAATCATTTGGATTCGAAAACGCCGCTTCTGACGCAGTGCAGCGTAGTTTTGCGGCGCAAAATGACCAGATCGTGGTTTTCCTCCATGATTTGCTGATGTTAGATGCCCAAACGCTTTGGGAGGCGAATTCGGCAGGACAGAGCCGGGCATCCAAAGCGCTTTTAAAGTTTCAGGAAAGCTAAGCGTGTGAATCTCAAGCAGTTATCGCAATTGCTGGGCCTGTCTCAGACGACGGTGAGCAGGGCTTTGAACGGCTATCCCGAGGTCAATGCCGAGACGCGCCAGCGGGTGCTCGACGCCGTCCGGGAGACGGGATACCGGCCGAACCGCGCCGCCCAGCGCCTTGCGACCGGGCGGGCCGGTTCCATCGGCCTCGTCATGCCGATGGCCGACGGCATCGAATCCGACGTGCATTTCGGCGAGTTCCTCGCCGGGCTCGGCGACGAGGCGGTCAAGCACGACTTCCATTTCGTCATCAATCCGAGCCACCCGGAGGACGAGGCTGCGACCTGCCGGCGGCTGGTGGCGAGCGGCAATGTGGACGCCCTGTTCCTCGCCTATATGCGCGAGAAGGATCCGCGCATCGCCATGCTGAAATCGCTGAAGATGCCCTTCGTCGTGCATGGCCGCTCGATCGGCGTGCCGACGGACTATCCCTTCGTCGACATCGACAATACCGGCGCCTTCTACGACGCCGCGCGCCTGCTGGCGCAGCTCGGCCACCGGCATTTCGCGCTCATCAACGGGCCGGAGCATCTCGCCTTCGCGATCCGCCGCAAGAAGGGCGTGGTGCGCGCGCTGGCCGAGCAGGGGCTGGAGCTCAGCGAGGACTGCGTGCAGCATTCGCAGATGACCGACGAGCACGGCTTTCGCGCCATGGAGCGCTTCCTCAAGCGCGAGACGCCGCCGACGGCGGTGCTGTGTTCCAGCACGGTGCTGGCGCTCGGGGCGGTGCGCGCCATCAGCCAGGCCGGCCTGCGGCTCGGCGCGGACATCTCGCTCATCGCCCATGACGACGTGCTGCCGATGCTCAAGCCCGAGAACTTCATGGTGCCGCTGACGACGACCCGCTCGCCGCTGCGCGCCGCCGGCCAGCGCATCGCCCGCCGGCTGATCGCCGGCATCCTCCAACTCGAGACCCTGCCGCAGCAGGAATTGTGGAAGGCCGACCTCATCGTGCGCGCCTCGACGGGGCCGGCGCCGGGCCGCTAGCGCCCGGCCGTCGCGCGGGCGGTCAGAACTTCGGCGGCGTGCGGCCGGCCTTGCGATAGGCGGCGATGACGGTGTTGGCCATCAGCATGGCGATGGTCATCGGGCCGACGCCGCCGGGAACCGGGGTGATGACGCCCGCCACCTTGGCGCATTCCTCGAAGGCGACGTCGCCGACGAGGCGTGACTTGCCCTCGGCGGTCGCCACGCGGTTGATGCCGACGTCGATGACGGTCGCGCCGGGCTTCACCCAGTCGGCCCTGACCATCTCGGCGCGGCCGACGGCGGCGACGAGGATATCGGCGTTGCGGCAGACGGCGGGCAGGTCCTTCGTGCGGGAATGGGCGGTCGTCACCGTCGCGTTGGCGGCGAGCAGCAGCGCCGACATCGGCTTGCCGAACAGGTTGGAGCGGCCGATCACCACGGCGTTGAGGCCGGAGAGATCGTCGCCGTGGATGCGGCGCACGAAGACCATCGCGCCGGCCGGCGTGCAGGAGACGAGGCCGCCGTCGAGATCGCCCGTCGCGACCTTGCCGGCATTGACGACATGCAGGCCGTCGACGTCCTTCTCCGGCCGGATCGACTGGATGATCGGCTCGGACTTCAGGTGCTTCGGCAGCGGGAGCTGGACGAGGATGCCGTGGATGGTCTCGTCGGCGTTGAGGGCCTCGACGAGGCGGGCGAGCTCCTCCTGCGTCGTCTCCTCGGGGAGCGTGTGCTGGATCGAGTTGAAACCGCATTCCTTGGCCATGCGGCCCTTGGCGGAGACATAGGCGTGGCTGGCCGGATCGTCGCCGACGATGACGACGGCAAGGCCGGGCCTGACACCGGCGTCCTTCTCCAGGGCGGCGGTGGCGGACTTCACGGCGTCAATCACGGAAGCGGCAACCTGCTTCCCATCGATAATGGTGGTCACATTTCTCTCCCTGGGTGAATTGCGCGCAGTCTAGTGGGGCGGCCGCGCGGCTGGATGGCCTCTTAACGCCCTATGCTGTCGAAAACGCATAATTTCAAGCCGCGCGATCGGCAACGGCCGGCCGGCGCGGCGCCCATCCCCATGGTTAGCGAAGGATGAACGGCCGCGCCCGCCTTTTCCCTAAATCCTTAAACGGCCTTTCAGGCCATCCTGCTAGAGAGGAAGCGCAAGAAATCGCCGGAAGGAAGCACGCATGGCATTCGTGTCGGGCAACATCATCGCCTCGCAACGGGATATCCTCGGCCTGCCGGTCTGCGATCTCGGCTGGGCGGACGCCTTCGCTTTCGCGGAAGAAGTCGCCACCCTGCCCTTCGGCCAGAGCGTCATCGCCTTCCTCGATGCGGCGAACGGCAACAGGATGATGCGGGATCCGGAATACCGGGCCGTGCTGCGGCGCCAGATCGTGCTGCCCGAGGGCGAGGGCGTCGATCTCGCCTCACGGCTGCTGCACGGGCGCAGCTTCCCGGCAAGCCTCTCCGGCGCCGCCTTCGTGCCGGCGCTCCTCACCTATCTGTCGCGGCCGATGCGCGTCGCGCTGATCGGCGGCGACCGGGTCTCGCTCGCCCGGGCGGCCGAGGCGCTGCGCGGCCATGCGCCCTGGCACGTCATGATCCCGATTACCGACGGCGGCTTCGACGCCGCGCAGTCCGACGAGATCATGGAGCGCGTGCGCGCGGCGAAGGCCGATATCCTGATCGTCGCGATGGGCAGCCCGGCCCAGGAAAAATGGATCGACCGGCATGTCGGCCCCGGCCATGCGCGCCTCGTGCTCTCCGCCGGCGGCCTGTTCGAGGCGCTGGCCGGCGGGGTGCGGCGCGTGCCCGTCGCCGGCCGCAAGCGCCGCCTCGACTGGCTCCGCCGGTTCCTGCGCCGGCCGAACCTCGCCGATCCGCTCTTCCTCCAGCATGTGCTGCGCTACAAGCTGACCGGCATGGCGGCGCGCGGCCCGGCCGCGACGGCAAAGGCCGGCTCGCGCTAGGCGGCCAGCCCTCCTCGACATCATCACGGTTGGAAACGGGATCAGTGCCCCGCGCTCTTCTCCGTCGCCTCGACGGCGGGGACCTCGCCCTTGAGCAGCGTCTTGCCCCGCTTCTGCGGCGGGTTCTCCACCGAGGCGGTGGTGAGGTAGTCGATCTGCTCGACATAGACCTCGGCGATCACCTCCGCGCCGAAGCGGCGGTTCAGCCCGTCCCTGACGATGCCCTTGAAGGCTTCGAGGTCGAAGCTGCCGGCATTCGCCACGTCGATCATCTTCTTGCCGACGAGCAGGGTATAGAGCTCGTCGGTGATCGCCTGCGGCAGCGGCACGACCTGCTTGGCGGCGAGATCCTTGTTCGCCTTGTAGGCGAGCTTGGTCAGGAGATAGCCGTTGACACCGCCCTCGCCGATCACCGGGATCGTCGTCGTATAGCCGCTGACGAATTCCATGGCCGCCTCGCGCTCCGCCGCGGCCGTGTCGACCTTGGGGGCCGAGGCCAGCTTCAGCGAGAAATAGACCGAGGCCAGCGTGATGGCGAGAACCCAGATGCCGGTGCCGATGAGCTTGATCATGTACCGTAACCCAGGCGGAACTGTTCCTGCGAATAGGTGCCGTCAGCCTCCAGGTCCTGAACGGCGTTCTTCAGGATGCTGACGACCTCGCGCACCGCCTCCAGATGGGCCGAGACGCGCTGGGCATTGGTGGCGAGCTTCTCCCGCACGCGGCCGAGCTGCCTGGAGAAGGTCGGCGGGACCTCGTCCGGCCGCACGTCGCGCGTCAGCATGGCCAGCTCGTAGAGGCAGCGGCTCTTGTGGGCGTTCGAGGTCGGCAGGTCGAAATCCGGATCGCTGCCGATATTGTCGTTCTCGTTGTCGATGATCGTCTCAAGCCGGCCGAGGACGGTGCGGATCCGAAGTTCGTTGTTAGCCTGTTCCATGGTCCTGGTCTCCGCTTATGCGTTCTTGTCGTCTTGCTTGATGGCCGGCGTCAGGTCGGCGAAGGCCTCGCGCTGCAAGGCCTGCACCATGCCGGCGGCGACGCGGTCGACGTCCTTGTCCTTGGGATCGGTGGTGACGCCGCTCCGGCGCACGAGGCTTTCGGCGATGCCGATGCCGCCGCCCTTGCCGAGCGCCTCGCCGAGCTGGTCGGCCATCATGCCGCGCCACATCTCGCCGGCGGTGCCCTTGCCGTAGATGTCCTCGCTCTCGGCCGGCATCATCGATTTCACGAAGTTCTGCAGCACCATCGTCTCGAACTTGCGCAGATGTTCCGGGATGGCCTTGCCACCGACCGCGCTGACGCCCTCTTTGGCGGCATGGGTCGTGACCGAATCGCGATTGAGAATGCCGACGGCGGCCTGGAAACCGGCGCCCGCCTCGGCAAGGCTGGTCGCCTCGAAAGCGGCGCGGTTCGATTTGAGCTTGGCTTGCGCTTCCTGAACCTGCGTCGGGTCGGCGGCGCGCACGACATCCAGCACCAGGTCGCTGGGGGGAGAAATTGCCACGTCTCAGAGCCTTTTCTGGTGATTCTCAACAGCCGGACCCGTCCTCATGGCGGTCCGCCGGCCTCATGACCATTCCGGACATCGGCCCGCCGCTTCGGCAGGCCCCTTCATCGTCCTGATGCGACTATCGCTGCTCAACCTTACGGGAGGCTGGTGGCGGATGACGAAGCCATGACGGTGTCGCATTGACGATCCAACCTGACGCAAGCTTGCGAGGAGGGTGGAAAATCGCCTTCTCTTCCAGAGACTTGCGGAGGAGACTAGGTCTCGTCCGTCTTGTAGGCGATGTGCTGGTCGATGAGGTCGTAGATCGAATCGTCCGCGGCCACACGCTCCTCGGCCTCGCGGGCCTCCTTCATGCGGTCTTCCATGCGGTCGCCCTTGGTGCGCTCGCGCACCACGCGCATCTC
>JBDHSZ010000062.1:0-18587 GCA_039812945.1 Shinella sp.
CCGATTTTACCGCCGCGCTGGAGAGCGCCCGCCGCGAGGGCGAAAGCGCCTTCGGCGACGGCCGCGTGCTGGTCGAGAAATACATGACGAAACCCCGCCATATCGAGGTGCAGGTCTTCGGCGACGGGCACGGCGATGTCGTGCATCTCTTCGAGCGCGACTGCTCGCTGCAGCGCCGTCACCAGAAGGTCATCGAGGAGGCCCCGGCCCCCGGCATGACGGAAGAGATGCGCGCGGCGATGGGCGCGGCGGCGGTGCGCGCGGCGGCGGCGATCGGCTATAGCGGCGCGGGCACGGTGGAATTCATCGCCGACGTTTCCGAGGGGCTGCGCCAGGACCGGTTCTACTTCATGGAGATGAACACCCGCCTGCAGGTGGAGCATCCGGTGACGGAGGCGATCACCGGCCTCGACCTCGTGGAATGGCAGCTCCGCGTCGCCGCCGGCGAGCCCCTGCCGAAGCGGCAGGAGGAGCTCGCCATGAACGGCTGGGCCTTCGAGGCGCGGCTCTACGCGGAAAACCCGGCGCGCGACTTCCTGCCCGCGACCGGCCGCCTCTCGGTCTTCGACGGGCCGGCGGGCGTGCGCATCGATTCCGGCGTGCGCGCGGGCGATGTCGTCACGCCCTATTACGACCCGATGATCGCCAAGGTCATCACCCATGCCGGCAGCCGCGCGGAGGCGCTGGCGAAGCTGGAGGCGGCTCTGGAGCAATGCCGCGTCGGCGGCGTCACCACCAATGCCGGCTTCCTCGCCCGGCTCTGCCGCCTGCCGGCCTTCGCGGCCGGCGATGTCGATACCGGCCTGATCGGCCGGGCCGGCGAGGCCCTGCTGGCCGATCCCGGCGCGTCGGAGGAGGTTTTCGCCTTGGCCGCTCTCGCGGCGCTGGGCTTTCTGGATGCGCCGGCCGATGCCGACCCCTGGAGCCGTATCCGCGGCTTCCGCCTGTGGGGAGAGGCGGCGCAGACGGTGTTCCTCGATCACGGCGGGACGGAACATGCCCTGCGCGTCGCCATGCCCGGCGGCAACCGCTTCCGCATCGAGCATGACGGCCTGTCGACGGAGATCGGCCTGCATTCGATGGACGGCGATGCCGTCCGGCTGGAGCTCGACGGCCATGTGCTGCCGGCGAGCGTTCACCGCGATGCCGCCGGCATCACCGTCTTCTTCCGCGGCCAGGGTCATGCTTTCGCCATCGCGGAGGCCGCCGGCCATCACGGCGAGGCGGCGGCGGGCGGCGACCGGCTCACCGCGCCGATGCCCGGCCTCGTGCGCGTCGTCTCGGCGGAGCCGGGCGCGCGGGTGGCGAGGGGCGATGCGCTGGTCACCATGGAGGCGATGAAGATGGAGCTGGTGCTGGCCGCGCCGCGCGACGGCGTGGTCGCGGAAGTGCCCGTGGCGGTGGGCGATCAGGTGGCGGAGGGCGCGCTCCTCCTGTCGCTGCGGCCCGAGGAGACGGCATGAGCCGGCGCATCGACATCGTCGAGATGGCGGCCCGCGACGGCCTGCAGAACGAGAAGGCGATCATCCCCTCCGCCGACAAGATCGCGCTGATCGATCTCCTGTCCGATTGCGGCTTTTCCCGCATCGAGGCGACGAGCTTCGTCAGCCCGAAATGGGTGCCGCAGCTTGCCGACGGGGCCGAGGTGATGGCCGGCATCGCGCGCCGGCCGGGCGTTTCCTATGCCGCGCTGGTACCCAACATGAAAGGCTACGCGGCGGCCAGCGCCGCCGGGGTCGACGCCGTCGCCGTCTTCCTCTCCGCCTCGGAAGGGTTCTCCCGCGCCAATCTCAATTGCTCGATCGCCGAGAGCATCGAGCGCGCCCGCCCCGTCGCGGCGACGGCGAAGGCCGACGGCATCCCGCTGCGCGGCTATGTGAGCTGCGTCGTGCAATGCCCCTATGACGGCCCGGTCGGGCCGGACGCGGTGGCGCGGGTGACGGAGGAGCTGCTGCGCCTCGGCTGCCATGAGGTGAGCCTCGGCGACACGATCGGCCGCGCCCGGCCCGCCGAGATCGCCGCCATGCTGGAGGCCGTGCTCACCGTCGCCGACGCGCAAAAGCTTGCCGGCCATTTCCACGATACCGGCGGGCGGGCGCTCGACAATATCCGCGTCGCGCTGGATCACGGCCTTTCCGTCTTCGACGCCTCGGTCGGCGGGCTCGGCGGCTGTCCCTATGCGCCCGGCGCGCGCGGCAATGTGGATACGCTCGCCGTGGCCGACATGCTGGCGGCGGAAGGCTACGAGACGGGCCTTGACCGGGAAAGGCTCGCCGCCGCCGCGGCCTTCGCCCGCCGGATCACCGGCATGCGGCACGGAGAGGTGCGGCCATGAATTTCGAGACGATTTCCATCACCGTCGACCCCCGCGGCGTCGCCGCGCTGACGCTGCGCCGCCCCGCGCAGCACAATGCGCTTTCCGGCCGAATGATCGGCGAGCTGACCGCCGCCGCCGGCCTGCTGGGAGAGGATGCGGCGGTGCGCCTCGTCGTGCTTTCGGGCGAGGGCGAGAGTTTCTGCGCGGGCGGCGATCTCAACTGGATGAAGGCGCAGATCGCCGCGACGCGCGAGGCGCGCATCGCCGAGGCGCGCCGGCTCGCCCTGATGCTGAAGGCGCTGCGCGACCTGCCGAAGCCGCTGATCGCCCGCGTCAACGGCCAGGCCTATGGCGGCGGCGTCGGGCTGATCAGCGTCTGCGACGCGGCGATTGCCGTGGAGGGCGCGCGCTTCGGCCTGACGGAAACCCGCCTCGGCCTCATCCCGGCGACGATCAGCCCCTATGTCGCCGCCCGCATCGGTCCCGCCGCCTACCTGCGCTTTTCCACCTCGGCGCGGCTCTTCGACGCCGGAACGGCGCGCGGCATCGGCCTCCTCAGCGGCGTCGTCGCGCCGGAGGCGCTGGACGATGCGGTGGAAGCGGAGCTTGCGCCGTATTTTTCGGCTTCTCCCGATGCGGTGGCGGCGGCCAAGGCGCTCGCCCACGCCCTGGCCCCGCCCATCGACGACGCGCTCATCGAGATGACGCTCACGCGGCTTGCCGATAGCTGGGAGACGCCGGCAGCGGCGGAGGGGATCGCGGCCTTCCTGGAGAAGCGCAAGGCGGATTGGGTGTCGGCCGGCGGCAAGGGATGATGCCGCAGGGTTTGGTTTGCCCCTCACCCTAACCCTCTCCCCGCAAGCGGGGAGAGGGGACGCGCTCCACGCGCGGATAGTGTTTGAGGAAAACGGTGCGGCATATCCCTTCTCCCCGCAGCCAGGGAGAAGGCGGCCGGCAGGCCGGATGAGGGGCGGCCAGCTACTCGATGAACACCCGCACGCTCGCCGCCCGCCCCGCGGCATCGATCACCGTCAGCGTCGAGAAGCCCGCGCCTTCCGGCTTCCACTGCGTCGTGCGGCGGCGCGAGGCGTCCGGCAGCACCTTGCCGTTGGCGAGCCAGCGGAAGGGCGCGCGGCCCCCTTGGAGCTTCAGGATAAGAGGCGAGATCTCCGCGCCCGCGGTCGCGCCGAGCTCCACATGCGCGCCTTCCGGCGGGTAGACGATCTGGGGAGCCGGTTCGCGCGCGACCGTCGCGACGAGACCGCCGGCCGTGGTCGAGAAGCGGCGGAGGCTCGCGGGCAGCTCCGATTGCGCGATGCGCACCGCACCGGCCGGCGCGCGGGGCAGAGCGGTGATGGCGACGCCGGAGCGCGCGAATGCCTCGAACAGGATGGGCGCGGCCGCTCCATAGCCCGTCAGGCCCGGCACGGCGCCGTTGTCGGCGCGGCCGACCCAGACGCCGAGCACATGGCGGCCGTCATAGCCGACGGACCAGGCGTCGCGGTAGCCGTAGCTCGTGCCGGTCTTGTAGGCGATGCCGAGGCGGCGGCTGCCGGCGGGCGGCGTGACGCCCGAGAGCACGTCCGAGACCTGCCAGACGGCGACGGGATCGAGCAGCGGATCGCCGCCGATCGCCTTCGCCTCGCCGGTGATGCCGTCGCCGAGCCGCACCGGGGCGCCGCGATTGGCGAGCGCCGCATAGAGCTGGGTGAGGTCGCGCAATGTGATGCCGAGGCCGCCGAGGCCGATGGCAAGGCCCGGCGTCTCGCCCGGCGGCAGCTCCGGCCGCACCTCGGCGCGGCGGAAGCGCACCATCATGCGCGTCGGGCCGACCGCCTCGAGCAGGCGCACGGCCGGCACGTTGAGCGACAATTGCAGCGCCTTGCGCACGCTGACATCGCCCTGATAGGTCATGTCGAAATTGCGCGGCCGGTAGCCGGAGAAGTCGGAGGGCCGGTCCTCGACGACGGTCTCCTGCGCGACGAGGCCCTCCTCGAAGGCGAGGCCGTAGATGAACGGCTTCAGCGCCGAGCCGGGCGAGCGGCGGATGCGCGTCATGTCGATCCAGCCGGCGCGCCCGCCGTCGAAATAATCCGCCGAGCCGACCTCGCCGAGGATTTCGCCGGTGCGGGCATCGGCCATCACCATGGCGATCGAGACCTTCGGACCGAGCCGCTCGGCCGCCTCGCGCGCGACGGTTTCGAGGCTGGCCTGCACCGTGCGGTCGAGCGACGTCCTGTGCTCGACGGCCTTCGGATCCTTGCGCAGCGCCAGTTCCGAAAGATGCGCGGCATGGGCGGGAAGCTGCCGGCGGCGGTCGGGAACGGCCTCGCCGGCCGCCCTTCCGGCCTCGCCCTCGCCGATGATCTCGGCGACGGCCATGCGGGTCAGCACGCGCTCGCGCGCCTTCTCCGCGCTCGCGCGATGCCGGTCGGGGCGGCGCTTTTCGGGAAGCTGCGGCAGGGCGACGAGCAGGGCCGCCTCGGCGACGGAAAGGCGCTTCGGCTCCTTGCCGAACCAGGCGAGGCTCGCCGCGCGCACCCCCTCCAGATTGCCGCCATAGGGCGCGAGGGTCAGGTAGAGATCGAGGATCTCGGCCTTGGAAAGCCGCCGCTCGAGCTGCACGGCGCGGGCCATCTGGCGCAGCTTCGCCAGCATGGAACGGTTCTCGCGCGGCTCGATCAGCCGGGCGACCTGCATGGAGAGCGTGGACGCGCCCGAGACGATGCGGCCGTTGGTGACGAACTGGCCGGCGGCGCGCAGCAGCGCCAGCGGATCGATGCCGGAATGTTCGTGGAAGCGCCGGTCCTCATAGGCGACGAGCATGCGGATGAACTGCGGATCGACATCGGCCACCGTGGTCCTCAGCCGCCAATGGCCCTCAGGCATCGCGAAGGCGCGCAGCAGGCGGCCGTCGCGGTCGAGCACTTCCTTCGAGACGATATCCGCCATGGCGACGGGCGGCGGATAGGCGCGGTCGGCGTAGTCGAGCCCGAAGGCGAGGGCGGCGATGGCCGCCGCCCCGCTCAAGGAGCCGATGAGGAGCTTGCGCCCGAGTGCCATCGGCGTCACCCCTATTCGGCCTTGACGACCTGCATGCGGCCGGTCGCGGTGCGGGCGGAGAACTGCGGACGATACATGTCCTCCACCTGCGCGGCGGGCAGGTCGTAGGTGCCGGGCGTCACGGCGCGCACGACATAGGCGAGCGTCACCTCGCGGTTGTCGCCCTCGCTGCGGTTGAAGGCGGCGACGAAGCGGTCGTAGCGGAACTCCGTATGCGCCGCCTCGGTCTCGCCGAGCCAGTCGAAGTTGGAAAGCTTCGCGCTGTCGACGAGGCTCGGATTGTCGATCTCGAAGCCGGCGGGAAGCAGGTCCGTGATGATGATGCGCGACGGCCAGTTGTTTTCTTCCGTCACCTTCAGCACCACGACGTAGCGCTCGTTCTGCGTCGCCTCGGTGATGTTCGCCTCCTCGCCGTCGAGCGTGTAGTAGCTGCGCTCGATGGCGAAGCCGTCGCCGCCGGCCGGCAGCGGATCGGCGGGCGCGGCCACCGTCGTCAGCACGGCAGAGACCGGCTCGCCGGTGCGGTTGGCGACGGTCAGCGGGTTTTCCAGGAGGGACTTGCCGGTCATCTGCGCGGCATAGCCGCCGGCGCGTTCCGCGCCGTTGATCTCCAGCTTGAGGTCCTTGTCGGCGTCCTTCACGGAGCGGGCGGCGAGCAGCATCCAGGTCTGCTCCTGCGTGCTTGTCCAGCGCTTGTTCTCCCACTGGCCGGCGACCTGTTTCGTCAGTTCGGGGATGACGTTCGGAACCGGCCGGGCTTCCGCGGCCAGCGCCAGGATCGCCGCGCCGTCGCGCAGCGACGAGCCGTAGTCGTTGCGCGAGAGGCTGGCGGTCATGATGCTCTCGCGCGAAAGGCCGAGCGCGTTGGAGAAGATCGTCATGGAGCGCTGGGCGTCGCCATAGAGGCCGAGCGCGCCGGCGATCTGCGCGCGGGCGAGCGGCGAGGAGAATTCCGACAGCTTCGTGTCGGCATAGTAGCGCAGGTCGCTGATCGCGGCCTTGCGGTTGCGCGCCAGCACATAGAGCGCATAGGCGATCTCGTTGCCCTGGCTGGAGACGTTGACGTCATAGGCGAGGGCATTCTGCAGGTTGGAGAGCGCCTGCAGCATGGCCTGTTCCGGCACGTCGAACTTCTGCTCGCGGGCGCGGGTCAGGAAGTCGGTGACGAAGGCGTCGAGCCAGAGGTCGCCGTCGCCGGGCGACCACAGGCCGAAGCTGCCGGAGGAGGACTGGTTGGCGAGGACGCGGTAGATCGCGTCCTGCACCCGCTTCTGCGTCTCCGTGTCCTCCGGCAGGCCGGACTGCTTCGAAAGCTCGCTGAGATAGAGCAGCGGCAGCGCGCGGCTCGTCGTCTGCTCCGTGCAGCCATAGGGATAGCGGTCGAGCGCCATCAGGAGGGCCGGGATATCGAAGGCCGCGGCGCGCGAGACGCTGAGGCTGACCGAGGCCCCGGCAAGCTGGCTGTCGGCCAGAAGCTGGTCGTCGATGGTCAGGCTGCCGTTGGCGGCGATCTCGATCGGCCGGCGCGTGGTGATCGGCATGGCGGCCGGGCGGACCGGCACGTTGAGCGCCTGTTCCAGCGACATGCCGGAACCGTTCGAGAGCTTCACGGTGACGAGGCCGTCGCCCGCCTCGCCGCCGATCAGCGGCAGGGTCAGCGCGGTCTTGCCGCCGGGTTCCAGCTTGACGGTCTGGCCTGCGCCGGTCTGCTCGACCATCACGGAGGCGTTGTGGGTGATCTCGACCGCGTAGTCGCCGGCCGGCGCATCCGTATTGGCGATGTCGAGCCTCAGGTCCGCGCGGTCCCCGGGGGCGAGGAACTTCGGCAGGCTCGCCGTCACGACCACCGGATCGCGGATGACGACGTCCTTCGACGCGCTGCCGAGGCCGGTCTTCGTCCAGGCGACGGCCATCACGCGGGCCGTGCCGTTGAACTGCGGGATATCGAAGCTGACCTTCGCGTTGCCGTCCGCGTCGAGCTTCACGGGGCCGGCGAAGAAGGCGACGAGCTTCTCCTTCGGTGGGTTGCCCTGCAAGGCTCCCTCGCCGCCGTCGCCGCCGGTGCGCAGCCGCCCCGTCGCGCCGAGCGAGCCGTCGATCAGCCGTCCGTAGAGGTCGCGGATCTCCAGGCCGAGGCGGCGCTGGCCGAAATACCAGCCGGCCGGATCGGGCGCCTCGTAGCGGGTGAGGTTGAGGATGCCGACATCGACGGCGGCGACCGTGACATAGGCCTCCTCGTCCGCCCCGGCCCCGGCGACCTTCAGCGAGATGTCGAGCGGCTGGCGCGGCAGGGTCTTTTCCGGCACGTCGAGCGAGACGTCGAGCTTGCGGTCCGCCGGGTCGACCTTCAGCCAGGTGATGCCGATGGCGCGCATCGGCATGCGGCTTTCCTGGTCCGCGCCGGGGCGGAACAGCGTCGCCGTGACATAGGAGCCCGAGCCCCATTCCGCGGTGACGGGGATTTCCACCTCGCCGCCCTCCGCGCCGATGGCGGCGGTCTGGGTGGCGATCAGGCTTTCCGCGCCAATGGTGACGAGAAGCTGGCCGGCATGGCGCGGCGAGACCTTCAGCTTCGCCGTGTCGCCCACGGCATAGCTTTCCTTGTCGAGCGAGATTTCCAGCGCGTCGGGCGTTTCCGTCGAGGTCGCGGCGACATACCAGCCGGCGTCGAATTCCACGCTGGTCGCCGGCCCGTCCGGCTCGGCGCTCTCGATCTCGAGGCGGTAGCGGCCCCAGGTGACGGGCGTGGAGATGCGGCCGCCGTCTGCGGTCACGTCGAGCGTGCCGTTGGCGACCTGCTTCGTCGTCATCACGGGCTCGTAGCGCCAGGAGCTGCCCTCGCGATACCATTGGTAATCGCGCTCGACGGCGAGGAGCTTCCAGGGCATGCCCCGCATCGCCTCGCGCTTGCCGTCGGGATCGACGGCGACGACGTGGAAATTGGCGATGCTGTTCTCCGAAAGGTCGCCGGAAAATTCCGGCTTCACGCCGATCATCGCGCCGGCCGCCTTGACCGGCAGGGTGAGGCTGCGCTCGACGGCGCGCCCGCCCGCCTCCGTCATGCGCAGCGTCACGAGCGCCTCGAGCCGCTGGGTGGTGGAGGGAAGGTCGGTGACGGTCACGTCGAAGGTCGCGCGGCCCTCGTCGTCCAGCACGTCGAGGTCGTCGAGCGAAATGCGGTTCTCCTCCAGGGCCTCCTCGTCGGCAAGGCCGAAGACATAGCCCGGATAGGCGGCGTCCTGCCGCGTCGGCTTCAGCGCCACGTCGCCCTCGATCTCCAGCCCCGCGCCCGGCGCGCCGTAGAGATAGCGGCCCTCGACGGAGACGGGGGCGGGAACGCCGGCCTCGATGGCCTTGGCCTCGCTCGTCATGTCGAATTCGATGCGGTCCGGCACGAAATCGTCGACGAGGAAGGTCTTTTCGGCGATCGCCGTGGCCTTGGGGTCGGTGAAGACCTGCATGGTCCAGGTGCCGCGCATGCTGTTTTCCATCAGCGGCAGGTCGATGGCGTAGCCGCCGAGGCTGGCTTCGGCCACCATGCGGCGGTCTTCCACGCCGTCCGGGCGGTTGAAGATGAAGGTGAGCGGCAGCTCCTCGACGGCGTTCGATTCGATGTCGCGGGCGAGCGCCGAGGCGTGCACCGTCTCGCCGGCGCGGTAGATGCCGCGCTCGGTCCAGGCCAGAACGTCGATGGCCCCCGGCGCGGGACGGCCGGTGACGCCGCGATCGGACAGGTCGAAGCCGGCGCGCGTCATGTCGAGGAAGACGAAGTCGTCCTCGCCCTTCTGCGCGAGGATGACCGCGGGCGTGTTGGCGGCGGTGCCGCGCATCAGGCCGGCGGTGAAGGTGGCGCGGCCCTCGGCGTCCGTGGTCGCCGTGCCGAGCACTTCGTTGTTCTTCGCGATGAGCTGCAGCTCGACGCCTTCCAGCGGCCCGGCGCTGTCGAGCGAGCGGGCGAAGACGTTGAGCCCGTCCGTGCCGGCATAGGTGGTGAGCCCCACATCCGAGACGACGAACCATTGCGTCGCCTTGGCGTCCCACTCGTTGCTGCGGCCGTTCGAGGCCGCGGCGGTCAGCACGTAGACGCCGGGCTTGCGCTCCGGCATGGCCTCGTCGACCGGGAAGCTGGTGACGACGTCCTTGTTCAGCTCCGGCGAGATGTCGATCTTGCCCTGCCAGACCAGCTCGCCGCTCTGGCTCTCGATATTGTCTGCGGAATAGCCGTCGAGCTGGGTGAGGAAGCGGCTCTCGGCGAGCAGGCCGGCAATGGCGCGGTCGCCGACGCGGTAGAGCTTCAGGTCGGCGCTGTCGGTGTTGACCGAGACGATGGGGATGCCGCGGCGAACGCTGCCCGGCAGCACGAAGCCGTCGCCGGTGAAGCGCACCATGGCGGCGCGGTCCTGCACGTAGATGTCGAGATCGACGGCCGAGGCCAGCGGCTCGTCCACGGCGGACGGCAGGCCGGGGCGGAAGGCGATCTTGTAGCGCTGGCCGTGGGCGAGGCCCTCGATGCAGATCTGCCGGTCCTTCGCCTCCACGGCCTTGGGCGCCGCGCCGTCCAGCGTGACGAAGGAGGCGTAGTCCGCGCCGGACTTGACGAGCGGCTCGGAGAATTCGACGCAGGCGCGCGGGCTGGCGCTGTCGGAATCGATGGTGTGGCTCACCATGCGAAAACCCTGCCGGGCGCGCAGGCCGAGATAGGCCGAGCGCACCGCGACGTCGTCCTTGAGGTCGAGGCTCGCCTTGTAGGCTTCGATGCCGGCGCGGTAGCTCGCCGACTTGTCGAGCGTGTCGGCCATCACGGCGAGCGCCCGGGCGCGGGTCTCCGTCGTGCGCGAAAGCTGGTAGGCGTTGATCGCGGCCAGCGCCCCCTGGCCGGCGAGATAGCTGTTGTTGACGGCGCGGCCCATGGCCTCGGCCGTCTCCAGCCAGAGATAATAGTCGTCCGGCGCGATCGACAGCGCGCCCTTGTAGGCGGCCAGCGCCTCGTCGAAGCGGCCGGACGCCGTCTCGATGCGGCCGAGCGAGGCGAGGCTCTCCGAGCCCTGGTCCTCCTGGCCGGCGGGCAGCGAGAGGTTGCTGCGCAAGGCCCGGGCGTCGCTCATCATATACTCGCTGACGAAGGACAGCGCCGGCGGCGCGCCGATATCGGCGGCATTGTCGGCCTTGACGATCTTGCCGGCGACGGCGCCCTGGAAATGGTTGAGCTGGTTGAAGTCGCTCTTCAGGAAGCACCATTTCACCTTGGGATTATAGGTGAAGGCGCGGCAGGACATGTCGTCGATGCAGTCCGTCTTGCACTGGTCGAGCGTCACGTCCTGCACGGTGCGCAGGTCGAAGCCGAAATAGTCGCTGTTCTCCGTGGTGACGACGGTGCGCGTCTCTTCGGCATGGGCGAGCGGGGGTGGGGAAGCGACGGCGGAAAGAAGAAGTGCCGAAAAACCGAAGATTGCGCGCATAGACATGAAGTCCTCCTACCGCTGCCCGTCCCGTTGCCGCGCCACTGTCCCGGCCTCGTCCCGGCTTGTCAATCGAAAGACGCAGCATGGCGGGATGGCGGCAGGGACTGGCGCATGAAACCAGGGGGAAGACGTTTGGCTGCGCCGGTTCAATCGCTGGAAATGCGAAAAATTTCGCGGAAGGGCCGCGTTAACCTTTTGTTAACCATATGCGCGCAGACTTCAAATCACCGACGGGCGTCTCTGTCATGCCGCTGTAACAGGCGGCCGGTAGAAACCTCGTCAGACGCGCAAGCCGTGTTTGGCAAACGCAGTGACCACGGATGTACTGGCACGCGTGCGAAACACGTCCCCGGCCGGGCCGGGATGAGGAAGCGGGGGGATAACCCTCGCTTTTTTCATATCTTCTTCCCGCCGTGACGGCTGGACCCTTCCTTCCGATTGCCCTACCCATGGCACCGCCCCTCCTCGTTCCCGGACGGTCTCATGTCTGACGTCGCCCTCAATGTCCTGCCCGTCTTCGCGCTGATCCTGATCGGCTGGCTGCTCGTGCGCACCCGTTATCTGCGGGAGGAGCTGGGGGAGGGGCTCGGCGACTTCGTCTTCCGCGTCGCCGTGCCGGTGCTGCTCTTCCGCACCATCGCCGAGGCCGATTTCGCCGGCGAGGCGCCCTGGCGCATCTGGGTCGCCTATTTCGCGGGCGTCGCCGTGACCTGGACGGCGGGGCATCTGGTGGCGACGCTCGGCTTTGCCCGCGACCGGCGGATCGGCGTCCTCGCCGGCGTCTCCTCCGCCTTCGCCAACACCGTCTTCATCGGCCTGCCGCTCGTCTCGCGCATCGTCGGCGACGAGGGGCTGGTGGCGATCTCGGTGCTCCTGTCCGTGCACCTGCCGGTGATGATGATCGCCGGAACGGTCCTCATGGAGCGGGCGGAGCGCAAGGAGGGCACGCGCGAGCCGCAGCGCCTCGCCGCGCTCCTCCTCGGCATCGCCAGGAGCCTGGCGCGCAATCCGCTGGTGATCGGCCTCGTCGCCGGCGCGCTGTTCCATATCGGCGGCGTGCCGCTCGGCGGGCCGGTGAAGGCGGTGGTCGACCAACTGGCGGCAACCGCCGCCCCCGCCGCGCTGGTCTCCATCGGCATGGCGCTCAACAGGTACCGGATCGGCGGCAATGCCGGCATCGCGCTGGCGATGACCAGCCTCAAGCTGGTGCTGCTGCCGGGCTCGGTCTATGTCGCCTGCCGGCTGCTCGGCCTCAGCCCGGAATGGACGGCGGCGATGGTGCTGACCTCCTCCGTGCCGACGGGCGTCAACGCCTGGCTCCTCGCCAACCATTTCGGCGTCGGCCACGCGCTCGCCTCCTCCACCATCACCATGACGACGGCGCTCGGCGTCTTCACGGTTTCCTTCTGGGCCTGGCTGCTGGGCTGAAACGAAAAACCCGGCGCTGAGGCCGGGTTTCCGCATTCTTGGCAGGGCGCTCTTCTTACTGAGCGGCCGGCTGTTCCGTCGTCGCGCCGCCTTCGGCGGGAGCTGCTTCGCCGGTGGCCGGCGCGGCTTCCTCGGTGGTGGTCGCCGCAGCGCCGCCCTCGGCGGGAGCCGTCGCGCCAGCGCCGCCTTCGGTCGACGTCGCGCCTTCGGCGGGAGCCGCTTCTTCCGTGGCGGCAGCGCCGCCCTCGGTGGTTGCGGCCGCGCCGGCATCGGCGCCTTCGTTCGAAGCGGACGGCAGGGCGGCCGGGCTGTCGGAGAGCGTGCGCAGATAGGCGATCAGGTTGGCGCGCTCGTCATCCTTCTTGAGGCCGGCAAAGCCCATGGCGGTGCCGGGAACGTGCTTCTTCGGCGCTTCGAGGAAGAAGCTGAGGTGGTCGTAGTCCCAGACGACCTTGTGGCCTTCGGAGAAGGTGGTCATGCCGGCGGAGTAGCTGAAGCCCTCATGCGAGGCGACCGGGCGGTTCACGACGTCCCAGAGGTTGGGGCCGACCTTGTTCGGTCCGCCCTTCTCCGAGGTGTGACAGCTCGCACATTTCTTGAAGACGGTCTCGCCTGCCGCCGGATCGGCGCTGGCGAGCAGGGTCGCGATCGGCGTGCTCTTGGCTTCTTCGCCGCCGCCTGCCGCCTCGCCGCCTGCTTCCTCGGCCACGATCGCGAAACCTTCCTTCTCGGGATCGCCCGAATGGAAAATGCCTTCAGAAGCGATCGACACGGACATCAGCACGAAGACGGTGCCCAAAAGGGCACCCACGCCCATGTTCACATAAGAATTCATCCAAACGCTCCCCTAGCAACCGGCGGACATGACACCGGCCAGTCTTGAAATCGCGCGGAACCTATGTCTTTTGCTGCTTCGTTGCAACAGTGATTGTAGCCCCCGCACTGAGACCTTTTGACACTTTTTCCGGGGGTTTTGAAGGGCCTGAGATGAATCCCGCCAATTTTGACAAGACGCTTGTGCTCATTCCGGCGCGCATGGCCTCCACGCGGCTTCCCGGCAAGCCGCTCGCCGACATTGCCGGCCTGCCGATGATCGTGCAGGTTGCGCGCCGGGCGGCGGCGGCCGAGGCCGGGCGGATCGTCGTGGCGGTCGATCACCAGGACATTTTCGACGCCGTCGTGGCGGCCGGTTTCGAGGCGGTGATGACGCGGGTCGACCACCAGTCGGGCTCCGACCGCATCCACGAGGCGCTGGTCAAGAGCGATCCGCAGGGCCGGGCCGAGATCGTCATCAACGTGCAGGGCGACCTGCCGACCATCGATCCCGGTACGATCCGCGCCGCCCTGCGCCCGCTGGAGGACCCGGAGACCGACATCGCCACCCTGACGACGGAGATCCGCGACGAGCACGAGAAGACCAATCCCAACGTGGTGAAGGTCGTCGGCTCGCCGCTCGGCGACAGCCGCCTGCGCGCGCTCTACTTCACCCGCGCGACCGCGCCCTACGGCGCGGGGCCGCTCTATCACCATATCGGCCTCTATGCCTATCGCCGCAAGGCGCTGGAGACCTTCGTCACGCTGAAGCCCTCGACGCTGGAAAGGCGGGAATCGCTGGAGCAGCTCCGGGCGCTGGAGGCCGGCATGCGCATCGATGCCGAGATCGTTGACACGGTTCCGCTCGGTGTCGATACTCCCGCCGACCTCGAAAAGGCCCGCGCGTTGCTTGCGGCCCATCCCATCTGACACGGACATTGCCATGATCATGAAGACCAACAAGATCGCCTTCCAGGGCGAGTTCGGCGCGAATTCCGACATGGCGAGCCGCGACATGTTCCCGACCATGGAGCCGCTGCCCTGCCAGACCTTCGAGGACGCCTTCCTCGCCGTCGAGAACGGCGACGCCGATCTCGGCATGATCCCGATCGAGAACACCATCGCCGGCCGCGTCGCCGATATCCATCACCTGCTGCCGGAATCGCGCCTGCACATCGTCGGCGAGTATTTCATGCCGATCCGCTTCCAGCTCATGGTGCTGCCGGGCGTGACGAAGGACGAGGTGCGCACGGTCCACAGCCATATCCACGCGCTCGGCCAGTGCCGCAAGATCGTCCGGCTCAACGGCTGGAAGCCGGTGATCGCCGGCGACACGGCGGGGGCGGCCAAGCTCGTCTCGGAGACCGGCGACCGCTCCATGGCGGCGCTCGCCCCGCGCCTTGCGGCCGATCTCTACGGCCTGTCGATCATCGCGGAGAATGTCGAGGACACGGAGAGCAACGTCACCCGCTTCGTGGTGCTGTCGCGCGATCCGGCCCCCATCGAGCGCGACGGCGACGAGATCATCGTCACCACCTTCGTCTTCAACGTGCGCAACATCCCGGCCGCGCTCTACAAGGCGATGGGGGGCTTTGCCACCAACGGCATCAACATGACCAAGCTGGAAAGCTACCAGATCGGCGGCAAGTTCTACGCCACGCAGTTCTATGCCGACATCGAGGGCCACCCGGACGACCTGCCGGTGCGCCGCGCGCTGGAGGAGCTGCGCTTCTTCTCGGAGAAGGTCCGCATCCTCGGCACCTATCGGGCGCATCCGATGCGCAGCGCCTTCTGAACCCGCCGTTTTCCGCTCGCGGCGGAACAGCGCCGCCCGCCTGGGCATTTCCCGAAGGAAAGGAGATGCCCATGCGCACGATCAACTACATTACCCTCTTCGTCTCTATGATGGTGAACGCCGTCGTCTTCGGCGTCGGGACCGTCGCCATCCTGAGCGTTCCCGCCCTCAACGAGCATGCGAAATACCTGCTGCCCGCCTGGATCGTCGTGACCTTCCTCGTCAGCCCGGTGATCGGCCGCTTCATGGCGCCGCGTCTGAGGCTGCGCCGGCATCCGGGTGACCGGCCGCATTTCGGGCTGCGCTGATCAGCCGGTCCAGTCCAGCCAGTCGCGCATCAGCCGGTGCGCGATGGCGCCCTTCGGCGGGATGGACATGCCGGGCGAGGCGCCGGACGTGGCGCTGTGCTCGATCATCGCCGCCGTCTCCTTCCGGGTGAACCAGCGGCAATCCTCCAGCTCCTGCTCGTCGCGGCGGATATCGAAGGAGATCGCCTCGCCGTAGCAGCCGATCATCAGCGAATGCGGCATCGGCCAGGGCTGCGAGGCGTGATAGCGCACGCGCCCGACCCGGATGCCGGATTCCTCCAGCGTCTCGCGCCGGACGGTGTGCTCGATCGTCTCGCCCGGCTCCAGGAAGCCGGCGAGGCAGGAATAGACGCCCGGCTGGAAATGCGGCGAGCGGCCGAGCAGGCAAAGGTCGCGCTCGATATCGACGATCAGCATGATCGCCACCGGATCGGTGCGCGGGAAGATCGTGTGGCCGCAGGCCTCGCAGACGCGGCGGTAGCCGCCGATCTCCGGGCGCGTCGGCGCGCCGCACTTGCCGCAGAAGCGGTTGTTGCCGTTCCAGGTCATCAGGCTGGAGGCCTGGGCGAACTGGCCGAGCAGGTCGTCGTCCAGCATCTGCTGGCGATAGAGCGTGCGCCCGTCGGCCGCCTTCAGCGGCTCCTGCAGGCTGTCCGGGTCGGCGCTGACGGGAATGGCGAGCCGCGGCTCGCCGTTCCTCAGATAGCCGAGCAGGATGGATTCCTCCGCGAGCGGGCCGAGCTCGGCCAGCTCGTAGGGGGCGAAGAGCGGGTCGATGATCTTCTCGTCGTGCTTGACGACGAGCTTGCCGCCGGCCAGCGCGAAGGCATGCACGTTCTCCGCCTCGAAGGCCCGCTCCAGGCAGTCGGGCGCGCGATGCTCCGACTGGCGCTCGAGGCTGTTCTCCGCAAAGGCCACCATGGTGCTGGGTTCCGGATGCGGGCGGTAGAGATCGAAAAGCGATGGCTTCATGGGGTCAGCGCGTCCAGCAGCTTAGCGGAAAAGGCCTTGGTTTCCTCGGCCGAGCGCGGCTCGGCGGCGCCGTGGCCCCAGACCGGGCCGGGCCAGTTCGGATCGCCCTCGCTGCGCGCGACGACATGGACGTGAAGCTGGCGCACCACGTTGCCGAGCGCGCCGGTATTGATCTTAGTCGCGCCGGTCACCGTCTTCAGCGCCTCGGCCACCAGCGTCGTCTCGAAGGTCAGCATGGTCTGGTCGAGCGGGGTCAGGTCGAAGACCTCGCTGACATCGGGGCGTTGCGGCACGAGCACCAGCCACGGCCAGCGCCCGTCCTTCATGAGGCGCAGCTCGCACAGGCCGATCTTCGTGAGGAGATCGCTGTCGCGGACCAGCCGTTCGTCGGGTCGAAAATCGCTCAAGGGCCTCTCCTGAAATGCTTTTGCCCGATTCATGCCATGCAGCGGATTTTGCTCCAACAGTTTTTTATCGGCTCGGCTTGCATTCGGGTGGAATATTGCCGATATGGGGGACGGGAGGTTGGTGGTGGACGAGCCACTCGCCAACCGGGTCAGGTCCGGAAGGAAGCAGCCCTAACGAGCCCGGCACGGGTCATCGTGCCAGCCTCCCACCTTTCCGTCCTGTCGGGACAGACGTTCGATTAACGGCAGGGTCGATGAGCGACGAAACCCAGGAACCGTCCAGCGAGAAGCCCGCCGCCTACCGCGTGCTGGCGCGAAAATACCGCCCGAAGGATTTCTCCGACCTGATGGTCGGCCAGGAGCCGATGGTCCGCACGCTGACCAACGCCTTCGAGACCGGCCGCATCGCCCAGGCCTACATGCTGACCGGCGTGCGCGGCGTCGGCAAGACGACCACCGCCCGCATCCTCGCCCGCGCGCTGAACTACAAGACATCCGAGATCGACAAGCCGACCATCGACCTCCGCGTGCCCGGCGAGCACTGCCAGGCGATCATGGAGGGCCGCCATGTCGACGTCATCGAGATGGACGCCGCCTCCCATACCGGCATCGACGATATCCGCGAGATCATCGAGCAGGTGCGCTACCGCCCGGTCTCTGCGCGCTACAAGGTCTATATCATCGACGAGGTGCACATGCTCTCCACGCAGGCCTTCAACGGCCTGCTGAAGACGCTCGAGGAGCCGCCGGAGCATGTGAAGTTCATCTTCGCGACGACGGAGATCCGCAAGGTCCCGATCACCGTCCTGTCGCGCTGCCAGCGCTTCGATCTCCGCCGCATCGGCGCCTCCGATCTCGTCGGCCTCTTCACCACCATCCTCGGCAAGGAAGGCGTCGCGTTCGAGCCGGATGCGCTCGCCATGGTCGCCCGCGCCGCCGAGGGCTCGGCGCGCGACGGCCTGTCGCTGCTCGACCAGGCGATCGCCCATGGCGCGGGCCGCGTCGAGGTGGAGGCCGTGCGCTCCATGCTCGGCCTTGCCGACCGGGCGCGCATCGTCGATCTCTTCGAGCATGTCGTGAAGGGCGACGCGGCCGCCGCGCTCGCCGAATTCGCCGCGCAATACGAGGCCGGCGCGAGCCCGTCCGTCGTCCTGACCGACCTTGCCGATTTCACCCATCTCGTCACCCGCATGAAATACGTGCCGGACGCCGCCGGCGACCAGTCGCTGAGCGAGGTCGAGCGCGTGCGCGGCGTCGAGTTCGCCAATTCCATCGCCGTCACCGCGCTCTCGCGCATGTGGCAGATGCTGCTGAAGGGCATCCCGGAAACCGAGGCCTCCAGCCGCCCCGCCGGCGCGGCCGAGATGGTCCTCATCCGCCTCGCCCATGCCGCCAACCTTCCCTCGCCGGAAGACGCCGCGCGCCGCCTTGCCGAGCTTTCCGGCGGCGAGGGCGGCGGCAATGGCGGCCGCGCGGCGCAGCCGGGCGGCCATGGCGGGCAGCCTTCCGCGCAGGGCTCCGTCAACGCCGTCGCGCGCCAGCCCGATGCGCCGGTGCGCGCCCAGGCCGGCGGCGGCGCGACCATGCTGCGCGCCGTGCCGCAGGTAGAGCCCGCTGCCCAGCCCGTCGGCAAGGTCGAGGCCGCTCCCGCCGAGCAGCCTTCGGCCGCGCCGAAAGTGCCGGTCAAGTCGCTCTCCGACATCGCCGACCTCTGCACCAGGAACCGCGATATCCGCCTGCGCGCCCTCGTGCGCGCCTTCGTGCGGCCGGTGCGCGTCGAGGCCGGCAAGCTGGAGATCAGCCTTGCCGACGACGCGCCGAAATCGCTGGTCGCCGATCTCCAGAACCGGTTGCAGGAATGGACCGGCATGCGCTGGCTGGTGATCCTGTCGCGCGAGGCGGGCGGGCCGACCCTGTCGGAAGCCGAGGCCGCCGCGCAGGAGGCGCGCGTCGCCGATGCGCGCCAGGACCCGGACGTCGCCGCCATCCTGCAGCGCTTCCCCGGCGCGAAGATCACCGACG
>JBDHSZ010000063.1:0-18371 GCA_039812945.1 Shinella sp.
GTAGAGCGGCGCCGGCGCGGTGCGCAGCACCGGCCGCTCGGTGAAGCGGATGACGTCGGGGAAGACGGCGGCTATATCGCCCTCGGCGCAATGGACGGTGGCGTGCCGCGTGCCGAGGGCGCGCGCCATTTCCGCCTGGAAGGCGCTTTCGTCGTGCTCGGCGCTGTCGAAGGTCACGGAGAAGGTGCGCAGCGTCTGCGGCGTCATGCCGGCGGCGAGCGCCGAGACGATGGACGAATCCAGCCCGCCGGAAAGATAGGAGCCGACCGGCACGTCGGCGCGCATGCGGATGCGCGTGGCGTCCGCCAGGAGCGCGCGCAGTTCCTCGGCCGCCGCGTCGACGGACCGGTGACGCGAAACCTCGCCGGCATCGGGGAATTCCATCTGCCAGTAGGTCCGGGTCGAGACGCCGTCCTCGTCGACGATCATCAGGCTGGCCGGGGGCAGTTCGAAGATGTCGCGGAACGGCGTGCGCGGGGCGATGGGCGCCCAGAGGGTGAAAATCTGGTCGAGCGCGACGGGATCGATTTGCGCGCCGATGCCGGGCGCCCGCAGCAGCGCCTTCACCTCGGAGGCGAAATAGAACGTGCCGGCCTTGCTCGTATGGAACAGCGGGCGCACGCCCATCCGGTCGCGCGCCAGGAAGAGCCGCTTCTGCCGGGCGTCGTGGATCGCGAAGGCGAAGTCGCCGTTGAGCCGCGTCACGCAGTCGGCGCCCATCTCGTCGTAGAGATGCAGGATGACCTCGGTGTCGCTCGCCGTGCGGAAATGCCGGCCCTTGGCGCGCAGTTCCTCGCGCAGCTCGACATAGTTGAAGATCTCGCCGTTGAAGACGATGGTCCGCGTTCCGCTCTCGTCCCGCATCGGCTGCTGGCCGTCACCGAGGCCGACGATGGAAAGCCGCGTATGCGCCAGCCCGACGCCGGGCGCGACGAAGACGCCCTGCTCGTCCGGCCCCCTATGCAGGAGCGCCTGTGTCATGGAATGGAGCAACTGCCCGCCTTCCGCCACAGAACCGAAATATCCTCCGAAACCGCACATATTCCCACGCCAGCAATTGAAAACGTGGCGTCAGCACTACCATACGGCTGTGGTGAACAGGTTAACGGCTTATTACAAAATGGACCCTTGGTTTATACGGTCATAACGAAATCGTTCGGATTTTATCGAATACGACCGCCATCGACATGCCTTCCGGCGTTTTCGGAAAGATAATCCGGGGGAAGGGCGGCCGCGAAACGTCTTTGGAGGGGTTTCATTCCGGCCTGCCGCGACCGGTTCGCCCCAAGCGGGCGGCCCGATCAGTCTGCGCTGTCGGCCTCGCCGGCCTTCCGATCGCGCCAGCCGCGCAGCAATATCCACTTGAATGGCCGGACCTTCTGCCACAGCGCCGTCGCCACGAGGCGCGCATGCAGATTGCGCAAGGCCAGGGACAGCTTGCCCCGGGGCGTGCGGGCCTCGATCATCAGCGACAGCGGAACGGTCACGTCGCAGACCGACTGCTTCCAGGCCTCGTTGCCGATGCCGAGGTCGAGACAGACGAAGCCGGTCTCGGAAAGATGTTGCAGCAATTGATAATGCAGCACGCGGCCGGGCGAATATTTCAGCCATTCACCAGACTCGTTGCCCATGAACAGGCCGTAATAGTGCCGGCCGTGCACGAGCCCCCAATAGGTGGCCAGAATCTGGCCATCCAGGGTCAGCGCCGCCAGATGCAGGGCTCCGGCCCTGGCCATGATCTCCGTGCCCAGGGTGAAGAAGGCCCGCTTTTCCGGATGCTCGTCAAAACCGGGGACGTAGGTCTCCTCGAAGCGCCGCTGTTTCTGGATCAGCAGGCTCTCCAGCATTTCCGCCCGCTGCTCCGGCGTCTCGGCGACAACAAGTTCACAGGAGCCGAGGCGCTGCAGGTTTCGCACGCGCCGGCGCAGGTTCTTGGCATCCCTGACCGCCTTCTCGACCTCGGACCACGGGCGATCGAGCCTTGTAAGGTGGCAGAACTCGGGATTGACCGCACCGGCCAGCAAGTGCAGCGGATTGATCAGGTCGCCGACTTTCTCCGGCATCTTGTCGAGAATCGCCAGGTCGAAGGCCGGTAGCCGGGCGGTGATCTCTTCCCAGAGAGAGCGCGCACGCGCCTCCGTCCAAGCCTCCTGGGTCGGGAAGAGGATGGGCGTGTTGTAATCGGCGGCGGTCAGGTCGGCGAAAGCCAGAACCCGGACACCCTTCGTGCGGTGAATGATGAGCGGTACCATCACCACGGGCCTGCCGCCACCGTCGCGCACCTCGACGAGGCAAAGGTCGATATCCGGCGATTGGCCATAGCTGGCCTGCCAGGTTTCCAGGAAAGGCAGCGTCTGGAAGGCGTGGCACCGGGCCGGCCCGTCGCCGCCGCGCGGCCAGTCGGGCGAAACGGCGGAAAGATCTGAGAAAACCTCGATCCGCCAGGTGTCAGCCATGGTAACCTCCCGCGGCACGGCCACGTTTGCCTCGAGAAGAACAGTCTGTGAAGCGTTCATCTGAGGCCATCCCCGTTAAGGCGCGTCCAGAACTCGCCGACCAGTCCGCCGATGACGGCCTCGCCGCCCCGGACCGCCGACAGCACGTCGGCATCGCTCGCCCGGAAGACGCAGCGATGGGCGCTCGAAAAACGCGCCTGCCGATCCATCAGGGCCTCGATCAGCCGGGGCTGCGCCCGGCCGCCGATGGCGGCCGCGCCACGCTCATAGGCGTCGAGCAGCAGCAGATCAAGCACCGGGCCGATCATCGCCCGTGTCGAAAGCACATGGAGAACCTGGGCGGGGCCGTGCGGGGCAAGGTAGTAGATATAGGCGCCGACCGACCGGCCGGAGGCGTCCTCGACCACCTGCATGACCGTCTGGCCGAACTCGCGCTTCTGCCCGGCCTGCGCCAGGACCGCCGCAAGACCCGCATCGGACCAGACCGGATGCAGCACCTCCTCGGCGACAAGGGCGCGAATGGCCGGAGCAAGGGTCTCGGCGTCGGCATCCCGGCGCGTCAGGCCCCTCGGCCGCCGTGGCGGCTGCGGCGTCTCGGGAATGTCATGGCCGCGCCGGCGCGCCAGACCGGCGGCAAGGCGATCCATCCCGCGGACCAGCGGCAGGGTGGGGCCGGTCAGGCGCAGGCGTCGGCGCAGCTTGAACGTGGCCGCCTCCATGGGGCGCAGCACGCGCAGCCAGTCGAGGCTGTAAAGCGGCAGCACATCGCCGCCCATGCCCCGCCAGAGGCTGACCGACGTCGCATTCGCGCGGTCGCTGATCGTTATGTCCTGCGGCCCCTGGAAGAAGCCGCGGCACAGCCGCGCGCCGGCCATGGGGTCGACCGCGTCGCGTTCGACGGCGAGGGAATTGCCGAGAGCGACGCGCAGGGTCCTGCCGCCCAGCGACATGCGCTGGGTGACGATCCCTATGAAGCCGGTGATACGGCCCTTCTCCTGCTCATGGACGAGCGAATGGATATCGGGATCCCTGTCGGGCTGGTCGAGCAGAAGCTGCCCGAGATAATCGGCCATTTCCGGCGAAGCATCGCCCTGACGCCCCTGAAAGGTACGCACCAACAAATTCGCGACCTTGGCAAGGTCGCTCCGCTCCAGCGGACGTATTGTACTCATGACTCGCCTTAGCAAAAATTCATCGTCGGCCGGTCCAGGCCCCGGCTCGCCTGCCGCGATTCACCTGCGCCTCGATAGCACGGCCATGCCGAAGCGGGGTCAAGTATTACACCCGTTGGTTAACAAAGGTCGCTCCGCGACTCCGGCAAACCGAGTCCGGCTCTCGCCGAAGACGGCAGGAGCGAGGCGGTCGCGGACCGGCTGGTGGGCAGCCGGTCGAGCAGCCGCCCCGTCAGAGCGGCGCGCGGCGCTTGCGGGCGAGGATCGGCGCGTATTCCAGGCAGAACAGGCCGAAGGCGAGGATCCACAGCAGGCCGGCGGCGGCGTAGATCTCGGCGCTCGCGTCGGGAAGGATCTCGCCGAACGGGCGCACCAGCGCGCAGAGGATCAAGGCCGCATAGGCGGCGACCGTCAGGCGCGAGGCGGTCAGCGCGCGGCCGGTATGGCCGAGGCTCGCCCGCGTCATCACCGCCAGCATCATGCAGGCGACCACGCCCACCGAGAGGAGATGCAGCACCGAGCGCTCCTCCAGCAGGCCGAGCGCGGCAAGGCCGATGGCGGCAAGGCCGAGCGGGACGAAGGCATAGGCGATATGCAGCACGACGAGCAGCTTCTCCGGCATCACCGTCCATCCGCGCCAGCGATAGAGGCGGACGGCGTGCAGGACGGCGGCCGCAAAGCCGAGCGCGGCCGTGATGGGATGCTCGGGAGCCGCCGTCCAGGCGGCGAGGGCGCCGACGCCGGCGATGATGGCGACGGTGTCGTAGCGGTTGTACGGCACGGGGAATTCCGTCCGCCCGGCCTTGTTCAGCCAGTTGCGCGTGAAGCTCGGCACGATCCGGCCGCCGATGATCGTCACCAGCACGACATAGGCGGCGACGGCGAGGCGCGTCGCCATATGGTCGTGGCCGCCGTCGATCGCCGCGGCGTGGAAGACGCCGTTGGCGAGCGACAGCGCCAGCAGCCCGCCCAGCACCTTCAGCTCCTTCCACTTGCGGCCGGCGATCACCTCGCGCGCGCAGATGAGGAGCAGCGCCGGAAGGAAGAGCCCGTCGATCAAGGCCGCGGGCACCGCGCCGATCCGGTCGACGGCAAGGAGCGCGATGCGCCCGGCGCACCACAGGGCGAAGAGGCCGCCGAGCGGCCAGCCCGAGACGGGCAGGCGCCCCGTCCAGTTCGGCACCGCCGTCAGCAGGAAGCCGGCCAGCACGGCGGGGGCGAAGCCGAAGAGCATCTCATGCGAATGCCAGTTGGGCGCCCCGTAATCGCCGGCCAGCTCGATCCGCCCGCTGATCGCCGCGATCCACAGGGTCATCGCCACGACGGCCCATACGCCGCCGCCGAGGAAGAACGGCCGGAAGCCGTAGGAAAACAGCACCGGCCCCGTGCCGGCTAGGCCGCGCGGGACGGCGCGGCTGACGCGCGCGGCGGGTTGGCTTGCAGTCATGATCGTCTGCTCCTTTGCAATTGTCAGCTTCTTGTAGGCCAGGGGAGGGGTGGGTTCTTTGCGAGATGGCAAAGAGCAAATCGGCGCCTGCCAAAATGCCGCAGCAACCGGGAAGGGTAATTTGAGCCAACACAAAGAGGCCGGCGCGAATGCTCCTAGAACAGAGAGGACCGGGCGATACACCGCTCCGTCCTTTTGAACAGGAGAAATGCAATGACTGAGCAGTTTCAGATGACCCGCCGCACAATCCTCGGCGGAGCCGCTTTTGCCGGCGTCCTGACGCCGATCATTGCGGCATCGGTGGCGCGTGCGGAAGGCAGCGCCGCCGGGACGAATGCAGCCGCAGCGGCGGCCGACATCGCCAAGCTGGAGCGCGTGAAGGTTGAGCTGGTGAAGCCGCCCTTCGTTCACGCCCATACCCAGAAGGCAGAGGGCGGACCGAAGGTCTACGAATTCACCATGACGATCGAGGAAAAGAAGATGATCCTCGACGACAAGGGCACGGAAGTCCATGCCATGACCTTCAACGGCTCGGTTCCCGGCCCGCTGATGGTCGTGCACCAGAACGACTATGTCGAGCTGACGCTCATCAACCCCGAGACCAACGAGCTGCAGCACAATATCGACTTCCACTCGGCAACCGGCGCCCTCGGCGGCGGCGCGCTGACGGTGGTCAACCCCGGCGAGCGGACGGTGCTGCGCTTCAAGGCCACCAAGGCCGGCGTCTTCGTCTACCATTGCGCACCTCCCGGCATGGTTCCGTGGCACGTCACCTCGGGCATGAACGGCGCGATCATGGTGCTGCCGCGCGAGGGCCTGACCGACGGCCACGGCAAGGAGCTGACCTATGACCGCGTCTACTATGTCGGCGAGCAGGACTTCTACGTGCCGCGCGATGCCGACGGGAACCACAAGAAGTACGAGAGCGCCGGCGACTCGTATGCCGACACGCTGGCGGTCATGCGCACGCTGACCCCGAGCCACATCGTCTTCAACGGCGCGGTCGGCGCGCTCACCGGCGAGAACGCCCTGAAGGCCGAAGTCGGCGAGAAGGTGCTGATCGTCCACTCGCAGGCCAACCGCGACACCCGCCCGCACCTGATCGGCGGCCACGGCGACTATGTCTGGGCGAACGGCAAGTTCCGCAACCCGCCGGATGTCGACCAGGAGACCTGGTTCATCCCGGGCGGCACGGCGGGCGCGGCCTTCTACACCTTCGAGCAGCCGGGCATCTACGCCTATGTCAACCACAACCTGATCGAGGCCTTCGAGCTCGGCGCCGCCGCGCACTTCACGGTCACGGGCGAGTGGAACGACGACCTGATGACCTCGGTCACGCCGCCGAGCGGCGTCTGACCCCAGCTCCCCGATGCGCCCTCCTTCCAGCGGGCGCATCCTCCCGGGCCGCCGCCGGCGGTCCGGTTCCCAATCGGCGCCCGTCCCGGATGCCGAACGATCGTCCGGGCGCGTCGCAAGGAGGCCGTCATGGCTGCAGTGACTTCGAAACCCGCCAATCATTCGTGGACCTCGCTTGCGCTTCCCGCCCTGCTGCTCGCGGCCCTCGCCGGCGCGCTGGCGCTCAAGACGGACATCATCGGCGGCCAGCCGGCCGGCCACGTTCTCGACGAGCCGCAGACGGTGGAGATCGCCCCGCGCAGCTTCACCTATCGCGAGAGCGGCGAGTTCTACCGCACGGGCTTTGCCGTCGACGGGCCGCAGCAGACCGTCACGATGCGCCGCCCGCTCACCATCATGAAATACCAGGTCACCGCCGCCGACTACGGGCGCTGCGTGGCGGACGGCGCCTGCGCGGCGGCCGAGCCGGGCTTCACCCCGGTCGATGCCGCCAACACGCCGGCGACCGGCGTCAGCTATGACGACGCGACGGCCTATGCCGCCTGGCTCAGCGCGCGCACCGGCGAGATCTGGACGCTGCCGAGCGACCGGGATCTCGCCTTCGCCGCGGGTGACCGCTTCCCCGACGACGCGCTCGGCGTCGACATCGACAGCACCAACCCGGCGGACCGCTGGCTGGCGGACTATCGCCGCGAGACGGAGCGCACGGCCTCGCGCGACCCCGTTCCGCAGACGCTCGGCCGCTTCGGCGAGAACGAATACGGCTTTGCCGATTTCGCCGGCAATGTCTGGGAATGGACGGCGACCTGCAACCGCCGCGTCAATCTCGACAAGGCCGGGCAGGTGGTGAACGACGTCTCGTCCTGCGGCATCTATGTCGCGAGCGGCAAGCATCGCGCGGCGATGAGCTCCTTCGTGCGCAACCCCAAGGGCGGCGGCTGCTCCGTCGGCGTGCCGCCGGACAATGTCGGCTTCCGGCTCGTCAAGGACACGCGCTGGTACGCCCCGTTCCTCACCGCGCTTCGGGAGCGTGGAATCCCCGTGTGAGCTTCCGGGCTCGGCCGATGCGTGCTAGAAGCGCGTTGACCTTGACGCCGACGAAGGCTTGCCCGCGGAAGGAGCGCGCCCTTGAAGATTGACCGGACCGTCGTCCGGTCGCTCGCCCTGTTCGACCGGATGAGCGACGATGAACTCGACAGGCTGCTGACGCATGCGACGGCGCGCCGGGTGGCGCAGGGCGACGCCGTCTTCGAGCAGGGCCAGCAGGCCGCGAGCTTCTTCCTGCTGCTGCACGGCCGGCTGAAGGTGACGCAGGTGACCGCGGACGGCCAGCAGATCATCGTGCGGGTCGTCCATCCCGGCGACCTCTTCGGTTTCGCCAGGGCTTTGCAGCGCTCGGACTATCCCGGCACGGCGAAGGCGGCGACGGAGAGCGTGATCCTCGGCTGGCCGACGGATCTCTGGCCGCATTTCGTCGAGCAGAACCCGCATCTGGCCGTCACCGCCATGCAGACGATCGGCCAGCGGCTGGAGGAGGCGCATACCCGCATCCGCGAGATGTCGACGCAGGAGGTGGAGCGCCGGGTGGCCCATGCCGTGCTCAGGCTTTCCAAGCAGGCCGGGCGCAAGGAGGGGGAGGGCATCCGCATCGACTTCCCGATCTCGCGGCAGGACATCGCGGAGATGACGGGCACGACGCTGCACACGGTCTCGCGCATCCTGAGCGCCTGGGAATCGCAGGGCCTGGTGGAGGGCGGCCGGCAGAAGCTGCTCATCCGCGACATGGCCGGCCTCGCCGCCCTCGCGGACGGGCCGCGCGACTGATCCGCAATACCGAGCATCCGACCGGAGGACATCTTGAACGACGACAATGTTCTGAAATTCGAACCCCGCAAGCCGAAGCAGGAGAACAAGCCTGCCGCACCGGGTCCGAAGAAGGGGCTGATCTGGCTCGCCGTCGTCGTGGTGATCGCCGCCGTCTGGGCCTATTACCAGTTCATCGCGCCGCAGGCGATCTGACCGGTCACCCCGCCGACGCGGCGGTGAAGACCGCCCGTTGCGCATCGAAGGCGCGCCTGCAGGCGGGATGCGCCGCGCCCCGAGCTTCCCCGGGGCGCCGCGCTTCGTCGGTCCGGAAGAGGGCCGATCACCAGGAGGGGATCAGCGCGCCCTTGAACTCCTCGTTGATGAAGGCCTTGATGCTGTCGTCGTGATAGGCTTCGACCAGCGTCTTCACCCAGGGCGCGTCCTTGTCGGCGCTGCGCACGACGATCAGGTTGGCATAGGGCGATTCCGCGCCTTCGATGGCGATGGCGTCGGACTTCGGATGAAGGCCGGCCTCCAGCGCGTAGTTGGTGTTGATCACGGCGGCGTCGACATCGTCGAGCGAGCGCGGAAGCTGGGCCGCGTCGAGCTCGGCGAACTGGAGGTTCTTCGGGTTCTCCGTGACGTCGGCGGGGCCCGCCTTCAGGCCGGCTTCCGGATTGACCTTGATGAGGCCTTCGCTGGCGAGGACGAGAAGCGCGCGGCCGCCATTGGTCGGGTCGTTCGGGATGGCGACGGTCGCGCCTTCGGCAAGCTCGCCGAGCGCCTTCACCTTCTTGGAATAGACGCCCATCGGCGTGGTGATCGTCTTGCCGACGCTGACGAGATCGAAGCCGCGATCGGCGATCTGGTTGTCGAGATAGGGCTGGTGCTGGAAGGAATTGGCGTTGAGGTCGCCGTCGGCCAGCGCCTGGTTCGGCACGACATAGTCGGAGAATTCGAGGATCTCGATATTGAGGCCCTTCGCGGCGGCGACGTCCTTGACCTTCTCCATGATCTGCGCGTGCTCGCCCGGCGTGACGCCGATCTTGATGTCTTCGGCAAGCGCCGGGACGCTGACGAGGGCGGCGAGCGCCACGGTGGCGAGGAACTTCATCATCTGTATCTCCTTGTGATGAGACTGCTTGGGAGGGTTGGAATTCAGCTCTTGCGGTTGCGCTTGTCGAAGCGCCGGGCGAGCGCGTCGCCGGCGCTCTGGACGAGCTGCACGAGGACGATGAGCACCACGACCACCGCCAGCATGACGTCCGGCATGAAGCGCTGGTAGCCGTAGCGGATGCCGAGGTCGCCGAGGCCGCCGCCGCCGACCGCGCCGACCATCGCCGAATAGCCGATCAGGCTGACGATGGTCATGGTGAAGGCGAGCAGGATGGCCGGCCGCGCCTCGGCGAGGAGCACCTTGAAGACGATCTGCAGCGGCGTCGCCCCCATGGCGCGGGCCGCCTCGATCAGCCCCTTGTCGACATCGCGGATCGCCGCCTCCACCAGCCGCGCGAAGAAGGGCACGGTGGCGATGGTCAGCGGCACGATGGCCGCCGTGGTGCCGATCGAGGTGCCCGTCAGGAGCCGCGTGAAGGGGATGATGGCGACGACGAGGATGATGAAGGGCGTCGAGCGCGCCGCATTGACGACAAGCCCGATCGCCTGGTTGAGGGCGGGGGCGGGGAACAGCTCGTTCCGCGCGCTGGTGGCGAGGAAGACGCCGATCGGCAGGCCGATCAGCGAGCCGATCAGGCCGGAGACGGCCACCATATGCAGCGTCTGCAGCAGCGATTTCCAGAGAATGTCGAGAAGCATGTCAGGCGACATAGCCGAGCACCTCCGTGGCAAGGCCGGTCTGCGCATAGAAGCGGCCGGCGCGTTCGAGGACGTCGGGCGTCGCCGGATAGGCGACGACGAGCGTGCCGAAGGGTTCGCCGGCGATCTCCTCGATGGCTCCGGCGAGGATGTTGACGTTGCCGCCGATCTCCGTGACCAGCCGCGCCGTCAGCGGCTGGAAGGCCGTCGCGCCGAAGAAGGTGAGCCGAACGAGGATGCGGTCGCCCGCCGAAGGCCCGGCCTTGATCCCCGAGCGCAGCCATTCCGGCAGCGTCGTGCCGAGCGTGGAGGAGAGGAGGATCCTCGTCGTCTCGTGCTGGGGGGCGGTGAAGATATCGAAGGTCGGGCCCTGCTCGACGATGCGTCCTCTGTCGATGACCGCGACATGCGAGGCGATGGTCTTGACCACCTCCATCTCGTGGGTGATCAGCAGCACCGTCAGACCGAGATCGGCGTTGATCTGCTTGAGGAGCGCCAGGATCGACCGGGTGGTTTCCGGGTCGAGCGCGGAGGTCGCCTCGTCGGAAAGCAGGAGCTTGGGCGAGGTGGCCAGCGCCCGGGCGATGCCGACGCGCTGCTTCTGCCCGCCGGAAAGCTCCGAGGGATAGCGCTCCGCCTTGTCGCCGAGCCCGACGAGATCGAGCAGCGGGCCGACCTTCGCCCGGATCGCCGCGCGGTCCAGCCCGGCGATCTCCAGCGGCAGCGCGATATTGTCGAAGGCGGTGCGCGAGGAGAGCAGGTTGAAATGCTGGAAGATCATCCCGACCTCGCGGCGAAGGCCCCTGAGACCCGCGTCGTTCAGCCCGCCGACATCGGTCCCGTCCACCACGACCTGGCCGGACGTCGCCTTCTCGAGGCCGTTGACCAGCCGGATGAGCGTGGATTTCCCCGCGCCCGACCGGCCGATGATGCCCGTGATGGCGCCGCGGCCGACGGCCATGTCGACGCCGTCGAGCGCGACGAAGGCATCGGCGGCCTCGCCGAAGCGTTTGGTCACGCCGCTAAAGAGCACCATGGGCGCGTCGGCCGCCCGCTCCTGCGAGACGCCCGTGGTTGCCGCGGTTGGAATCGTCATTTTCTGCTCATGCCTTCAGTCGGATCGTTCGGACGAGATAGCATCGCCGCCGCGCCATGCGAAGACATCGTCCGCGCAAACGAGGGCGACCCACCGTCACAGGGAGCGGGCCCGTCCGGCCTACGGATGCCCCGGCAGGGCATGATTTGACAGGAATGGAATTCCAAAGATCCGCCGGTCGGGAAAATAGAATGCATCCGGCTTGCGGCCGATCTACGCGGCCTCACGGCCGCGTGGTCGACGCCCCGCGCCCGCGGCATGCGGGTTGGCGGCTCCATCCGCTACTCCGGGCGGGGAATAGGGGCGGCGTCAGCGCCAGCCGAGGGCCGGCGCGACGTGCTTCAGGATGGCCTCGATGACATGGGCGTTGTAGTCGACGCCGAGCTGGTTGGGCACGGTGAGCAGCAGCGTATCGGCCTCGGCGATCGCCTCGTCGCGGGCGAGCTGCTCGACCAGCCGGTCGGGCTCGTCGGCATAGGAGCGGCCGAAGATCGCCCGGGTCTTGTCGTCGATGAAGCCGACCGAATCCTCCTCCTTGCCGCCGCGGCCGAAATAGGCGCGGTCGCGGTCGCTGACGAGGGCGAAGATGCTGCGGCTGACCGAGGCGCGCGGGGCCCGCGCATGGCCGGCCTCTTTCCAGGCCTCGCGATAGGCGCGAATCTGCGCCGCCTGCTGCACGTGGAAGGGCTCGCCCGTCTCGTCGTCCTTGAGGGTCGAGCTTTGCAGATTCATGCCGAGCCGCGCCGCCCAGGCGGCGGTGGCGTTGGAGCCGGCGCCCCACCAGATGCGCTCGCCAAGCCCTTCCGAATGGGGCTCCAGCCGCAGCAGGCCCGGCGGGTTGGGGAACATCGGCCGCGGATTCGGCTGGGCGAAGCCCTCTCCCTTCAGCACGTCGAGGAAGACCTCCGCGTGCCGGCGGCCCATGTCCGCGTCGCTCATGCCCTCTTGCGGCTGGTAGCCGAAATGGCGCCAGCCGTCGATGACCTGCTCGGGCGAGCCGCGGCTGATGCCGAGCTGCAGGCGCCCGCCGGAAATGAGGTCGGCCGCGCCGGCGTCCTCGGCCATGTAGAGCGGGTTCTCGTAGCGCATGTCGATGACCGCCGTGCCGATCTCGATCCGGCTGGTCCTCGCGCCGATGGCGGCCAGCAGCGGGAAGGGCGAGGCGAGCTGGCGGGCGAAATGGTGCACCCGGAAATAGGCCCCGTCCGCGCCGAGCTCCTCGGCCGCGACGGCGAGATCGATCGACTGGAGCAGCGTGTCGCCGGCCGAGCGGGTGCCGGATTGCGGGGAGGGGGTCCAGTGACCGAAGGAAAGGAAGCCGATTTTCTTCATGGAGCGTTCTGCCTCGGCGCGATGCGCCCGTTGCGGGAAATGTCCCCTGCAAGATGGGCGATCGCCCCGCGCTTGAAAAGGCCGCCCGGAAGAACACAGCGTTCACCGATAGGCGATTGAAAATCGCATATGCGGGTAGCCTTCAGCCGGCCGCGATGAGCGTCAGGGCGAGCAGGAAGAAGGTGAAGGAGAGGAACGAGGTCAGCCGCGCCCATGGAAAATAGGGGGCGAGCGCTTCCGTCGCGGCGGCGGCGAGGAACCCGCCGGCGCACCAATAGCCCAGCCTGATCTCCGAGCGCCGGGCGAATTCGATGAAGGCGGCCGCGAAGAACAGGCCTATCGAAAAATTGACGATAAGCAATGGTGTTGCGCCGTGCATGCCCATATCCGAGGGTTCGACGTGAAACCAAGGCAATTTAGCCGATCGTGTTGAACAAACGGTCAATATCCGGCCATCGTTTCAGCGGGACCTGTCCAAGGCATTCCTGACGTCGGGCGGCGCACGTCCCTGCAAAGGCGGACGCCGGTCCCTAGCCCGTGACCGCGCCCTCGTAGGCCGGGCGGGCGAGGGCGGCGAACTTGGCGAGCACGCCGCGTGTATAGCGCGGCGCGGGCTGCTTCCAGGCGGCGCGGCGGCGGGCGATCTCGGCCTCGTCCACCTCCAGGCTGAGGAGGAGCCGGCGCGCGTCGATGGTGATGGTGTCGCCCTCCTCGACCAGCGCGATGGTGCCGCCGACATAGGCTTCCGGCGCGACATGGCCCACCACCATGCCCCAGGTGCCGCCGGAAAAACGCCCGTCGGTGATGAGGCCGACGCTTTCGCCGAGCCCGCGGCCGACCAGCGCGGCGGTGGGCGCCAGCATTTCCGGCATGCCCGGCCCGCCCTTCGGCCCGAGATAGCGCAGCACCACCACGTCGCCCGGCCTGATCCGGTCGTTCAGGATGGCCTCCATGGCGGAGGGCTCGTCGTCGAACACCCGGGCCGGGCCGGTGATCGCCGGGCTCTTGAGGCCGGTGATCTTGGCGACGGCCCCGTCCTCGGCAAGGTTGCCCCTGAGGATGGCGAGGTGCCCCTCGCGGTAGAGCGCCCGCTCGATCGGCATGATGACGTCCTGGTCGGCGCGCGGGGCGTCCGGCACGCCGGCAAGCTCCTCGGCCAGCGTCCTGCCGGTGATCGTCAGGCAGTCGCCATCGACGAGGCCGGCGTTGAGCAGGATCTTCAGCACCTGCGGGATGCCGCCGGCCGCATGCAGGTCGACCGCCATGTAGCGGCCGGAAGGCTTCAGGTCGCACAGCACCGGGACCTTGCGGCGCACGCGCTCGAAATCGTCCAGCGTCCATTCGATCCCGGCGGCGCGGGCGATGGCGAGGTAGTGCAGCACCGCATTGGTCGAGCCGCCGATCGCCATGATGAGCGCCACCGCGTTCTCGATCGACCGGCGGTTGACGATGTCGAGCGGCTTGATGTTCCTCTTCACCGCCTCGACCAGGACGCGGCCGGACTGCGCCGCGCTGTCGCGCTTCTCCCCGTCGGGCGCGGCCATGGTGGAGGAATGGAGCAGCGACAGGCCGAGCGCCTCGAAGGAGGAGCTCATCGTGTTGGCGGTGTACATGCCGCCGCACGAGCCGTTGCACGGACAGGCGTTCTGCTCGATGCCCTCGAAATCCTCCTCGCTCATCCGGCCCGCCATGAAGGCGCCGACGGCCTCGAAGGCGGAGACGATGGAGAGCTCCTCGCCCTTCCATTCCCCCGGCTTGATCGTGCCGCCATAGACGAAGATCGCCGGCGCGTTGACGCGCAGGATGCCGATCATCGCGCCCGGCATGTTCTTGTCGCAGCCGCCGATGGCCAGCACCCCGTCCATCCACTGGCCCTGCGCGCAGGTCTCGATGCAGTCGGCGATGACCTCGCGCGAGACCAGCGAATATTTCATGCCCTCGGTGCCCATCGACATGCCGTCGGAGATCGTCGGCGTGCCGAACATCTGCGGATTGGCCCCCGCCGCCCTGACGGCCGCGGCCGCCGCATCGGCCAGCGGCTGCAGCCCGGCATTGCAGGGGGTGATGGTGGAATGGCCGTTGGCGATGCCGATCATCGGCTTGTCGAAGTCGGCCTTCTCGTAGCCGAGCGCGTAGTACATCGCCCGGTTGGGCGAGCGGGCCACCCCTTGCGTGATATGCTTCGAGCGTTCGTTGAAGGGCATGGAGAAGACCTCGGCAGGTGGGATGCGATGCTAGGAGGACGCGGGCCCTTCGGCGGGCCGGTCGCGGCGCGGCAGGTTGATCCAGCCGGGCGGGTCGCTGGCGGGGAAGGATTCCCATGACGCCTGCGCGACGGCGTCCCATGCCGGGTCCGGCAGGCTCGCCTCGGCCGTTTCGCCCTCCACGGTCCGCGGGCGCGGGCGGCTATCCGTCTGCCTGGCCATGACGCTTCTCCTTGTCATTCCGGCTTAAAGATATATTCTGGATGCATGTTAAACCTCCGCCGCCCCGAATGCAACGGCGAAGGCCTCCTTCCATTCGAAGACCGGGAGACGCCGCCGGATGCGACTGACCAATTTCTCCGACTACGCGCTGCGCGTCCTGATGCTCGCCGCCGCGCGGACGGAGCGGCGGATCACCATCGAGGAGACCGCCGCCCTCTACGGCATCTCGCGGGCGCATCTGATGAAGGTGGTCAACCATCTCACGAGGGCCGGCTTCCTCAAGGCGATCCGCGGCCGCTCGGGCGGCCTGACGCTGGCAAGGCCGCCGCAGGAGATCAATCTCGGCGACGTGCTGCGCGCGACGGAGCCGGATTTCACGCTGGTCGAGTGCTTTTCGGAGGGCGACCGCTGCATGCTGACGCCGCGCTGCCGCCTGCGCGGCGTCCTGCACGAGGCGCTCTCGGCGTTCATCGTCACCGTCGAGCGCTATACGCTCGCCGACCTCGTCCTCAGCCCGGAGGATTTCGGCCTCCGCCCGGCGGCGTGAGGCCGGCGGCGCGCGACAAAATGGCCCTTGCCGCCTCTCCTTAAAAGATACATTCTAGATACATCTTTTAAGGAGGCGGACATGACGCCGGACATCGGGATCGCCGTGAAGCAGGCAAGAGCGGAGGCGCGGGGGCGGGCCGAGCGCCTCGAAATGCTGGTCTCCATCGGCAGCCAGGGTCTCGGGGATTGCCCGGACTGGACTGCCCTCGGGCTCGAGGATTGCGAGCGGGCGGACCGCGCGCCTCCGCGCGGGCGCGCCATGAAGGAGTGACCGCCATGCCGCGCAATTTCCAGGAATATGTCCGCCCCGTGGACGAGGCCGAGCGCGCCCGTCTGGAAGCGCTGGTGCGGGAGGACTACGACCGCACGCATCCGGACGACAGCTTCGACGACATGAAGCGGCGCATCGCCTTCTCCCGGCTGGACCGGGGCATCTACCGGGGTTGGCTCGCCGTCGCGGCCGCGCGCTCGGCCGGGGCGCCCGCCGACGATCGCCATCCGAACAGCCATGGAGACACGCATGGACTTTCCCCCGTTTTTCGATAAGGCCCCCACCGTCACGCTGCGCGATCCGCTGGCAATGGTCCTCGGCGCATCGGCGAACGGTATCATGACCTATCGCTACGCCGACGCCGTGAAGCTCGCCGGCCATTCCTGCCCGACCGTCGCCGGGGCCTATCTGATGATCCGCAAGGGCCTCGCCCGGCTGTATGGCGACGAGCCGCCGGAGCGGGGCGGCATCGAGGTCCATATGCGCGACGCCCGCGACGAGGGCACGACCGGCGTCGTCGCGGCGATCGCCACGCTGCTCACCGGCGCGGCGCCCGAGACCGGCTTCGGCGGCATCGGCGCGGAGCGGCGCTTCGCGCGCCGCGATCTCCTGCATTTCGGCGCGCCCGTCGACGGGCTGATGGCGCTGCGGCGGCGCGATACCGGCCGGGGCGTCGTCCTCGACCTGGACACATCGCGCGTGCCGCCGGACGCGGCGATGCGCACGCTGTTGCCGAAGATCGCGGCGGGATCGGCCGACGGGCAGGAGCAGGCCCGCTTCGCGGCGCTCTGGCAGGATCGCGTGGCGCGCATGCTGCTGGACCATGCCGACGATCCCGACCTCGTCCGCATGACGGCGTGGGAGGCCGCATAGATGACGCAGGCAAGGGACGACGAGGGAATGCTGAAGGATCGTCTGCGCCTCGTTCTCGTCGAGCAGGCCGGGACCGGCGAACCGGTCACCTACCGGGCGCTCGCCGACCGGCTCGGCCTGGCGCCGCCGCAGACCATCCAGCGCGTGGCGGCCGCGCTCGAACGCCTCATGGCGGAGGACGCCGCGGCCGGCCGGCCGCTGCTCGCGGCGCTTTGCGTCGGCAGGTCGCGGCAGGGGCTGCCCGCCCGCGGCTTCTTCGATACGGCGCAGGCCCTGGGGCTCTTCGACGGAGATCCCGAGGGGCCGGAGGCGCGCGACTTCCACGAGCGGGAATTCCGGCGCGTCCTCGCCTCTCACCGCCCGCCAGCCTAGCGCAATATCCGACGCCGAAGCGACTTCGCTCCGGTTGGAAATGCTCTCGCGCCCGGGGAGATTTTTCGGCTGGAAGCTCGGATCGTGCAACCAATATCGAGCCATATCGCATGAAGATCAGGCAATATTCGCGTGGACCGAAGATTTACCTTGCTGACTTGCAGAAGGAATTGTTGTAGGCCTGAATGCAGGAGCAATTCGGCCGGGTTTTTCTCGCGCCGTTGCTTGGCGGGGATCCGGTGTTCGATAATTGACTTTTGACAAGACTACCTCCGAGGACCCGTTCCGGACGATCTATGTTGCGATATGGGGAATTCGTAAGGAGAGGAGAGGTCCATGACGAACCTGATTCCGATGGCGCCCGCCCTACGGGCCTGGCGCGCGACGGCGGCCGCGCTCGGCCTGCTGGCCGTGCTGTTTCTCGCGCTTCCGGCCGTGGCGCAAACCCACGATCACGGCGCCCAGCCGGCGGCCGGGCAGGCCGGCGAGGGCTCCGGCGACGGGGCGGCTGCCTCCTCGCGCGGCGAGGCCGTGCTCGGCACCAGCTATCACAGCGCCACCACCTTCACCTTGAGGACCGGGATCGCCGGCGGACGCATGGTCTATATCGGCGTCGGCGGCGACATCGACGGCAAGATCAACCCCGAGCTGATGGTGCACAAGGGCGAGATCGTGCAGATCAACCTGATCAACGGCGAGGGCGCCGAGCACGACCTGGTGCTCGACCAGTATGCGGCGCGCTCCTCCGTCGTGGTCGGCAAGAACGCCTCGTCCACCTTCTCCTTCACGGCGAACAAGGTGGGCGAATTCGCCTATTTCTGCTCGATCGCCGGGCACCGGCAGGCCGGCATGGAAGGCCTGCTCAAGGTGATGCCGGGCCCGCGCGAGACGATGGACATGGACGTCGCCGACGTCGTGCGCGATCCCGCCGACCTGCCCGGCCCGATCGGCACGCGCCCGGCGCAGGTCGTGCGCGTCGATTTCGAGACGATCGAACTGAAAGGCCGGCTCGACGACGGCACCACCTATGTCTACTGGACGTTCAACGGCAAGATCCCCGGCCCCTTCGTGCGGGCGCGCGTCGGCGACACCGTCGAGGTACACCTGAAGAACGCCGGCGACAGCGTCATGATGCACTCGGTCGACTTCCACGCCGCCACCGGCCCCGGCGGCGGGGCCGACTTCACGCAGACGGCCCCCGGCGAGGAGACGGTCGTCACCTTCCAGGCGCTGAAACCCGGCATCTATGTCTATCACTGCGCGACGCCCAGCGTGGCGCATCACATCACCAGCGGCATGTACGGGCTGATCCTCGTCGAGCCGGAGGGCGGCCTGCCGCAGGTCGACCGCGAGTTCTACGTCATGCAGGGCGAGCTCTACACCGTCGAGCCCTTCGGCAC
>JBDHSZ010000064.1:0-17625 GCA_039812945.1 Shinella sp.
GAAGCTCTGGGAAGGGCTGGAGCGGGAGCTGAACTACAATGTGATGCTGTCGCAGCGCGGCATCATCAGCCTCTACCACAACGACGGCCAGCGCGATCACTATACCCGGCGCGGCAATGCGATGATGATGGAGGGTGTTGCGGCTGAGCAGTTCGACCGCGAGACGCTGAAGAAGATGCTGCCCTTCCTCAATTTCGATCATGCGCGCTTTCCCATTATCGGCGGCCTCCTGCAACGGCGCGCGGGCACGGCGCGGCACGATGCCGTCGCCTGGGGCTTTGCGCGCGGCGCGGACCGGCTGGGCGTCGATCTCATCCAGAATTGCGAAGTGACCGGCATTCGCCGGGAAAACGGCGTCGTCACGGGTGTCGAGACGACGAAGGGCTTCATCGGCTGCAACAGGCTGGCCCTTGCTGCCGCCGGCAACAGCTCCCGCGTCGGCGAGATGGCGGGGCTGAAACTGCCGCTGGAGAGCCATGTGCTTCAGGCTTTCGTGACCGAGGGGCTGAAGCCCTGCATCGATCACGTCATCACCTATGGCGCGGGCCATTTCTACATTTCCCAGTCCGACAAGGGCGGGCTGGTCTTCGGCGCGGAGATCGACGGCTATTCCTCCTATGCGCAGCGGGGGAACCTTGCGACCGTCGAGCACGTCATGGAGGAGGGAGTGACGATGATCCCCGGCCTGTCGCGCGTCAGGGTACTGCGCGCCTGGGGCGGCGTCATGGACATGTCGATGGACGGCTCGCCGATCATCGACCGCACGCCCATCGAGAACCTCTACCTGAACTGCGGCTGGTGCTATGGCGGCTTCAAGGCGACGCCGGCCTCCGGCTTCTGCTTTGCGCATCTGATCGCCAAGGGCGAGAGCCATCATGTGGCGCGCGCGATGCGGCTCGACCGTTTCGAGCGCGGTTTCCCCATCGACGAGGCGGGCGCGGGCGCCCAGCCGAACCTGCATTGAGTTGAGCCATGGCGAGCCTGATCCCCTGTCCGCATTGCGGCACGCGCCCCAAGGAAGAGTTCTTCATCCGCGGCGACGCCACGCCCGTCCGCCCCGCGCCGATGGCCGCCGAGGAGGCCTGGCACGACTATGTCTACCTGCGCGACAACCCGCGCGGGCGCATCCGCGAGCACTGGCAGCATGTCGCCGGCTGCCGGCGCTGGCTGGTGGTGGAGCGGGACAATTTCACCCATGAGGTCTTCGCCGTCAGCGACGCCGCCGCCGAGCGGGGAGGCGCGCGATGACCGCCCATCGCCTCGCCGCCGGCGGCCTGATCGACCGCAGCCATGCCCTGCGCTTCTCCTTCGACGGGGCGGACCTTGCCGGCCATGCCGGCGATACGCTCGCCTCGGCGCTGCTGGCCAACGACCGGCTGCTCGTCGGCCGCAGCTTCAAGTATCACCGGCCGCGCGGCATCGTCACCGCTGGCCCCTCCGAGCCGAACGCGCTCGTCACCATCGGCAGCGGTGCGCGGCGCGACGCCAACACGAAGGCGACGGTGGCGGAGCTTTACGACGGCCTTACCGCCGTCAGCCAGAACCGCTGGCCGAGCCTTGCCCGCGATGTCGGCGCGGTGAACGACCTCTTCTCGCGCTTCCTGTCGGCCGGCTTCTACTACAAGACCTTCATGTGGCCCGCCGCCTTCTGGGAAAAGCTCTACGAGCCGCTGATCCGCCGCGCCGCCGGTCTCGGCCGCACGCATCTGTCGCCCGATCCCGATGCCTATGAGAAGAGCTGGGCGCATTGCGACCTGCTGGTCGTCGGCTCCGGGCCGGCGGGGCTCGCGGCGGCGCTGGTCGCCGCCCGCTCGGGCCTGCGCGTCGTCCTCGCAGAGCAGGATTTCGCGCTCGGCGGCGCGCTGCTTGGCGAGACGGTGCGGCTGGATGGCGAGGCGCCCTACATCTTCGCGCGCCGCGTGATCGACGAACTGCAGGGCAGCCCGAACGTCACCCTGCTGCCGCGCACCACCGTCTTCGGCTGGTACGACGACAATGTCTTCGGGGCGGTCGAGCGGGTGCAGAAGCACAGTGCGACCATCGACACGGCAAGGCCGGTCGAGCGCCTGTGGCGCATCGTCGCGAAGCACGCCATCCTTGCGACCGGTGCGGAGGAGCGGCCGCTGGTGTTCGGCGGCAACGACCGGCCGGGCGTCATGACGGCGAGCGCCGTCAGCGCCTATGCCAACCGCTTCGGCGTCGCCGCCGGCAGGTCGGTCGCCGTCTTCACCAACGGCTCGTCGGGCTACCGCACCGCGCGGGACCTTGCGGCGCAGGGCGTCGGGATCGCCGCGCTCATCGACAGCCGCGCGGAGGCGGCGGAGACCGCGCCGGAGGGCGTCCGGGTGATACGCGGCGGCTCCGTCCTCGATACGAAGGGCCGTCACCGGGTCCGGGCGATCCTTGCCGATCGCGGCGGCTTCGAGGAGCTGATCGCCTGCGACGCGGTGGCGATGTCGGGCGGCTGGAGCCCCGTCATCCACCTTGCCTGCCAGCGCGGCGGCCGGCCGGTCTGGTCTGAGGCCCTGCAGGCGTTCCTCGCGCCGGATGCCGGGCCGGGGCTGGCGATGGCCGGCGCGGCCGCGGGGCATTATCGCCTCGCCGAATGCTTCGAGGACGGCGCGCGCAAGGCTGCCGCCTTCATCGAGGCGGCGGGCCGGCCGGTCGCCGGCTTCGCGCCCCCCGCCGTCGGCGAGGAGATCGATCCGTCCTTCACGGCGCTCTGGCATGTGCCGGGGGCGAGATCCAGGGCCTTCGTCGACTTCCAGAACGACGTCCACACCAGGGACCTCGGCCTTGCCGTGCGCGAGGGCTTCGGCCATGTCGAACATGCCAAGCGCTACACGACGAGCGGCATGGCGACCGACCAGGGCAAGCTCGGCAATGTCAACGCCGTCGGCATCCTCGCCGCGATGCGCGGCGTCAGCCCCGCCGATGTCGGCATGACGACCTTCCGGCCGTTCTACACGCCGGTCTCCTTCGGCGCGCTGGCCGGCACGGCCGTCGGCGACCATGCCATGCCGGTGCGCCGCTCGCCGCTGCATGGCTGGGCGGTGCGCAACGGCGCGGACCTCGTCGATTCCGGCCTGTGGTATCGGCCGGCCTGGTTCCCGAGGGCCGGGGAGAAGACCTGGCGGGAGAGCGTCGACCGCGAGGTGCGCGCCGTGCGCGAGGCTGCCGGCCTCTGCGACGTCTCGACGCTCGGCAAGATCGAGGTCTTCGGGCCGGACGCCGCCGAGTTCCTCGACCGGCTCTATTGCAATCCGATGCTCCGCCTGCCGGTCGGCAAGGCGCGCTACGGGATCATGCTGCGCGAGGACGGCATGGTCCTCGACGACGGTACTGTGAGCCGGCTGGCCGAGGAGCATTTCCTCGTCACGACGACGACGGCCATGGCGGCGGGCGTGCTGTCGCATATGGAGTTTTCCGCGCAGGTGCTGTGGCCGGAGCTCGGCGTGCGCTTCCTTGCGGTCTCCGACCAATGGGCGCAGATGTCGATCGCCGGGCCGAAGGCGCGGACCATCCTGCAGGCGCTGCTCGAGGACGATCTCGCCAACGCGGCCTTCCCGTTCCTCGCCGCGCGCGAGGTGCGGCTGAAGGGCAATCTCAAGGCGCGGCTCTTCCGCATCTCGTTCTCCGGCGAGCTCGCCTACGAGCTCGCGGTGCCGGCCGGCTACGGCGAGGCGGTGGCGGACGCGCTGATGCGGGCGGGCGCGCCGCACGGTCTTTGTGCTTACGGCGTCGAGGCGCTGAACGTGCTGCGCATCGAGAAGGGCCATGTGACCCATGCCGAGTTCGACGGGCGCGTGACGCCCGACGATGCCGGCCTCGGCCGCATGATGGGCGCGGCCAAGCCGGATTTCATCGGAAAACGCCTTTCCACCCGTTTCGGCCTGACGGCGGCCGACCGCGCGCAGCTCGTCGGCCTCAGGGCGCTGGAGGCGGACGGGAACCTCAGGGCCGGCGCGCATCTGCTGAAGGACGGCGCGAAGCCGTCGACGCTGAACGACCAGGGCTGGGTGAGCTCCGCCTGCTTCTCGCCGACGCTCGGCGGTGCCATCGCGCTCGCCTTCCTCAAGTCCGGCCGCGAGCGCTACGGCGAGAAGATCGTGGTGTGGGACCGGCTGCGCGGCGTGGAGACCATGGCGGAAGTCTGCAGTCCGGTCTTCGTCGATCCGGAAAACCGCAGGCTCATGGCGTGAGGTGAGGGCGATGGCTTACGACTATCAGGCGGCGCATGCGCTGGACGGCACGATCGGGGCGATAGCCGAGCGCCGGGCGAATCACCTGGCGGTGCACCGCGCGACGGCGGTGGCCGTGGTGCTGGCGGCGTCCGGCCGCGCGGCCGAGGCGGAGGGCATCCTCGCGGCGAGCGGCGAGTTCGAGGCGCGCTTTTGCGGTCCCGGCGAATGGCTGGTGCTGTCGCAGGCGCATGCGCCGGAAACGCTGGCCGCCGAGCTTTCCATCCGGCTCGGCGATTGCGCCCATGTCGCCGACCAGAGCCACGGGCGCGTCGTCCTCACGCTTTCCGGCCCAAACGCCGCCCGCATCCTTGCGAACGGCGTCGCCGTCGACCTCCATCCGGACGTCTTCCCGGTGGGCCGCGCGGCGAACCTGCGCTGCAACCATCTCTCGCTCAACCTCGCCCGCACCGGCGCGGACAGCTTCGATCTCGTCGTGGCGCGCAGCTTCGCCATGGCCTTGGTGGAGGAGGTGAGGACGATGGCGCGAGCCCATCCTCTGTCGGTGGATTTCGCCACGCGCTGAAAGCGCGCCCGTCCGTTCGCCGATCCTGCCTTGCCGCACGGCGCGCTGTCTCGAAACGGGACAGGCGCCTTGCGGCTCGCGTGCATATTCTGGGCAGAAGCGCCGTTTCTCCCGCCGATTTTTTGATTTACCTGGCGTTAATTACGTCATTTGACGCTTCCCGCCGAAGAAATTGTCGATCCCGGCTTTTAGGGCTTTTCTTTTGCATCGAAAGCGGTATGGAATCCGCATTGTCCAAACAAGCTCGAAAACGGGCGACAAGAACAAGAGATGCGGCCCTCAGGGAACTGCATCCGGGGGATTATATATATGGAGTACTTCGTCCAGCAGCTCGTCAACGGGCTGACGCTTGGCTCGATTTATGGTCTGATAGCCATCGGCTACACCATGGTTTACGGCATCATCGGCATGATCAATTTCGCCCATGGCGATATCTTCATGCTCGGCGGATTCGCCGCTCTCATCACCTTCCTGATCCTCACCAGCGTGTTCGTCGGCCTCCCGGTCGTCCTGCTGCTGCTGGTGATGATCGCCGCCGCGATGCTCACCGCCTCGCTGTGGAACTGGACCATCGAGAAGGTGGCCTACCGGCCGTTGCGCGGCTCCTTCCGCCTCGCGCCGCTGATCACCGCCATCGGCATGTCGATCGCGCTGTCGAACTTCATCCAGGTCACGCAGGGTCCGCGCAACAAACCGATCCCGCCGCTGGTCTCGTCGGTCTACAACGTCTTCGGCATCTCGATCTCGCTCAAGCAGATCGTCATCATGGTGCTGACGGTCATCCTGCTCACGACCTTCTGGTACGTCGTCAACAAGACGTCGCTCGGGCGCGCCCAGCGCGCCACCGAACAGGACCGCAAGATGGCGGCGCTGCTCGGCATCGACGTCGACCGGACGATCTCCGTGACCTTCATCATGGGCGCCTCGCTCGCCGCGGTCGCCGGCACCATGTACCTGATGTACTATGGCGTGACCGTCTTCACCGATGGCTTCATCCCGGGCGTCAAGGCCTTCACGGCGGCGGTCCTCGGCGGCATCGGCTCGCTGCCGGGCGCGGTTCTCGGCGGCATGCTGATCGGCCTCATCGAGAGCCTGTGGTCCGCCTATTTCACCATCGACTACAAGGACGTCGCGACGTTCTCCATCCTCGCCATCGTCCTGATCTTCAAGCCGTCCGGCATTCTCGGACGACCGGAAGTCGAGAAGGTTTGATTTCATGTCCAACATTTCCAACACCAATGAGAGCGCCGGCGGGAACCTGACGGCGCAGGCTCTGCGCGAGGGCTTTTACGCCGGCCTCGTCTCGCTCGGCCTCTTCGTCCTGTTCGTCGGTCTGGAGACCACGCAGAACATCCGCAACGAGCTGGTGCTGCACCAGCGCTGGGGCCTGCTCGCGGTCTTCGTGGGCATTGCCGCCGTCGGCCGCTTCCTCACGGTCGCCTATCTCCGTCCCTTCATGGCCGCCCGCAAGGCCGCGGCGACCGGCAAGGCCGACGCGGAGGCGGAAGAGAGCTTCTTCAAGCGCAATTTCAGCAAGATCGCCATCGTCGCGCTGCTCTTCTACCCGCCGCTGATGGTCCTGCTGTTCGGCGTGCAGGGCTCGCTGAAATGGGTCGACAACTTCGGCATCCAGATCCTCATCTACGTGATGCTGGCCTGGGGCCTGAACATCGTGGTGGGCCTCGCCGGCCTGCTCGACCTCGGCTATGTCGCCTTCTACGCGGTCGGCGCCTATTCCTACGCGCTGCTGTCGCAGCAGTTCGGCTTCTCCTTCTGGATCCTGCTGCCGCTCGCCGGCATCCTCGCCGCCTTCTGGGGCATGATCCTCGGCTTCCCGGTGCTGCGCCTGAAGGGCGACTATCTCGCCATCGTGACGCTGGCCTTCGGCGAGATCATCCGTCTCGTCCTCATCAACTGGACGGAAGTCACCCGCGGCACCTTCGGCGTCTCGGGCATCCCGAAGGCCTCGGTCTTCGGCATCTGGTCCTTCGACGTCGGCGCGCCGAACAACTTCGCCAAGGTCTTCGGCCTGCCGATGTCCTCGGCCTATTACAAGATCTTCCTGTTCTATCTCATCCTGGCGCTGGCTTTGCTCACCGCCTATGTGACGATCCGCCTGCGCCGCATGCCGATCGGCCGCGCCTGGGAAGCGCTGCGCGAGGACGAGATCGCCTGCCGCTCGCTCGGCATCAACACGGTGACGACCAAGCTGACGGCCTTCTCCATCGGCGCGATGTTCGGCGGCTTTGCCGGCTCCTTCTTCGCGGTGCGCCAGGGCTTCGTGTCGCCGGAGAGCTTCGTCTTCCTCGAATCGGCGATCATCCTCGCCATCGTGGTCCTCGGCGGCATGGGCTCGCTCGTCGGCATCGCGGTCGCCGCGGTGGTGATGGTCGGCGGCACCGAGCTGCTGCGCGAGATGACCTTCCTCAAGCAGATCTTCGGTCCCGACTTCACGCCCGAACTCTACCGCATGCTGATCTTCGGCCTCGCCATGGTCACCGTCATGGTCTGGAAGCCGCGCGGCTTCGTCGGAAGCCGTGAGCCGACCGCGTTCCTCAAGGAGCGCAGGGCGGTCTCCGGCAGCTTCACCAAGGAAGGGCACGGCTGATGGCGCCCGGCACGGATACAGCGACGAACACGATGACGAACGATCCCATCCTGACAGTCGAGCACCTCTCGATGCGCTTCGGTGGCCTGATGGCCATCAACGACCTCTCCTTCGAGGCCGCGCGCGGCGAGATCACGGCGCTCATCGGCCCGAACGGCGCCGGCAAGACCACGGTCTTCAACTGCGTGACCGGCTTCTACAAGCCGACCATGGGCATGATCACGATGCGCCAGAAGGGCGGGAAGGAATATCTTCTCGAACGCATGGCCGACTTCGAGATCACCCGCGACGCGAAGGTGGCGCGCACCTTCCAGAACATCAGGCTGTTCTCCGGCCTGACGGTGCTGGAGAACCTGCTCGTCGCCCAGCACAACATGCTGATGAAGGCCTCCGGCTACACGGTCCTCGGCCTGCTCGGCTTGCCGACCTACAAGAAGGCCTCCGCCGAATCGATCGACATCGCCCGCTACTGGCTGGAGAAGGCGCATCTCATCGAGCGTGCCGACGACCCGGCCGGCGACCTGCCCTACGGCGCGCAGCGGCGCCTGGAGATCGCCCGCGCCATGTGCACGGGGCCGGAATTCCTGTGCCTCGACGAGCCGGCGGCCGGCCTCAACCCGCGCGAGTCGCTCGCGCTCAACGAACTCCTGCGCTCCATCCGCAAGGACAGCGGCACGTCGATCCTGCTCATCGAGCACGACATGTCGGTCGTCATGGAGATCTCCGACCATGTGGTCGTGCTCGAATACGGGCAGAAGATCTCCGACGGCACGCCGGACCATGTGAAGAACGATCCGAAGGTTATCGCGGCCTATCTCGGTGTCGAAGATGATGAGGTCGAAGAGGTGATCGAGGAAATCGAGGAGATCGAAGGCACGCAGGGAGGGACGCAGGAATGAGCGATGCACTTCTCAGCGTCCAGGGCGTCCAGACCTACTACGGCAATATCCGTGCGCTCGCCGGCGTCGACGTCGAGGTGAACCGCGGCGAGATCGTCTCGCTGATCGGCGCCAACGGCGCCGGCAAGTCGACCCTGATGATGACGATCTGCGGCAGCCCGCAGGCCCGCACCGGCACCATCACCTTCGACGGCGAGGACATCACGCGCCTGCCGACGCATCTCATCGCCCGCCGCCGCATCGCGCAGTCGCCGGAAGGGCGCCGCATCTTCCCGCGCATGACGGTCTACGAAAACCTCCAGATGGGCGCGAGCCTCGACAATCTGAAGTATTTCAACGAGGACGTGGAGAAGATCTTCACGCTCTTCCCGCGCCTCAAGGAGCGCCAGTCGCAGCGCGGCGGCACCCTTTCGGGCGGCGAGCAGCAGATGCTGTCCATCGGCCGCGCGCTGATGGCCCGTCCCAAGCTCCTGCTTCTCGACGAGCCGTCGCTCGGCCTTGCGCCGCTGATCATCAAGCAGATCTTCGACGCGATCCAGGTCCTCAACAAGGAGCAGGGATTGACCGTGTTCCTCGTCGAGCAGAACGCATTCGCCGCCCTCAAGCTCTCCAACCGGGCCTATGTGATGGTCAACGGCCAGGTGACGATGAGCGGCTCGGGCAAGGAGCTTCTGGCCAATCCGGAAGTGCGTGCGGCCTATCTCGAAGGCGGGCGCCACTAAGGCGGGAGGGAGACAAGACTATGCAGGGAATTCTCTACGAAGAACCGTCGGTCTGGCAGTTCCTCTTCATCACCGTGATCATGGGCGGCTGGACCGCCTGGCGCACGGGCAAGAGCGTTGCGGAGAACTGGCAGACCTACGGAACGCTGGTCGTGTACGTGCTTCTGCTGGGCGCCGCGATCCGTTTCATCCACCATGCGCTGTTCCACGGCACGATGCTGACGCCGCAATACTATGTCGTGGACACGGTCGTGCTTTTGCTGTTTGCTACGCTCGGCTACCGCTACTACCGCACGCGGCAGATGACCAACAACTACTACTGGCTCTATGAAAAGGCATCGCCCTTTTCCTGGAAGTCGAAATAACCAGAGGGAACTCCGCAGCCGGTTGCCGGCTGCGGTGCCAAGAACATCGGCGCAATGAATGCGGGTGTTGCGACCGGTTTAAAACCAACCCGCTATAAATTTTGGGAGTAACAAGATGAAGAAGTCTCTCATGTCGGCTGTTGCTTTGGCTGCAATGGTCGCTTTCAGCGGCAGCGCCTGGGCCGACATCCTGATCGGCGTCGGCGGCCCGCTGACCGGCCCGAACGCCGCATTCGGCGCGCAGATCCAGAAGGGCGTCGAGCAGGCGGCCGCGGACATCAACGCTGCCGGCGGCATCAATGGCGAGCAGATCAAGGTCGTGCTCGGCGACGACGTCTCCGACCCGAAGCAGGGCGTTTCGGTCGCCAACAAGTTCGTCGCCGACGGTGTGAAGTTCGTTGTCGGCCACTTCAACTCGGGCGTTTCCATCCCGGCGTCGGAAATCTACGCCGAGAACGGCATCCTGCAGGTTTCCCCGGCTTCCACCAACCCGACCTACACGGAACGCGGCCTGTGGAACACCTTCCGCACCTGCGGCCGTGACGACCAGCAGGGCGCGGTCGCGGGCTCCTACATCGCCGCGAACTTCAAGGACGCCAAGGTCGCCGTGCTGCACGACAAGACGCCGTACGGCCAGGGCCTTGCCGACGAGACCAAGAAGGCGATGAACGAAGCCGGCATCACCGAATCCATCTATGAAGGCGTCAACATCGGCGACAAGGACTTCTCCGCCCTCATCGCCAAGATGAAGGAAGCCGGCGTTTCGGTCGTCTACTGGGGCGGCCTGCACACCGAGTTCGGCCTGATGGAACGCCAGGCCGCCGACCAGGGCCTGAAGGCGACCTTCATGTCGGGCGACGGCATCGTCTCGAACGAGCTGGCCTCGATCGCCGGCGACGCCGTGGACGGCACGCTGATGACCTTCGCACCGGACCCGCGCAAGAACGAAGCGGCCAAGGAGCTCGTCGAGAAGTTCCGCGCCGCCGGCTTCGAGCCGGAAGCCTATACGCTCTACTCCTACGCCGCCCTCCAGGTCATCGCCGAAGCGGCCAAGGCTGCCGGCGGCAACGACCCGCAGGCGGTTGCCGAAGCCCTCAAGGCCAAGGGTCCGTTCCAGACCGCCATCGGCGAGCTGGGCTTCGACGAGAAGGGCGACATCACCCGTCCGGACTACGTGATGTACACCTGGAAGAAGGGTGAAGACGGCAAGTACACCTACTCCGAGGATTGATCCTGCCGACGGAACGGGCGGCGCATGCACGCCGCCCGGCCATTTCGCTTTCAAGCCCGGTCCTCGCGCCGGGCTTTTTCGTCCCGGTCCGGGGCGGATGAGGGATCGCCATGCAGCGCCGGATCGCCATCGTCGGAAACGGGCCCATACCGGCGGGGCTGGCCGGCACGATCGATAGCGCCGACATGGTCGTGCGCTTCAACCTTTGCGGCTCGGCGGGGCGGGGCGGGGCCAGGACGGATGTCCTCGCCGTCTGCAATACCGGCCGCCCGGCGCTGGACATGCTGGCCGGCGGGCGCTGGAAGGCGAGCGCGACGGTGCGGCAGGCCGGGGAGATCTGGTGCGTGCGCGCGCCGGAGGTCTATGCGGCGCTGCGCGCGCCGCTTTCCCGCAGCCATCCCGACCTCGACGATTTCTGTGATGACTATACGGCCGGTTTCGCGACCTTCGCCCGGATGACCGGCCGGCGCCTCAGCGTCATTCCGGCCGCGACCCACCGGGCGCTGGACGCTTCGCTCGCTGCCTTCGCCCCGTCGCCCTATGTGGTGCCGAGTTCCGGGCTGGTCGCCATCGCCCATGTGCTGGACAGCGTGGCGGAGAAGGGCGATCGTGTCTGGCTGGCGGGCTTCGGCCATAGCGGCTGGCAATGGCACCCCTTCGCCGCCGAGCGGCGCTGGGTGGAGGCCCGCATCGCCGCCGGCCGCCTCGAGCGTCTCGACACGTAGGACGCCGGTCAGATCCGCCGCAGCGCGTCCGGGTCGCCGATATGCACGAGACGGCCGCGCACGCTGACGCCGTGATTGCGCAGCATGGAGAAGGCGCGCGACAGCGCCTCGGGCGCGAGGCCGAGCTTTCCGGCGAGCAGGCTCTTCTGGTAGGGCAGGCGGAAGCTGCCCGCCCGGCCGTCCGCCGGGCAGTGGGTCAGCAGATAATGCGCCACCCGCTGCGGCGCGGTGTGCAGCCGGTCGTCGGCAAGGCTTGCGAAGACCCGCGAAAGCTGGCCGGACAGCGCGTTGGCAAGGGCCATGGCGAGGTCCGGACGGCGGGCGGCGATGTCGCGCACGCGCTTGAGGTCGAAGCGGGCGATCAGCGAGGGCTCCGCGGCCTGGGCGGTGGCGCCGTAGCGTCCGCCGTCGAGCACGACGCTGGCGCCGATCAGGTCGCCGGGACCGTAGAGCTCGACATCCGCCTCGCGGCCGTCGGGGTCGAGCTTGTAGACGCGGACATAGCCCGACAGCACGCAATGCAGCATGTCGGCGGCTTCGCCCTCGCGGAACAGCATCTGGCGGGCCGGCAGGCTGCCGATGACGGCGATCTCCATCATCGCCGCGACGCTCTCCACGCCGAGCGCGGACAGAAGGCCCGAATTCAGAAGGGTTTCGCGCTCCCGGGCACCGGGTTTCATCAGCCTGTTCATCGATCTCACTCCATGCTCCCGCAGGCGTCGTTCGAATTTCTATGACAGAACGATAGTCGAGGAAGCGGAAGTCTTATTTGATTTCGATCAATGAACGAGAAAACGGCCGGTCCGCCGAAGGCGGGACCGGCCGTTTGCTTTGTGCCATGAGGCTATTCGGCGGCGAGCGGCGAGTGGTGCACCACGCTGAACGGCTTGCGCTCGCCGTTCTTCTTCTCGAGCGATTCGACGCGCTTCTCGAGATCGCCGACGTCGCGGGCGGTGCGGTCGGCAAGGCGGGTGAGGGCCTCCGGCTCCATCGCCAGCAGTTCCTCGTCCTTCCTGCCGACGAAGCGGCCGAAGAGCCAGGCGAGGAGGCGCGAGACGTCGTCCATGATCAGGAAGAAGGACGGCACGACGACCAGCGAGAGCACCGTCGAGACGATGATGCCGCCGATCACCGCGATCGCCATGGGCGAGCGGAACGAGCCGCCCTCGCCGACGCCGAGCGCCGAGGGCAGCATGCCCGCCGACATGGCGATGGAGGTCATGACGATGGGACGGGCGCGCTTGCGGCCGGCCTCGATCATCGCCTGCACGCGCTCCATGCCGTGATGCATCATCTCGATGGCGAAATCGACGAGCAGGATGGCGTTCTTCGTCACGATGCCCATCAGCATGAGGATGCCGATGAGGACGGGCATGGAGAGCGCGTTCTGCGTCAGGAGCAGGCCGGCCGCCACGCCGCCGATGGCCAGCGGCAGCGAGAGCAGGATGGTGAAGGGCTGGATCACGTCCTTGAACAGCAGGATCAGCACCATCAGCACCAGCAGGACGCCGAGCAGCATGGCGTTGCCGAAGGACTGCTGCATCTCGGCCTGGATCTCCGCGTCGCCGCTTTCGGCGAACTGCACGGTCGGCGGCATGTCGATGCTGGAGGCGATCTCCTTGAAGCGGGCGCTCGCCGTGTCCAGCGCCACGCCCTGCTGCAGGTCGGAGCCGATGGAGACGACGCGGTTGCGGTCGTGTCGCTTCACAGCGCTCGGGCCTTCCGAATAGTCGATGTCGGCAACGGAGGAGAGCGGCACGAACTGGCCGCCGGCCGTCTGGATCTTCACGTTGCGGATGGCCGCGAGATCGGCGCGGAAGCTGCGGTTCACCTGCACGCGGATCGGGATCAGCCGGTCGTCCAGCGAGATCTTGCTGAGCTGCGAATCGACGTCGCCGATGGTGGCGACGCGGACGATCTCCGATATCTGCGCGGTGGTGACGCCGAGGCGGGCCATCTGGTCGTCGCGCGGGCGGATCTGCAGTTCCGGCCGGGGCAGCGAGCCTTCCGAGCTGACATTGGCGAGCAGCGGGTCGGCGCGCAGCTTCGCCTCCAGCACGGCGACCGTGCGGTTCAGCGCCGCCTCGTCATTGGAGAGCAGGTTGAAGGAGAGGTCGCGCTCGCCGCGGTCGTTGAGCTTCATGATGCGCACGTCCGGAATGTCGCGCAGACGGGCGAAGAGCTCCTTCTCGATCTCCCATTGCGGGCGCAGGCGTCCGTCGGCCTTGAGCTTCGGCAGGTAGGGGCCGATGACGGGAAGGCCGCCGGCGATGTCGTTCACCAGCTTGTGGGCGAGCGAATGCTCCAGCTTGTCGAGGATGACGGTCACGGAGGCGCGGCGCAGCTCGATGTCGCCCTTCGGCGAGGAACCGCCGAGCACGAAGACGCTCTGCACGCCGTCGATGTCCTTGATCCGGTCGTAGATCTGCGTGGTCGTGCGGTCGGTGTCGTCCAGCATGGCGTCCGGCGGCAGCTCGACGGAGAGCACGACGCGCGAGGCGTCTTCCGGCGGCATGAAGCTGCCGGGCACCGTGAAGAGCAGGGCGAGCGAGGCGACGAGGAAGACGACGGCGGCCGCGAGCGTGGCGTAGCGGGCGTACCAGGTGCCGGTCGTCTTGCCGACGAGCCAGGTGTAGCCGCGCATGAAGGCGCCGTCCTTCTCCTCGCCGTGGCCGTCCGCATCGCCCGAGCGCATGAGATAGGCCGCCATGACCGGCGTGATGAGGCGCGCCACGACGAGCGAGAAGAACACCGCGACGGCGACCGTCAGGCCGAACTGGATGAAATACTGGCCCGGAATGCCCGGCATGAAGGAGACCGGCACGAAGACCGCGATGATGGTGAAGGTGGTGGCGATGACGGCGAGGCCGATCTCGTCGGCGGCCTCGATGGCGGCGCGGTACGGCGTCTTGCCCATGCGGATGTGCCGCGCGATGTTCTCGATCTCCACGATGGCGTCGTCCACCAGGATGCCGGTGGCGAGCGTCAGCGCGAGGAAGGAGACGAGGTTCAGCGAGAAGCCGAGCAGGTCCATGACGAAGAAGGTGGGGATCGCCGACAGCGGCAGCGCCACGGCGGAGATCAGCGTCGCCCGCCAGTTGCGCAGGAACAAGAGCACGACGATGACGGCGAGCAGCGCGCCCTCCATCAGCGTGTGCAGCGCCGCCTCGTAATTGCCGTAGGTGAAGTAGACGGCGTCGTCGACGAGCTCGATGGAGACGTCCGGGTTCTGCGCGCGCACCTTCTCCAGCGCTTTCGCGACGCTCTCGGCCACCGTCACCTCGCTTGCGCCCTTGGAGCGGAAGACGGCGAAGGTGACGACCGGATTGCCGTTGAAGCGCGAGAAGGAGCGCGGCTCCTCATAGGTGTCGGTGATCCTGCCGAGCTCGGAAAGCCGCACGAAGCGGCCGTTCGGCAGCGAGATCATCGTGCCGGCGAGCTTCTCGACCGAGCGGGCGTCGCCGAGCGTGCGGATCGCCTGCTCGGCGCCGGCGATCTGGCCGCGGCCCGAGCCGACATCGGCGTTCATGCTGCGGATCTGGCGGTTGACGTCGGCGGCGGAGATGCCGAAGGATTCCAGCTTGTCCGGGTTGAGATCGACGCGCACCTCGCGGTCGGCGCCGCCGAAGCGGTCGATCTTGCCGATGCCGGGCTGGCCCTGCAGGGCGCGCTTGACCTTGTCGTCGACGAACCAGGACAGCTCTTCCAGCGTCATGTTGGGCGAGGAGACGGCGAAGGTCTGGATCGCCTGGCTCTCCACGTCGATCTTGGTGACGACCGGCTCCTCGATCGAGGCCGGCAGGTCGCTGCGGATGCGGTCGATGGCGTCCTTGACGTCCTGCAATGCCTGGTTCGTCGGCTTCTCGATCTTGAAGAGCACCGAGGTGACGGAGCTGCCGTCGGTGACGGTCGACATGATGTCGTCGACGCCCTCGATGCCGGCGACCGCGTCCTCGATCTCCTTGGTGACCTGGACCTCCAGCTCGGCCGGCGCGGCGCCGCTCTGCGCCACCGAAATGGCGATGACCGGGACGTCGATATTGGGAAAGCGCGTGATCGGCAGCGCGTTGAAGGACTGGATGCCGACATAGATCAGCAGGAAGAAGGCAAGCAGCGGCGCAATCGGGTTGCGGATCGACCAGGCTGAAAAATTCATGTCCCCAAAGTCCTTGTTGAGAGACCGGATCTCACGTCATTTCGTGGCCGAGGCCTGTTCGCCGTGCACCGGGTTGATCCGGTCGCCGTCGCGAACATAGGCGCCGGCCTTGGCGACCACCTCGTCGCCGGCGGCAAGGCCGCTGACGATCTCGATCCCCTGGCCGTCCTGGATGCCGGTCTCGACCGGCACCAGCGTGACGACGCCATCCTCCACCTTGCGGGCCACCGTCTTGCCGTCCGCCGTGGTGATGGCCGAGAGCGGCAGGACGAGGCCCTGCTTCTCCTCGACGACGACCTCGGCGCTGGCGAACATGCCGGCGCGCGCCTTGCCCGGCTCCTCGAAGCGGATATAGACGTGGCCGAGGCGGCTTTGCGGATCGAGCGTCGGCTCGACGAGGCGGACCGTGCCCTTGAGCGTCGCCGCGCCGCCGGCCAGCGTGACCGTCGCCTTCTGGTCCGGCGCGAGCTTGAGCACGGCGTCTTCGGAAATGTCGGCCTTCAGCTCGATTTCGCCGTCGCGGATGACGGTGAAGAGCGGCGAGGCCGCGCCGCTGGCGATCGCGCCGATCTTCGCCGTGCGGGCGGAGACCAGGCCGGCGACCGGCGATTTCACGGCGGTGCGGGCGAGCTTCAGGTCGATGTCGTCGATCTGCGACTGCGCCACCTTGATGTCGGCCTGCGAGACCGCGATCGCCTGCTCGGCGGAATTGACGCGGGCGAGGGCGGCATCCGCCGCGGCGATCGCCTGATCGGCATTGGCCTGCGACTGGCTGCCGGATTTGACGAGCTTCTGCGCGCGGTCGCGGGCGCGGACGGCCTCGTCGGCATTGGCCTTCGCCTCGGTGAGCTGCGCCCGGATCTGCGCCAGCGCGGCCTCCGCCTTGGCGAGCGTCGCCTCGGTCTGGCTCTTCTGCAGGAGAAGGGCGTCGTCGTTCAGCGTGGCGAGCGTGCCGTTCGCCTCCACCCTGTCACCGACATCGGCGGCGAGCGTGCGGATGGAAAGGCCGTCGACGAGCGGCGTGACGTAGACCTCCTCGACCGCCTGGACCGTTCCGGTGGCGATCACGCGGTCGACGACGGCGCGCGTTTCCACCGCCGTGACGACGATCGCCGGGAGATTCTGGGCGTGCTGCTGACCGGCCGCCTCGCCCGTGTCGGCAGCGAGGACCGGACTGGCCGTCATGAAGGCGGCGACGGAAAAAGAGAGGACTTTCCTGCGTCCAGAAGCCATAGGCCGAACTTTCCCAAAAGCATGACTTTGTGATCTGGTCCGGGCGGTTCTGTCGTTCTTCTGCCGGACTTCATTGCCTGCCAGTCGGCGGACACGGAACGGCCTCAGGCCTCTCCTCGCTCCCACTGTGCGGTCTATGTAATTGGCGCCCGCCAACCTTACAAGGGGTAACGGAATGGTGCCTCATTATTCTCGGCGCTTGGCATTTTCATGACCATGCGGCGGATTTTTCCCGCCCGAGCGAACGCGCGGGGCAGGGCCCCGCGCGTTCCTTCTTTCAGCCGCGGCTACTTGAGCGCCTCGTCGGTGACCTCGTGCGTCCAGGCGCCCTCCGGCTCCTTCGAGATGACCGGGTCGGAGCCGCCGGCGAGCAGCGAGGCGACCGTGCGCTTGTAGTCGGCCTCGTCGAGCGCGCCGTTGGAGCCGGCGGTCAGCTTGGCGATTTCGGCCATCATGAACTTCTGGTGCGCCTCGGTCTGGGCGCCGGTGCTGTCGTTCTCCAGCACGATCTCGGCGGCCTCGTCCGGGTTCTCCTCGGCATATTTCCAGCCCTTCATGGAAGCGCGCACGAACCTGACCATCTTCTCCTTGAAGGCCGGGTCCTTCAGCTTGTCCTCCAGCACGTAGAGGCCGTCTTCCAGCGTCGCCACGCCCTGGTCCTCGTATTTGAAGTTGACGAGGTCTTCCGGCTTGATGCCGGCGTCGAGGACCTGGCCGTATTCGTTATAGGTCATGGTGGAGATGCAGGAGGCCTGTTTCTGGATCAGCGGATCGACGTTGAAGCCCTGCTTGAGCACGGTCACGCCGTCCGGCCCGCCCTCGGTCGGGATCTTCAGGTGGCTCATCCAGGACAGGAACGGATATTCGTTGCCGAAGAACCAGACGCCGAGCGTCTTGCCCTTGAAGTCCTCCGGCCCCT
>JBDHSZ010000065.1:0-17323 GCA_039812945.1 Shinella sp.
ATACCGGCATCACCTTCTCGCCGGACGGCCGCTTCGTCGTCACCGCCATGCAGGAGAACGCCCTGCACGGCTGGAAGCTCGACGCCAAGCCCGGCGCCGAGACCCGCCACATGCGCATGACCGGCTATCCGGCCAAGGTGAAGTCGCTCTCCTGGTCCGCCAAGGGCAAGTGGCTTGCCTCCTCGGGCGCGCCGGCCGCCATCGTCTGGCCCTTCGCCGCCAAGGACGGCCCGATGGGCAAGCCGCCGCTCGAGCTCGGCACCCGCGCCGACGTCATGGTGACGGCCGTCGCCTGCCATCCGGCCGAAGAGGTCGTCGCCATCGGCTATTCCGACGGCATGGTGCTGGCGGCGCGCTTCGCCGACGGCCGCGAGGTGCTGCTGCGCCGCCCCGGCAAGGGCGCGATCACCGCCATGGCCTGGAGCCGCAACGGCAAGCTGCTGGCCTTCGCCAGCGAGGCCGGCGACTGCGGCGTCATCGACCTTGCCGGGTGAGCCCGCCCGCGATGAAGCGGGCTCTTCCTTCGCTCAGAAGCGATAGGTGACGCCCGCGCCCACCAGCCACGGGTCCAGCTTCGCCTTGCCCGTCAGGGGCGCGCCTTTGTAATCGACCTTCCATTCCGGTTCGAGGAAGAGCTTCTTCACGTCGAAGTTCACGCCCCAATGGTCATCCAGCATGTAGTCGAAGCCGACCTGGAGCGCCGCGCCGAGCTTGTTCTTCACATCGAGATTGGTGAAGTCGCCGGAGCCGGACTGGTTGTAGAACAGCGTATAGTTCACGCCCGCGCCGACATAGGGCTTGAACGCGCCGAAATCGGTGAAATGGTATTGCAGCGTCACGGTCGGCGGCAGCAGCCAGGTCTTGCCCACCTTGCCGAGGCCGGCGATCGACCCTTCCGCCTTCACGTTCGAATAGGTCGTGCCGAGAATGAGCTCGGCCGCGATATTGTCGGTGAAGAAGTAGGAGATGTCGAGCTCCGGCACGACCGTGTCCGAGGAGGAAAGGTCCGAGCCGGCGATCCCATCCACGAAGCCGCTGTCATTGGTCATCACGCCGAGGCCGCGCACGCGGATCTGCCAGGGACTTTTCGCGGCGAAGTCGACGGTCGCCTCCGGCGGAGCCATGCGCTCCTCGATATCCGCCGCCAGCGCCGGGCCGCCCAAAGCGGCCATGCTCACCGCGAGCGCGCCCAGCATGCCCATTCCAATGTTCTTCATGTCGTCTCTCCATGATCGCGACTTGTTTTGCGGCACGACTATGGAGCGGTCGGGAGGCGATCCCGTTTGAGATGAATCAAACGGAGGCCGGACAAAAGGCCGGCCTCCGCGAAATCCGCGCGGATGTTGACATTTGCTCAATTAAAACAATGACAGGAATCAAGACGGCAGCCGGCTCACGCCCGGCCATCGCCAGCCGGCACGCTCACCATTCGAGCTCCAGATGCGGCAGGCCGTTCGAGGTCCTCTCGATCGTCCGCCCCGTCTGGTCGACCGTGCAGCTCACCCGCTGGCGGAAGGCCGAGAAGCTCTCGAAGGTGACGACGTCCACCGGCTCGTCGAAATGCAGCACCATGCGGTAGCGGCCGGGCTGGCTCGTCACCGCCTGGATGCCGAGCACCTCGGCGTCGAAGGGCTGGCCGAGATAGTGGCCGCGCACGCGCGAGCCGAGCATCCACGGGTCGAACGGCGGCCGGTTGCCGACGGCAGCGTGCAGCGTGTTCCAGTCGCGAAAGCCGTATTGCGCGGCGATGAGTTCCAGCGCGCGGGAATGGGAAAGATCCTGCCCGTCGCCGGAAAAGCGCGCGCGCAGCCGCTTTGCCTGCTCTTTCAGGGCGTCGAGGGATGGAAGCGGCGTCGAGGATGGACGCATGTCTGATCTCCAGTCGTGCATGCGTCGTTTCGGAGGGAGTCCGCATTGCCGCCGGTTCGCATGCCTGATGCTGGAAGACCGATCGTTTCTCGGAGAGACTTCACCAAAGCTTGCGCTCGCGGACGGCAGGGGCTCTCACCCTTGCCGTCCCGATAAAGCAATCGCCGTGCGACGTCAACCGCGCAGGCGGACCAGCCGCCGGCCGCTCGCCACCAGCACGCCGGCCGCGTCCGCCAGCCAGCCGTCCTTGAGTTCCAGCGCCAGGAAGCGGCGGCGCTCGAAGGGACCGGGCATGACGAGATGCCGCGCGGGCTCGGCGAAGAAGCCGAAGCGCTCGTAATATTCGGGATCGCCGACGAGCAGCACCGCGCCGTGGCCGCGGTCCCGCGCCTCGGTGATCGCCGCCCGCATCAGCGCGCCGCCGATGCCCTTGCCCTCATGGGCGCAATCGACGGCGAGCGGGCCGAGCAGCAGCGCCGGCACGGCATGCCCGCCGGCATCGACGCCCGCCTCGACGTTCCACAGCCGGACCGTGCCGACGACATGGCCTTCCGCATCGCGCGCGACGAGGGCGAGGCCCTCGGCCGGCAGGCGGCTGCGGCGCAGCTTCTCCGAGGATTTGCGGAAGCGCGCCTCGCCCATGACGCGGTCGAGCAGGCGCTCGCGCGCGACGACGTCGCCGGCATTCTCGCGGTCGATGGTGAAGGCGTCATGCGCGAGGAACGCGCGGACAGGATCAAGAACAGTGGCCATCGCAAGGCCTCCCGAACACGCATGTCGCGCTCGGCGCAGCCGAGCGAAACGTACATGCGAAGTTAAAGAATCTGGAGCCGCGCACGCGGCTCCAGGGACCGATTCAGACGGTATCCGGAACTGATGGTGAAGGCGGCGCTCCCGCCCGTGCGGGAGCGCCCGATGGTCAGATCACATAGGCCTTGAGCGGCTCGAAGCCGTTGAAGGCGACCGCCGAATAGGTGGTCGTATAGGCGCCGGTGCCTTCGATCAGAACCTCGTCGCCGATCGAGAGCGAGACCGGCAGCGGGTACATGTTCTTCTCGTAGAGCACGTCGGCCGAATCGCAGGTCGGGCCGGCGAGCACGCAGGGCTCCATCGCGTCCTGATCGCGCGCGGTGCGGATCGGGTAGCGGATCGCCTCGTCCATCGTCTCGGCAAGGCCGCCGAACTTGCCGATGTCGAGGAAGACCCAGCGATGGTTGTCGTTGTCCGACTTCTTCGAGACGAGGACGACCTCCGCCTTGATCACGCCCGCATTGCCGACCATGCCGCGGCCCGGCTCGATGATGGTCTTAGGGATCTGGTTGCCGAAGTGCTTCTTCAGCGCGCCGAAGATCGCCTGCCCATAGGCTTCCGCCGAGGGGACGTCGCGCAGATACTTCGTCGGGAAGCCGCCGCCCATATTGACCATCTTCAGCTCGATGCCCTGCTTGGCGAGCTGCACGAAGACGCGCTTGGCATCGGCAAGGGCCGAATCCCAGGCGTCAAGCTTCGTCATCTGCGAGCCGACATGGAACGACACGCCGTAGGACACAAGGCCGAGCTGGTGCGCGTAGACGAGCACGTCGACGGCCATCTGCGCCACGCAGCCGAACTTGCGCGACAGCGGCCATTCGGCGCCCTCGCCATCCGTCAGGACGCGGCAGAACACGCGCGCGCCGGGCGCGGCGCGGGAGATCTTCTCGACTTCCTCATGGCTGTCGACGGCGAAGAGCGAGACGCCGAGCGCATGGGCTTTCGCGACGTCGCGTTCCTTCTTGATCGTGTTGCCGAAGGAGATGCGCGAGGCGGTCGCGCCGGCGTCGAGCGCCATCTCGATCTCGGCGACGGAGGCGCAATCGAAGTTGGAGCCCATGCTGGCGAGCAGGCGCAGCACTTCCGGGGCCGGGTTGGCCTTGACGGCGTAGTAGATGGCGCTGTCGGGCAGCGCGTGGCGGAAGGCCTTGAAATTGTCGCGCACGACATCGAGGTCGACCACGAGGCACGGGCCGTCGGGACGTCGGGTGTTCAGGAAGTCGATAATGCGTGCAGAAGCCATCGTGAGTATTCCCATATCCAGGTTTCTCCGGAAGACCCGGAGGACAAAGGACAGATGCGGCAACGCTCTGGAACCAGCCGGTGGAGACCCCGGAACCAAGCATGCGCAAATGCGCGAACGGTGAACCGAAGCCGCAGGGCTTCAATTCGCTTTGTCTGCCATGGATTGGCGGGAAAACCCGACGCACGTCCGGCAAGGAAGGTGTGCCTCTTCAGTAACCCCGGCTGTTGGAAAGCCGGCAGACACCAGAAAGGCCCGCACCGTCGTTGCTTCAAGATGTCCTCGCATTTCCCGGTTGGCCGGGATAGCGACTGGAGCGGTTAGGTCCAGGTACCTTACCGATGATCCTCACCAAATCGAGGGTCGGCGGACACCCACAGGCACGTGCGACTTTGGGCAAGCCGGGAGATAGGAAGAATCGCTGTCGTAATCAAGAGTTTTTTGCATTTGACTATTGAAAATATTCATCCAGCCACGACATTCGCGGAACTGGTTTTTGGAAGCATCTCTCTTGCCGGCGCCAAGGCGCCGGACATGTGCCGCAAAGCGCCGGCGCAGCATCCTAGTGGGGACATATGGATACACTGACCCGAATCCGGGCCTTCATCGACGTCGTCGATGCCGAAGGCTTTTCCGCCGCCTCGCGCAAGACCGGCCGCTCCAAGGCGCTGCTTTCCAAATATGTCCGCGAGCTGGAGGACGAGCTGGGCGCGCTGCTGCTCAACCGCACCACCCGCCAGTTCTCGATGACCGAGCCGGGCCACACCTACTACCGCACCGCCTCCGACATCCTCAAGGAAATCGACAACCTCGCCGATCTCGTGCGCGAGAAGAACACGGACCTGCGCGGCAAGCTGAAGGTCTCCGCCCCGCGCACCTTCGTCGATGCCGATATCGGCCAGTCGCTGATCGATTTCGGCCGCGAGCATCCCGAGCTCTCGCTGGAGATCGTCTCGGACGACCGCTTCGTCGACCTGGTCGAGGAGGGCTTCGACGTCGCCATCCGCATCACGCGGCTGGAGGATTCCGCCCTCATCGCCCGCAAGCTCGGCGATTTCTATCTCAAGATCTGCGTGACGCAGGACTTCCTCGAGCGCGTCGGCCCGATCGACCATCCGAGCGACCTCACCCGCCTGCCCTGCATCATCGACACCAACGGCAAGTCGCACAGCAACTGGCGCTTCGTCGACGAGAAGGGCGCGGGCTTCTCCGTGCCGGTCGGCGGCCATATCGAGGTCAACAGCCCGACGGCGGCCGTGCGCGCGGCGGCGAGCGGCCTCGGCGTCGCCCAGGTGCCGGCCTTCATCGCCCGCCCCTGCCTCGATTCGGGCCGCATCGTCTCGATCCTCGAGGATTACCTGCCGACCGACCGCGGCATCTACGCGATCTATCCGCACCGCCGCTACCTGCCGGCGAAGGTGCGCACCTTCGTCGATTTCCTGCATGCCTGGTTCCGCCGCAATCCCGGCATCGAGGCGTGAAGGTCCCAATTCCGGCCCATTTGCATTCCATTCAGGCCGCTGATTCACGCTGCCCGAGAGGACCGAAATCCATGCGCCTCCTGCCCTGTCTCGTTGCCGGAGCAGCCCTTCTCGCCCCGGCCGCGGCCTTCGCCCACCCGCATGTCTTCGCGGAGGCAAGGCTCGAAGTGGTGGCGGGCGAGGACGGCACGATCAGCGAGCTGCGCAATGTCTGGCGCTTCGACGACATGTTCTCCGCCAGCGTCGTCATGGACTTCGACAGGAACAGCAACGCCGAGCTCGACCCGGACGAGCTTGCCGAAGTGGGCCGGACGGTCCTCGAATCGCTGGAGGAATTCAGCTATTACACGACGATCACCGGCGACGGCAGGACCGTGAAGGTCGCCAAGCCCGACGCGATCAATGTCGACTTCAAGGACGGCCAGCTCCTGATGTTCTTCACGATCAAGCCCGGCGAGGCCATGCCGCTCAAGGGCAAGCTCACCTTCGGCGTCTACGACCCCACCATGTATGCGGCGATGGATTTCGCCAGCGACGACGACCTCGTCACCGTCGGCGACCGGTTCGCCGCCTGCAAGCGCGCCGTCGTGCGGCCCGATCCCGACGAGGTGCTCGCGCAGAACCAGGACAGCCTGACGGAAGCCTTCTTCAACGACCCGGCCGGCACCGACATGTCCAAGCTCTTCGCCACCCGCCTGGAGGTGACATGCTGAGGCTGATCCTATCTCCGAAAAGCCCCTCCCCAACCCCTCCCCACAAGGGGGAGGGGCTTACCCTGCCGCACGGCCGACATTCAACTTCGGGCGATGAGCAAGCCTCCATCCTTCTCCCCCCTTGTGGGGGAGATGCCGGCAGGCAGAGGGGGTTCTTGTACGCGATCACCCTGCTTCTCGCCCTGATGCTCACCACCACCCTCGCCCACGCCCAGTCCCCGCTCGGCATCGGCGCGGCGGAGCCCGGCTTCAGCGCGACCGGCCCCTTCGGCGGCCTGTTCGCCTGGATCAACACCCAGCAGCAGGGCTTCTACCGCTTGATGACCGGCGCGCTGCGGGAGATGCGCGAGAACCCATGGGCGGCCTCGACGCTGGTCGGCCTGTCCTTCGCCTACGGCGTCTTCCACGCCGCCGGCCCCGGCCACGGCAAGGCCGTCATCTCCTCCTACATGCTGGCGAACGAGCTGGAGCTGAAGCGCGGCGTGCTGCTGTCCTTCCTCTCCTCGATCCTGCAGGGCGTCGTCGCCATCCTGCTCGTCGGCGCGGCCTATCTGTTCCTGCGCGGCACCACCGTCTCGATGACCGACGCCACCCGCGCGCTCGAAACCGGCAGCTACGCCCTCATCGCCCTGTTCGGCGCCTGGCTGCTCTACAGGAAGCTGCGCCCCATCGCCGCGCCGGCCGTCGAGGTCCAGGACGGTCACCATCATCATCACGCCCATCACCATGCGGGCGAGGTCTGCTCCACCTGTGGCCATGCCCATGCGCCGGACCCGTCGCTGCTGAAGGGCGACCGCTTCGCGCTCCGCGAGGCCTGGTCGGCCATCGTCGCCGTCGGGCTGCGCCCATGCTCGGGTGCGCTGATCGTGCTGAGCTTCGCCCTGCTGAACGGGCTCTATCTCGGCGGCCTGCTCGCCGTCATGGCCATGTCGATCGGCACGGCCATCACCGTCTCCGTCCTCGCCACGCTCGCCGTCTCGGCCAAGGGCGCGGCGCTCCGCCTTGCCGGCGACGGCTCTGCGGCCGCGCGCGTCGGCGCCGCCATCGAGATCGGCGGCGCGGCGCTGGTCATGGTGCTTGGATTGCTGCTGCTGGGCGCGGCGCTGCAGGCCTAGCCTTCCCGCTTCCGCTGGTAGCGCGCCCTCAGCCAGAACAGCAGGAAGAAGCCGAGCACGAGCAGCGCGCCGACCGCGCCCGCCAGCCACGGCGAGACGTCGCCGAGCGCGATCATGATGCGCGGCAGGAAATAGAACACGATCCCCGTGCCGAACAGGATGAACAGCGCGGCCGGCGCCGCGGACTTGCCCTTGCCGTCCTCGCTCATGCCGCGCCCGCCTTGGCGATGTCGGCGCGGATATCCTCCAGCCGGCGCTTCTGCCCGCCTTCCGCGTCGAAATTGTCCGGCGAAAGCCAGGCCTCGAAGGCGCTGGCGAGAACGGGCCATTCGCTGTCGATGATCGAGAACCAGGCGGTGTCGCGGTTCTCGCCCTTGGAGAGCATGTGCTGGCGGAAGACGCCCTCGAAGGTGAAGCCGAGGCGCGCGGCGGTGCGCTTGCTGGCCTCGTTGCCGTTATGGCACTTCCATTCGTAGCGGCGGTAGCCGAGGTCCTCGAAGGCGTGTTTGGCGAGCAGGTACTGCGCCTCGGTGGAGAGCGGCGAGCGCGACATGCCGCCGCCATGGGCGATGCCGCCGATCTCGACGACGCCGTTGGCCGGGTCGGGCCGCATGTAATGCGCCATGCCGACCGGATTGCCGCTCGCCCTGTCGACGATCACCTCGCGCACCCAGCCGGATTTGATCACCGCCTCCGACCAGGCGTCGAAGCCCTCGATGCCGGCGAAGTCGGCCTGCGCGAAGTAGCGCAGCAGCGGATTGATGGCCATGCCGCCGAAGGCCTCCCAGAGGCCGTTCAGGTGCTTCGCGCGATCATAGGGCTCGAGGCGCACATATCGGCCTTCGAGTGTCACGGGCGCCGGGGCCGGGCAGCCCTTCCAATCCTTGAGATCGCGCATGAAAATCCTCCTTCGATCCTGCCGAAGGGATAGAGCAGCGGGCGAGCCGAAGCAATCGGCAAAGCGGGGAGCGGCGTTCGGCCGCTCCCTGACAAACGTCAAACCGTGGCGGCGGAGACCGTCGCCTCGATATGGTCGACCAGCGCGTCGGCAAGGCCGAGGCGGCCGGCGAGCAGGTCGAGATAGCCGCGCTCGGCGCGCGACTTCGGCTCGATGGCGAGGCGCGAGGCGGTGTAGAGCTCGACGCGCTGCTCCTCGGTCGTCGCGGCGGCGATGATGGCGTCGAGGTCGACCGGATTGGCAAGCTCGTCCTCGAGGAACCGCGCGGCATCGGCGCCGAGGCCGGAGACCTTCAGCTTGTCCATGATGCGGGCGCGCTCGGCATCGTCGATATGCCCGTCGGCGCGCGAGGCGGCGATCATGGCGCGCACGAGGATGAGCGCGAAATCCGTGCTGACGGCCTCGGGATGGAAGCCGGAATCGGCCGGCGGCGGCAGCAACTCCGGCGTGCCGCCCCCGGCGGTCTCGACCGGGTTCTGGCCGTCGCGATAGTTCTTGTAGGCCTGGTAGCCGAGGCCGGCGATGGCGGCGAGGCTGCCGAGCTTCAGCGCCGAGCCGGCGACCTTGCGCCCGCCCCCCGTGCCGAGCAGCACGCCGGCGATGGCGATGCTGGCAAGCGGATTGTCCTTGGCGAGCTGCGTCACCTGGTCGGCGCGCTCGCGCACCGTTCCGCCGGCGCCCGGCACCTGCGAGCCGAGGAACTGGTCGAGCAATTTCTTGGGGTCGAACATGGGCGTCTCCGTTTCTCTCGTCGCGGCAAGGGCCGGCCGTAGGCAAGATAGGAACGCCCCTTGCAAATTACAAACGATAACGGGCGGCCGAAGGCCGCCCGTCCGAATTTCCGTCGAACCCGCTTCGCTCCGGATCAGCCCTTGAGCGCGGCGGCTTCCGCGGCCAGCTTCTCGATGCCCGCCCAGTCGCCCCTGGCGACCAGTTCCTTCGGCGCGACCCAGGAGCCGCCGACGCAGACGACGTTGGGCAGCGAGAGATAGTCGCGGGCATTGGCGAGCGAGATGCCGCCCGTCGGGCAGAACAGCGTGCCGGCCAGCGGCGAGGAGAGCGACTTGAGATAGGCCGCGCCGCCGGCCTGCTCGGCCGGGAAGAACTTCAGGACCTGGTAGCCTTCCTCGCGCAGGCCCATGACCTCGCTCGCGGTGGCCGCGCCCGGCAGGAGCGGGATCTCGCTGCCGGCGGCCGCGTCGATCAGCTCCTGCGTCGTACCGGGGCTGACGATGAACTCGGATCCCGCCTCGACCGCCGCCTCGAACTGCGCCGCGTTGAGGATGGTGCCGGCCCCGGCGACGGCGCCCTCCACCTCGTTGGCGACGGCGCGGATCGCCTCCAGCGCCGCGGTGGTGCGAAGGGTGATCTCGATCGCCTTGAGGCCGCCCGCCACGAGCGCCCGCGCCAGCGGGACCGCGGTCTTGACGTCGTCGATGACGAGCACCGGCACGACCGGCTGCAGCTTCAGGACCGAAAGGAGCTTGGCATTTTTCTCGCTCATGGGGCGCCCTTTTTAAAACGATTGAATTACACGGGGAATACCGTGTCTGCGACGTTCTGTCGAGCCTAAAGCATGACCTGCGCCCTTGTCATGACACATCTATCGTGTAGTGTGCCCTCGCCCAAGCCCATCTCCAACAGCGAAAGCATGCCTATGGCAAAAGAGATCGAGCGGAAGTTCCTGGTATCGGGCGAGCGGTGGCGCTCCTTCGCGGACGAGGGGATAGCCATACGGCAAGCCTATGTCGTGGTCCAGGACGACCGGTCGCTGAGGGTTCGCATCTACGGCGACGGGCGCGCGCGCATCACCCTCAAGGTCGGCCATCACGCCCTCGTGCGCGACGAATACGAATTCGACATCGACCGGGACGAGGCCGAGGACATGCTGCGCCATGCCATCGGCAAGGTGATCGAGAAGGTGCGCTACGCCGTGCCGCATGCCGGCCATGTCTGGGAGGTCGACGTCTATGGCGGCGCCCATCGCGGCCTGGTCATCGCCGAGGTCGAGCTCTCCTCCATCCATGACGAGCCGGAAATGCCGAACTGGGTGGGGCGGGAAGTGACGGGCGAGAGCCGCTATTCCAACCAGTCGATGGCGCTCGGCATCTCCAGCGGCGCGAGCCTTCGCCAGCTCGCCTGAGGCGCTACACAGCGCCGCATTGCCTGAAATGCGCCGAAGCTGTATGTGGCGGCCATGACAAACGAGATCCCTTCGCACCCCGAGGACAGCGGCTTCCTTGTCGCCGCGCTCTATCACTTCGTTTCGGTTCCGCGCTTCGCCGAGCTGCGCGCGCCGCTGCAGTCGCTCTGCGAGGAATATGGCGTGCGCGGCACGCTGCTGCTCGCCCATGAGGGCATCAACGGCACCATCGCCGGGCCGGCGGACGGCATTCGCACCGTGCTGGCGTTCCTCCGCCGCCAGCCGGAATTCTCCGGGCTGGAGCACAAGGAGAGCTGGGCCGGCGAGATGCCCTTCCTGCGCATGAAGGTGCGGCTGAAGAAGGAGATCGTCACCATGGGCGTCGAGGACATCGACCCCAACCGCTCCGTCGGCACCTATGTGGCGCCCGAGGACTGGAACGCGCTGATCTCCGATCCCGACACGATCCTCATCGACACGCGCAACGACTACGAGACGGCGATCGGCATGTTCAGGGGCGCGGTCGACCCGAACACCAAGACGTTCCGCGAATTCCCGGACTGGGTGCGGCAGAACACCGGCCTGCACAACAAGCCGAAGATCGCCATGTACTGCACCGGCGGCATCCGCTGCGAGAAGGCGACCGCCTTCATGAAGGAGCAGGGCTTCGAGGAGGTCTATCACCTCAAGGGCGGCATCCTGAAATATCTGGAGGAGGTGCCGCCGCAGGAGAGCCTGTGGGAAGGCGCCTGCTTCGTCTTCGACGAGCGCGTCTCGGTGCTGCACGGCCTTGCGGAAGGCGAGCACGAGCTCTGCCGCGCCTGCCGCCATCCGCTGACCGCCGGGGAGATCGCCTCGCCGCTCTACGAACCCGGCGTCTCCTGCCCGCATTGCCATGGCGCACGCAGCGAGGAGGACCGGCTGCGCTTCCGCCAGCGACAGAAGCAGATGGACCTTGCCCGCAAGCGCGGCGAGCGCCACCTCGGCAAGTAGCCGCGACGGCCTCAGCCGGCGCGGTGGTTGCCCTTCGGGAACTGGCCCGCGAGCGCGGCGTACCAGTGGCCGCTCTTCTTCACCGTGCGCGCCTGCGTCTCGTAGTCGACATGCACGATGCCGAAGCGCATGCGGTAGCCTTCCGCCCATTCGAAATTGTCCATCAGGCTCCAGGCGAAATAGCCGCGCATCGGATAGCCCTCGCCGATCAGGTCCGCCGTCACGCCGAGATGGTCGGCGATGTAGTCGAGGCGCGGCTGGTCGTCGACGACGCCGTTCTCCACGCCCATATTGTAGCAGGCGCCGTTCTCCGTGATGTAGCAGTCGGGCAGCGCGTACTCCGCGTTGAGCCGGCGGATGAGGTCGCCGAGCGCGGGGGCATGGACCTCCCAGCCGATATCGGTCCGAACATCGGCCACCGGCGGGGCGGGCACGGTCGCGGGGAAGTCGGCTCCCTCGGCCGGGTCGTGCGAGACGCGCATCGGCGTATAGTAGTTGAGGCCCCACCAGTCGAGCGGCTGGGAGATCGTCTCCATGTCGCCGGGCTCGATCGCCGGCATGCGCTGGCCGAGCGCCGACAGGAAGCGCTCCGGATAGGCGCCCTTGAAGACCGGGCCGAAGAAGACGCCGTTGTGGAAATCGAAGGCGCGCTCCGCCGCCGCCCGGTCGGCGGGGCCGTCGCTGCCGGGATAGATCGAATGGGCGTTCAGCACCAGGCCGACGGGAAGCTGCGGCCGCTCGGCGCGGATCGCCGCGACGCCGAGGCCGTGGGCGAGGTTGGTGAAATGCAGCGCATGCAGCGCCGCGTCCATGTTGCGCTCGCCGGGCGCATGGATGCCGTAGAGATGGCTGAGCCAGACGGAGCACCAGGGCTCGTTGAAGGTCGCCACCGCGTCCAGCCGGTCGCCGAGCCGGGCGATCACCGTCTTGGCGTAGCGCTGGAAGGCATAGGCCGTCTGCCGCGCCGTCCAGCCGCCCTCGCCCGCCAGCATCAGCGGCAGGTCCCAGTGGTAGAGCGTGGCGAAGGCCTTGATGCCGCGCGCCTTGAGCCCGTCGACGAGGCGGTCGTAGAAATCCAGCCCCTTCTCGTTCACCGGCCCGGTGCCCTCCGGGACGATGCGCGGCCAGGCGATGGAGAAGCGATAGGCCTCGACGCCCAGCGACTTTATGAGGTCGAGGTCCTCCTCCAGCCGGTTGTAGTGATCGCAGGCGACGTCGCCGTTCTGGCGGCCATGGACGCGGCCGGGCATATTGGCGAAGGCGTCCCAGATCGACGGCTTGCGGCCGTCCGCCTTCGCCGCCCCCTCGATCTGGAAGGCGGCGGTCGCCACGCCGAACAGGAAATCGCCGGGGAAACGCGCGGCAAGGGTCTTGGGGTCGATCATCGGTCTCTCTGCATTGGTGGGATTTCTCGCCTGTCGGCGGCACCTGCAACGTTGCAGTAGCGCCATCTTGCGAAAAGTCAATCGCAGGCGCGCGATTGTTTAAACAAGGATTAAGAGTTCGCTCCTAGAATTATCACCGCAAATGGAGACAAGCTCGTGCTGCGGCGCCTTCCGAAACACCATATCCGCAAGGGCATGTTCATCGAATCGTTGGAATGCCCGGACACGGAATTCTCGGGCCGCCGCTTCCTCGTCGAGACCGACGAGACGCTGCGCGCCGTCCTTGCCACCTCGGCCGCCTATGCGCTGGTCAATCCGCGCAAGAGCACCGTCGACATCGACGGCGGCCGCCGGTCCGCCGCGCTGCAGGCCGAGGAGCACCGGCGCACGACCCATGCCGTCCACGAGGCGGCGGGCACGCTGCGCGACAGCTTCGAGGCGCTCCGCACGGGCGAGTTCCAGGTCGACAGGCTCGGCCCCGTGGCCGACGAGCTGGCCGAGCGGATCGACTCCTCGCCGGACATCTTCCTCAAGGTCACGCGCCTCAAGACCAAGGACGAGGGAACCTATATGCATTCGCTCGCGGTGGGCGCGCTGATGATGCGGCTCGGCCGCTCGCTCGGCTTTGGCGACGACCCCGTGCGCGAGTTGGGCGTCGCCGGGCTGCTGCACGACATCGGCAAGCTGCTGGTGCCGAACGCCATCCTCAACAAGGACGGCAAGCTGGAGGCCGAGGAGCGGCGCATGGTGCGCAACCATCCCGAGCTCGGCTATCGCCTGCTGAAGGAGCAGGGCGAGGTTTCGGAAACGGTCCTCGCCATCTGCCGGCATCACCACGAGGCCCTCGACGGCACCGGCTATCCGGCCGGCCTGACGGCCGAGCGGATCGGCCCGGAGGTCCGCCTCGCCACGGTCTGCGACGTCTTCGAGGCGCTGACGAGCGAGCGCCCCTACAAGCGCGCCTGGACCACCGCGGACGCGCTCGCCTGGATGTTCGAGCGCAAGCAGCTCTTCGACCAGCGGATGGTCGTCCGCCTCGGCGGCATCTTCACCGCATGAGCCGCCTCAGACCTTCACCCAGGCCCCGTTCCTCTTCGACGACTGCACGCAGGCATCGACGAACAGCATGCCCTTGAGGCCGTCGTCCACCGTCGGATAGGTGACGGCGGGATCGACCTTTTCGCCGTTGCGCTTGGCATGGATGGCGCGGGCGGCTTCGCAATAGATGTTGGCGAAGCCTTCGAGATAGCCTTCCGGATGGCCCGAGGGCACGCGGCTGACGCGCGCGGCGGCGGCGCCGGAGCCGGCGCCGCCCCGGGTGATCAGCCGCTTCGGCTCGCCGAACGGCGTGTACCAGAGATAGTTCGGATCGGCCTGCACCCATTCGAGGCCGCCCTTGGTGCCGTAGACGCGGACCTTCAGGCCGTTCTCGTGGCCGGGCGCGACCTGGCTGCACCAGAGCGTGCCCTTGGCCCGCACGCCGTCCTTCTCCGCAAAGCGCAGCATGACATGGGCGTTGTCGTCGAGCCGCCGGCCCGGCACGAAACTGTCGAGATCGGCGGAAAGCTCCTCCAGCTCGAGGCCGGAGACGAAGCAGCCGAGATTGTAGGCATGGGTACCGATATCGCCCGTCGAGCCGCCGGCGCCCGATTTCGCGGGGTCCGTGCGCCAGGCGGCCTGCTTCTGGCCGCTCGACTCGATATCCTCGGTCAGCCAGTCCTGCGGATATTCCATCTGCACGAGGCGAATGGCGCCGAGCTCGCCGTTCTGCACCATCTCGCGGGCCTGCCGGACCATCGGATAGCCGGTGTAATTATGCGTCAGCACGAAGAGCGCGTCGCTCTCTTCCGTGAGCTTCTTCAGCTTGCGGGCGTCGGCCAGCGTCGAGGTCAGCGGCTTGTCGCAGATGACGTGGATGCCGCGCTTGAGGAATTCCTTCGCCGCCTCGTAATGCACGTGGTTCGGCGTGACGATCGCCACCGCCTCGATGCCGTTCTTCAGCTTGGCCTCGCGGATCGCCATCTCCTTGAAGCTGCCGTAGCTGCGCGAGGGATCGAGGCCCAGCTCGCGCGCCGACTGCGCCGCCTTTTCCGGCGAGGACGACAGCGCGCCGGCGACGAGCTCGTATTGATCGTCGAGCCGGGCGGCGATGCGGTGCACCGCGCCGATGAAGGCCCCCGAACCGCCGCCCACCATGCCGAGCCGGATGCGGCGCTCCCGCGTCTCGCCCGCGCTTCCTTCGATTGCCATTGGATGTTCCTCCTTGAATGTCGGGATGGAGAGCCACCCCCCTCTGCCCTGCCGGGCATCTCCCCCTCAAGGGGGGAGATCGGATGGAGCGGCGCCTTGCCCATCGCAAGCGTTGCCGTTTGAGCGAGGGACGAGCCTCTTGCCGATCTCCCCCCTTGAGGGGGAGATGCCCGGCAGGGCAGAGGGGGGTATTCCGGACCTATGCCTCAAAGCCCCAGCATGCGCCGGTTCGCGGCCTGGTCCGTGCCGGCGTCGGCGAAATCGTCGAAGGCCTTCTCCGTCACGCGGATGATATGCGCATTGACGAATTCCGCCCCCTCGCGCGCGCCGTCCTCCGGGTGCTTCAAGGCGCATTCCCATTCCACCACGGCCCAGCCGGCAAAATCGTTGGCGGCCATCTTGGAGAAGACCGCGCCGAAATCCACCTGTCCGTCGCCGAGCGAGCGGAAGCGGCCGGCGCGGTTCACCCAGCTCTGGTAGCCGCCATAGACGCCCTGCCGGCCGGTCGGGTTGAACTCGGCATCCTTCACATGGAACATGCGGATGCGGTCCTTGTAGATGTCGATATTGTCGAGATAGTCGAGGCACTGCAGGACATAGTGCGAGGGATCGTAGAGCATGCAGGCGCGGGCATGGTTGCCGGTGCGCTCCAGGAACATCTCGTAGGTGATGCCGTCGTGCAGGTCCTCGCCCGGATGGATCTCGTAGCAGACGTCGACGCCGCAATCCTCCGCATGGTCGAGGATCGGCTTCCAGCGCTTCGCCAGTTCGTCGAAGGCGGTCTCGACGAGGCCGGCCGGGCGCTGCGGCCAGGGATAGACGAAGGGCCAGGCCAGCGCCCCGGAGAAACTGGCCATGGCGTCAAGGCCGAGGTTCTTCGAGGCGGTCAGCGCCATCTTCACCTGCTCGACGGCCCAGGCCTGCCGCGCCTTCGGATCGCCGCGCACCTCCGGCGCCGCGAAGCCGTCGAAGGCCTCGTCATAGGCGGGATGGACGGCGACGAGCTGGCCCTGCAGATGGGTGGAAAGCTCGGTGACCTCGACGCCGTTCTCGCGCGCCTTGCCGGCGAATTCGTCGCAATAGGCCTTGGATTCGGCCGCCTTCTTCAGGTCGATGAGGCGCGCGTCCCAGGTCGGCACCTGCACGCCCCTGTAGCCGATGTCGGCGGCCCATTTGGTGATCGCATCCCAGGAGTTGAACGGCGCGGCATCGCCGGCGAATTGCGCAAGGAACAGGCCGGGGCCCTTGATCGTCTTCATTTCGGCTTCCTCCCATGGACCCGGCGAATGTGGCGGCCGGTCGATGATGGTTTTGCTGTACGTACCGCAGCGCGGGGCAGGCTAGCGGCGTTCATGCGGGTGGGCAATGAGGAATTACCGCATTACGCCTCCCTCTTCTCCGTCATGGTCGGGTTTGACCCGACCATCCACGCCACACCCGCGGGTGGATCCTCGGGTCAAGCCCGAGGATGACGACAGAGAGTGTGGCACGGTCATGGACAAACCGCCCGGGCCAAAACCCGGGCGACTCGCTTCATCGTCGGATCAGAACGGGGAATCCGGGAAGTAGAAGTCCTTCGCGTTGTCCTTCGTCACCAGCGTGGCGTCGATGGTGTAGACGCCGCGGACCGGGACCTGGCCGTAGAAATTGGCGGCGGTCATTTCCAGCGCGGTGCCGACCATCGCCGGCGGATAGAGCACGTCGACCGGGATCATCTTGTCGCCGTCCATGACCTTCTTGATCATGTCCTTCGAGCCGGCGCCGGCCACGACATACTGGATGTCCGTGCGGCCGGCCTGCTCGATGGCCTGGAGCACGCCGACGGCCATGTCGTCGTCCTGGCACCAGACGACGTCGATCTTCTGGTACTTGGTCAGGTAGTCCTGCATGACCTTGAAGGCGTCGTCGCGGTTCCAGTTGCCGTACTGGCGGTCGAGGATCTTCACGCCGGAGCCCTCGATGCCCTTGTCGAAGCCGTCCTGGCGCTGCTGGTCGATCGGGATCGCCATGCCGCGGATGACGACGACTTCTGCGTCCGGCGTCGTGGTCTTGATATATTCGCCGGCCGTCTCGCCGAGGGCAAAATTGTTGCCGGCGACATAGAGGTCGCGCACGGAATTGTCGTTGGTGCTCGGCGCGCGGTCGACCAGCGCGACGAAGGTGCCCTTGCCCTTGACTTCCTTGATGGCGTTGACCAGCGGATCCGGATCGGTCGGCAGGATGACGAGCGCGTCGATGCCCTGCGTCTCGAGGTCCTGCACGGCGTTCGCCTGGCTCGCCGGATCGGGCGAGGTCTTGACGATGACGTTGAGGCCCGGATTGCGCTCCATCAGGAGCTTGGCGACGCGCTCGGCATGGTAGAC
>JBDHSZ010000066.1:0-17308 GCA_039812945.1 Shinella sp.
TGCCGTAGCCGCCCGAGCCGTGCACCTCCTTGACGACGAGCTCGCTCAAGTGCTCCAGCACGTATTTCAGGCTGTCCGGCTCGGAGCAGCGCCAGGTCGGCACGTTCTCCAGCATGGCTTTGCGGCCGGTGTAGAACTCGACGATCTCCGGCATGTAGGAATAGATCGCCTTGTCGTCGGAAATGCCGGTTCCGGGCGCGTTGGCGATGGTGATGTTGCCGGCCCTGTAGACATCCATGATGCCGGGAACGCCGAGCGCCGAATCCGGCCGGAAGGTCAGCGGGTCGAGGAAATCGTCGTCGACGCGGCGGTAGAGCACGTCGATCGCCTCGTAGCCGCGCGTCGTGCGCATCTTGACCTTGCCGTCGACGACGCGCAGGTCCGAGCCCTCGACCAGCTCCACGCCCATCATGTCGGCGAGGAAGGCGTGCTCGTAATAGGCGGAGTTGAAGATGCCGGGCGTCAGCACCGCGACGCGCGGCTTGCCAGAACAGCCGGGCGGGGCGAGCGAGGAAAGGCTCTGGCGCAGCAGCTTCGGATAATCCTCGACCGGGCGCACCTTGTTGAGGTGGAACAGCTCGGGGAACATCTGCATCATGGTTTCCCGGTTCTCCAGCATGTAGCTGACGCCGGACGGAGTGCGGGCATTGTCCTCAAGCACGTAGAACTGGTCCTCGCCGGTGCGCACGATGTCTGTGCCGACGATGTGGGTATAGACGCCGCCCGGCGGCTTGAAGCCGATCATCTGCGGCAGGAAGGCCTCGTTGCGCTCGATCAGCTCGCGCGGGATGCGGCCGGCCTTGATGATCTCCTGCTTGTGGTAGATGTCGTCGAGGAAGGCGTTGAGGGCGATGACCCGCTGCTCGATGCCCTGGGCGAGCCTGCGCCATTCGCGGCCGGAGATGATGCGGGGGATGATGTCGAAGGGGATGAGCTTTTCGGAACTGTCCGCGTGGCCGTAGACGGCGAAGGTGATGCCGGTCTTGCGGAAGAGGTTCTCGGCGTCCGCCGACTTGGCGATCAGGCGGGCCCGATCCTGCGCTGCGTACCAGCTATGGTAGTTCTCGTAGGGCTGCCGCGGGTCGGAGTCCGCGTTCATCATTTCGTCAAATGCCAAAGGCGTGGTCCCCATTTTTCGCCATTTGAGTACAAGAGCAAAGGCAAAGCAAGGACCATGCTCCATTAGCGGGAAAGAATTCTCACACCGCTTTGGATACGCGCGGAGCGGGTTTTCCGCCGGGCGGGGCGGCCTGCCTGGATAGCGGGCAGATGCCCGGAACCTGATCGGCTTCGCCTTTCGCTGAACCTAAGCATCAGGCGAATTCCTTTGACGATCGGCCGGGCGGGGCCTAACGCTCGCGCATCGTCCCATTGCCGCCGGAACCCCATGTCCCTCGATCGCCTGGCTCCGGCCATCTTCGTCCTGCTCTGGTCGACCGGCTGGGTCGTCGCCAAGTTCGCGGCCATCCTGTCCGAGCCGCTGACCTTCCTGTGCGTGCGCTATGTCGCGGCGGCCGTGCTGTTCACGGGGTTCTGCGTCATGTCCCGCGTCTCCTGGCCGCGCGACGGACGCACCATTCTGCACGCCGTCGTCTCCGGCGCCTTCCTGCACGGCGTCTATCTCGGCGCGGTCTGGTGGGCCATCGGGCAGGGCGTGCCGGCGGCGCTGTCCTCGATCATCGCCGCGCTGCAGCCGCTGATGACGGCGCTGGCCGCGCCCTTCTTCATCGGCGAGCGGCTGAGCGGAACGCAGAAGCTCGGCCTCTGCCTCGGTTTCCTCGGGGTGCTGATCGCCGTGCTGCCGAAATTCTTCGGCGCGGGCGCGGCGGAGATCCCGGCCTTCGCCATCGTCGTCAACATGCTCGGCATGGCGGGCGTCACCTATGGCACGATCTACCAGAAGCAGCACCTGCCGAAGGGCGACATCCGCGCCATCGCCACGCTGCAATATGCCGGCGCACTGATCGTCACGCTGCCGCTGGCGCTCGGCCTCGAAAGCTTCCATGTCGAGGTGAGCCTCGCCTTCGTCGCGCTGCTCGCCTGGGCCGTGCTCGGCATTTCGATGGGGGCGATCCTGCTGCTGCTCTATCTCCTGCGCCGGGGGCAGGTCTCGCGCGCCGCCTCGCTGATCTATCTCGTGCCGCCCATCGCCGCGCTGCAGGCGGCGGCGGTCTTCGGCGAGGAGCTGACCCTGCCGATGATCCTCGGGACGGTGATCGTGGTGGCCGGCGTCTATCTCACCAACCGCAAGGACGCCGCGCCGGCGGCGTGAGGGGTCCAAACGAAAACGGCGGGCCGAAGCCCGCCGTTTCGTGTCTGCTCAGGCCTGTTCGCGGCGCTGGCCTTCCGCGCGGCGCGGCTTGCCGCGATGCTGCGGGCGGCCGGGCTGGCCGTTGCCGCCGCCGTGGTTGCGGTTCTGGCGCTCGCCCTGCTTCTGGGCGGGGCGGCCGTGCTGCGGGCGCTTCGCGCCGGCCTCGGCCTGCGCGCCGTCGCCGAAGGGCTGGCGCTGCGGGCGGCTTGCAGCGCGGGCATTGCCGCCGCGGCCCTTGCGGGACTTGCCGCCGGGGCCGGCGGTGCTTATCGCCGGGGCCTCGCCGCTGGCGACGGCGATGCTGATGCCCATCAGCCGCTCGATGTCGCGCAGAAGATGCGCCTCGTCCGGGGCGCAGAAGGCGATGGCGATGCCGTCGCGGCCGTTGCGGGCGGTGCGGCCGATGCGGTGGACATAGGCGTCCGGCACTTCCGGCAGGTCGTAGTTGTAGACGTGGGTGACGCCGGGAATGTCGATGCCGCGGGCGGCGACGTCGGTGGCGACCAGCACGCGGATCTCGCCGTCACGGAAGGCCTTGAGGGCGCGCTCGCGCTGGCCCTGGCTCTTGTTGCCGTGGATCGAGGCGGCCTTGAAGCCGACCTGGTCGAGGTGCTTCATCAGCTTTTCCGCGCCGTGCTTGGTGCGCGAGAAGACGAGCGACAGGCCGTCCGGATTGGCGGTGAGCGTCTGCTTGAGGATCTGCGTCTTCTGGTCCTTGCCGGGAACGAAGTGGACATATTGCTCCACCTTGTCGGCGGCCTTGCCGGGCGGGGTGACCTCGACCTTCTTCGGGTTGACGAGGTATTCGCCGGCAAGCTCGGCGATCAGCTTGGGCATGGTGGCCGAGAAGAGCAGCGTCTGGCGGTTCTTCGGCACCATTTTCGAGATCTTGCGCAGGTCGTGGATGAAGCCGAGGTCGAGCATCTGGTCGGCCTCGTCGAGCACGAGGTAGCGGGCCTGCGTCAGCGTCACCGACTTGCGGGCGATGAGGTCGAGCAGGCGGCCGGGGGTGGCGACGAGGATGTCGGTGCCGCGGTTCAGCATCTCGGACTGCTTGTTGATGGAAGCGCCGCCGACGACGGTGACGACGCGCAGCGGCGTCTTCTTGACGAAGTCGCGCAGGTTGTCGGCGATCTGGTTCACCAGTTCGCGGGTCGGGGCGAGGATGAGGGCGCGGATGTTGCGCGGGTCGGGGCGACGGGCCTCGGCGAGCAGCTTCTCGATCATCGGCAGGCCGAAGGCGGCCGTCTTGCCGGTGCCGGTCTGGGCGAGGCCGATCAGGTCAGAGCCCTCGAGGACGAGCGGGATGGCCTTTTCCTGGATGGGCGTGGCTTTCTCGAAGCCGAGCGCGGAAAGGGTGGCGACGATGGTCTTCGAGAGGCCGAGGTCGTGGAAAGTGGTCAAGATGATACCTTTCGGGGGCGCCAAACAGGTGTCGCCGGAACGCACCATGCGCTTCCGGTTCCGTCTGGCGTCAAGAACCCCGCGTGAATTGGGAACTTGTGGGTTGGTTGGCTAACGTCGGCGCAGTCATCCGCGAATGGGAGGCGGATCCGTCTCTTGCGCTTGTCCTTCTTAGCATCCCGTCACAAGGGGATCGCTGGGCTCGCTCACGCGGCGGCCGAAGGGCGACGCTGCGGTTCATGTCGTTGTTTTGCGGGCAAAAGTCAAGCGCTAGTTTCGCAACCGCGAAAAGCGGCGGGCCGCCGTCGCGCCCGGAACATGCCCCGTCGCGTTGCGTTGGATCAACGCGCATCCTGCCACAATCCTGTTGGATGCTGCGTGACGCAGTACGACCTGCGTTATCCGTGAACCCTCGCTACGGGAGTGTGACATGACCGCAACGACTTGGATTCTCGCCGCCGATGGCAATCAGGCCCGCCTGCTCAAGGGGGTGAACCTGTTGAAGGATGGCCAGCAGAGCCCGGAGCAGGAGGTGTTTCGCTGGGAGCCGAAGAGGGCGCAGGACATCATGGCCGACAAGCCCGGCCGCGGTCACGCCTCCGTCGGCCCCGGCCGCTCCGCCATGGAATATTCCAGTGATCCGGTGCGCGAGGAGCAGCAGAAGTTCACTGCCGAAGTCGCCGGCCGCATTGATGAATATGCCGCCGAGGGCGCGTTCGACCGGCTGGTCGTCTGCGCCGCGCCGCAGACGCTGGGCGACCTGCGCAGCCGGCTGTCCGACAAGGCCCGCACGCTGACCATGGCCGAGATCGACAAGAACTTCTCGAACCTGCCGACGGACAAGCTGATCTCCTCCGTCCGCTCGATCATGTTCGACACCTGAACCATCCGGAGCGTTTCCGGTGAACCGGAAACGCTCCGGATCCTTGTTTTGCCGCATCGTCCGAGGCCCAAGCGGGTTCTTTAGCCAGTGGCGGGAAAGCCGCATTCCTGCCTGCGCCTCGACGCCGAGCGCGTCCATTTCAGCGCAGCCCCGATCCGGTTTGCCCTTTATCCTTGCCCCGCGCGGGCCGCCGTTTTGCGACAGGGACGGGCCATGGCGGGCCGGAAACGATCGGTTAACCATCCGTTCAAGGATTGGTGATACTCCCGGACGGGTATGAATCTCTCCTTCCGTGCCGCTTTGGGGAGTATCTGGCGTGGCTGAATCTCAAGACGAATTGCTGGCGGCGGCCTCGGCGCGCGTTCGCGCCCACCCGTATCCGGCCTATGTCAAGAGCAGCGAATTGCGCTATCTCACGGTGAACGAGGCCTATGCGCGCCTGTTCGACCGCGCCCCGGCGGAGATGGCGGGCCTGCGCAGCGACGAGATCGGCGAGGCGGCGGGCCATGGCGAGCGCGACGAGCCGGAACGCCGCTGCCTGATCTTCGGCAATGCCGAGCGCGCCCGCTATGCCCATCCCTTCGGCGGCGGATCTTTCGATATCGCATTGAAGCGCGAGCGCCTCTCGCCGGCGCTGTCCGTCCTCGTCGGCCTCTTCACGCCGGCGGCGGAGGCCCCCGCGCCGCTTCCGGCCAACGGGAACGGCGATGCGCCGATGCATGTCGAGAGCGCGCTCGACGCCATGGGCGCGGGCGTCGCGGTGTTCGGCGCGGACGACCGGCTGAGCTATGCCAACCGCAGCATGCGGGAGTTCTTCGCCGCGCTCGCAGGCGACCCGGCGAGCCTTGCGGCCTTCGCCGGGGCGCTGCACGATCTGGAGAAGGGGCAGGCGGCCCCGGCCGAGCGCGAGCGCTGGATCGCCGCCCGGCTCGCCAGCTACGGCCTGCCGCTTTACGAATCCGTCGTCCCGGTGGCGGGCGGCTGGATCCGCCTCGTCAGCCAGCGCCGGCCGGACGGCACGCTGGTCGTCCTGCGGCTGGACGCCACGGCGCTGAAGGAGAACGAGGGGCGGCTGAAGCAGCATTCGCAGGAGATCAGCCTCTACCGCGCGCTGCTCGACGAGCTGCCGGTCGCCAGCTTCATGCGCGACGAGAAGCAGCGGATGATCTTCGCCAACCGCGCCTATGTCGAGCTGACGGGCCGGCAGCCGGAGGAGCTGCTCGGCCGCACCACGCTGGAAATGTATCCCCGGCAGGGCGAGGAGTTCCACGGCCAGAACCAGTTCGTGCTGGATACCGGCGAGCTGTTCGAAGCCGAGATCGACTATATCCGGCCGGACGGCTCGATCCTGCCGACCATCTCGCGGCTCTACCGCGTCACGACGCTCGACGCGAAGAACTACCTGATCGGCTCGATCACCGACACGACGCTCCTGAAGAAGCGCGAGGACCAGCTTCGCGAGGCGCAGCGCCTTGCCGAGGCGGCGCGCGCGGATCTCGAAAGCGTGGTGGAATCGCTTCCCGTCGGCATCGTCGTCGTCGACGAGACGGACAGGATCGACCTGGTGAACGGCGCCTTCGAGGCGCTGTGGGACGGCGCCCTGCCGCCGATGCGCGGCCGGCCGCTCGCCGAGCTGCTCGACTTCCAGCAGGCACAGGGGGCCTTCAGTGAGGACGGCCGCGCCCGGGCGCAGGGCTACGCGGCCTGCGTCGCCGATATCCGCGCCGGCAGCCGGCGCGCGCGCGAGGTCTCCTATGCCAACGGCCGCACGGTGATCGAGGCCGGCTGCGCGGTGTCCGGCGGCCGCTGCGTGCTGACCTTCATCGACATCACCGAGCGGCGCGAGCGCGAGCGCGAGGTGCTGGAGACCCGCAGCGCCCTGGAGGAGGTCGGCAGCCTCGTGAAGGACGCGGTCTCCTCGATGAGCCAGGGCCTGCTGATCATCGAGGACGGCGTGGTGGTGCTTTCCAACGAGGCGCTCGCCACGATGATCGCCATGCCGCCGCATCTCCTGCAGCCCGGCGCGCTGGTCGAGGACGTGCTGCAAAGCTGCATCGACCGCGACATCCCCGGCTTCGACGGCGAGGAGCCGGTCGACGCCAGCGCCTTCGGGCGCATCCTCTTCACCGGCAAGCCCGCCTCGCTGACGGTGTTCAGCGGCTACCAGCGCTGGCTGCGGCTCGACGTGACGCCGACGAGCCGCGGCCGCGACGTCGTCGTCTTCTCCGACATCACCGGCCTCAAGAGCCGCGAGGAGGAGCTGCGCCGCCTCGTCACCCGCGCCGAGACGGCCGACAAGGCCAAGTCGGAATTCCTCGCCAATATGAGCCACGAGATCCGCACGCCGATGAACGGTGTGCTCGGCATGGCCGAGCTCCTCGCCAAGTCCAATCTCGACACGCGGCAGAAGACGTTCATCGACATCATGGTGAAGTCCGGCAATGCGCTCCTGACGATCATCAACGATATCCTCGACTTCTCGAAGATCGACGCCGGCCAGATGGTGCTGCGCGACGTCGCCTTCAATCCGGTGGAGGCGATCGAGGACGTCGCGACGCTGCTGTCGGCGAAGGCCGCGGAGAAGGATATCGAGCTCGTCGTGCGCGGGGCCGCCAACATGCCGGCGGCGGTGATGGGCGATGCCGGCCGCTTCCGGCAGATCGTCACCAATCTCGTCGGCAATGCCGTCAAGTTCACCGACCGCGGCCATGTGCTGATCGACCTTGCCGCGCATGCCGCCGGGGGCGGCGTCGAGCTCGTCATCCGCGTCGAGGATACCGGCGCGGGCATTCCGGCCGACAAGATGGAATCGATCTTCGAGAAGTTCTCGCAGGTCGACAGTTCCTCGACGCGCCGGCACGAGGGCACCGGCCTCGGCCTTGCCATCACCGACGGGCTGACGCGGCTTTTCGGCGGTACGCTGGACGCGGGCAGCGAAGTGGGCCGCGGCTCCGTCTTCACCGTCCGCCTGCCGATGGCGCTCGCCGTCGCCGGGCTGCCGGCCCGCCTCGTCCCGGCAAGGGCGCCCGATGCGCGCCTCCTCGTCGTCGATGCGCACGACCTGTCGCGCAAGGCGGCCTACGACATGCTGCTCGAATGGGGCTACGACGCGACGGCCGTCGCCACGGAGGCGGAGGCGCTTGCCGTGCTCGCCGCCGCGGCGGACATGGGCGTGGCGGTGGACGCGATCCTGCTTGACTACCGGCCGGAGCATTCGCCGGCCTTCGTGCGGTCGCTCCGCGAAGGGGCGGGGACGGCGGCGATCTCGGTGATCGTCCTGACCTCGATGAACCTGCCGGCGGAGGACCCGTTCCTCGCCTCGTCGGATATCCAGGCCCATCTCATGAAGCCGGTGCGCGCCGACCTGCTGCGCGAGACGGTGGCGGAGGTGCTGCGCGCCATGCGGGGGGCGCGGGGCGGTCCGGCCGCGCCGGGAGGCGTTCCCGCCAAGATCCTGCCGCTGCGCCGCGAGGCGTCGGCTCCCGCCGCTGCCGTGCCGGGTGAGCGGCTGGACGTCCTCGTGGCGGAGGACAACGAGGTCAACCAGATCCTGTTCAGCCAGCTTCTGGCGGCATCCGGCCTGCGCTTCGCGCTGGTGGGGAACGGCGAGGCGGCGGTCGAGATGTTCCGGGCGCGCCGGCCCGGCATGATCCTGATGGATGTCTCGATGCCGGTCATGAACGGGCTAGAGGCGAGCCGGGCGATCCGCGAGATCGAAAGCGGCAGCGGCCATCGCGTGCCGATCGTCGCCGTCACCGCCCATGTGCTCGACGGCGACAGGGAGCGATGCTTCGCCGCCGGCATGGACGACTACCTGACGAAGCCGATCAGCATCGAGAAGCTGGAGGAGAAGCTCGACCGCTGGCTGAAGCCGCGCGGGACGCAGGCCGCAAGCGGCGCACCGCACTAGGTTGCCAGCTTTTCCCCGCAAAGCATCTCGCGTTTTCCCGCAAAGCCCGGCCGGCGCTCCACCGTGAAGCCGGCGGCAAGAAGGTTGCGCCGGACGAAGCCGGCGGCCGCATAGGTGGCGAAGCGTCCGCCGGGAACGGTGAGGCGAAAGACCTCCGCCATCAGTTCCGCCGACCACATGTCCGGATTGCGCGCGGGGGCGAAGCCGTCGAGATACCAGGCGTCGAAGGGCGCTTCCTGCGCGTGCAGGCCGTCGAGCGCCGCGCCGCAGACGACGGTGAGGCGGACGCGCGGCTCCAGCGCGATCTCGACGCGGCCTTCCGGCATCTCCGGCCATTTTTCCGTCAGGATCGCGCGCTCGCGGTCGATCTGCGGCCAGTGGGAAAGCGCCCGGCCGATATCGGCGCGCGCCATCGGGAAGCGCTCGAAGGAGGTGAAGGAGAGGCCGGCCTCCTCCGGCGCCGTCTCGCGCCATTGCCGCCAGGTCTCGCAGAGGTTGAGGCCGGTGCCGAAGCCGAGTTCGGCGATGCGGAAGGGTTTTGTCCGGTGCCAGCGGCGCGGCAGGTCGTTGCCGGCGAGGAAGACGTGGCCGCATTCCAGCCGCCCGTCGCTGCGACAATAAAAGTGATCGTCAAAGGCGCGGGAATAGGGCATATCGCCCTCATGCCAGTCGAGGGCCGCCGCGCCCGGCGGCGTGTTTTCAGGATCGTGATCAGCCATGGCCCATGCCGATAGTCCCGGGACGGCCGCCGGTCAACCGGCCGTGGACCTCCTCGTCGCCGGCGGCGGGGTGATGGGCCTGTGGACCGCGCTTTACGCCGCCCGCAAGGGCCTGTCCGTCCTTCTCGTGGAGAAGAGAAGGATCGGCGCCGGCGCCAGCGGCGGCCTGCTCGGCGCGCTGATGCCGCATCTGCCGGATCGCTGGAACGCCAAGAAGGCCTTCCAGTTCGAGGCGCTGGTTTGCCTCGAGGCGGAGATCGCCGCGCTGGAGGCGGAAACCGGCCTTTCCACCGGCTATCGCCGCTCCGGCAGGCTCATTCCGCTGGCAAAGCCGCACAACCGCGCCATCGCGCTCGGCCATGCGGAGGATGCGCTTGCGGTCTGGCGGACGCCCGGCCGCGCCTTTCCTTTCGAGGTGCTGGACGCCTCGCCCTTCGACGGCTGGCCGGCCGTTTCGGCGATGGCCGGCGGGCTCGTCCATGAGCGCCTGTCGGCGCGCCTTGCGCCGCGTAACCTGCTTGCGGCCCTGCGCGCCGCGCTCGCCCGCATGGCGAATGTCTCGATCCGCGAGGGCGCCGGCATCGCGGCGATCGATCCGGCCGCCGGCATCGCCCGTCTCGACGACGGTACGGCGATCGCCTTCGGTCATTGTGTGCTTGCGGCCGGGGTCGAGACCTTTGCCCTCCTGGCGGGCCTCGCTCCGCCGCTTGGCCGGCCCGCCGGCACGGCGGTCAAAGGGCAGGCGGCGCTTTTCAGGGCGGACATCGATCCGTCTCTTCCGGTGATCTTCGCCGACGGCCTCTATATCGTGCCGCATGAGGACGGGACGGTGGCCGTCGGCAGCACCAGCGAGAACAGTTTTACCGATCCGCACGGCACGGACGGGCTTCTCGACGCGCTGATCGACAGGGCGCGGCACATGGCGCCGGTCCTTGCCGATGCGCCCGTGATCGAGCGCTGGGCGGGGCTGCGGCCGAAAGCCATCGGCCGCGAGCCGATGGTCGGCCGGCATCCGCAGCACGGCAATGTCAGCCTGATGACGGGTGGCTTCAAGGTGAGCTTCGGCCTTGCCCATGCGCTGGCGCGCGAGGTGCTGAACGAGATCGGGGGCGGCACGCTCGGCGTACCGCCCCCGTTCACCGTCGCGGCCCACTTCGAGGAAGCCGGACGGATATAGAGCCTGTCACATCCAGTAGGGCGGCACGCCGTAATAGTCGTGGATCGCCTTGCCGTTGCGGCGGTTCCACTCGTATTCGGAATCGCTTTCGTAGTGCGGCGCGTTCTCGACCTGCTCCTTCGTCACGTCGATGCGGTAGCCGCCAAGGCCTTCGTCATAGCTGAGCTTGCTCCAGGGCAGGGGATAATGGTCGCTGCCGATGCCGAGGAAGCCGCCGAAGCTGAGGACGGCGTAGGAGACATGACCGCTCCGCTTGTCGAGGATCAGGCGCTCCACCGAGCCGATATGCTTGCCATCCGCGCCGTAGACGCTGGTGCCCTCGACCTTGTCGCTGGCGATGAGATCCTGGGTTTCGCGGATGTTTGCGTCCTGCATGGCCATAAGTGTTTCTCCGTGGTTGTCATGGACAGGGAACGGACCGAGGCGCTAATGGTTCCCATCATGGGCTTCTGCATCGTCAGGCGCCGCGATTCCATCCATTGCCGAGGTGATCGAATGACAGACAAGACTTATCCGCGCGACCTGATCGGCTACGGCCGCACGCCGCCGCAGGTTCGCTGGCCGGGCGATGCGAATATCGCCGTGCAGTTCGTGGTGAACTACGAGGAGGGCGGCGAGAGCTGCATCCTCGACGGCGATGCGGCATCGGAATGCCTGCTGTCGGAGATCGTCGGCTCGCAGCCCTGGCCGGGCCAGCGCAATCTCAACATGGAATCGATCTACGAATACGGCTCGCGCGCCGGCTTCTGGCGGCTCCACCGCCTGTTCACCAGCCGCAACGTCACCACCACCGTCTACGGCGTGACGCTCGCCATGGCGCGCAACCCGGATGCCGTCGCGGCCATGAAGGAAGCCGGCTGGGAAATCGCCAGCCACGGCTACCGCTGGCTGGAATACAAGGACTTCTCCGAGGAGCAGGAGCGCGAGCATATCCGCGAGGCCGTGCGCCTGCACAAGGAGCTGACCGGCTCGCACCCGCTCGGCATGTACCAGGGCAAGCCCTCGTCCAACACGCTGCGCCTCGTCATGGAGGAGGGCGGCTTCGTCTATTCCTCCGATTCCTATGCCGACGACCTGCCGTATTTCGTGCCGGGCATCGACGGCGAGCCCTTCCTGATCATCCCCTATACGCTCGAAACCAACGACATGCGTTTCGCGACGCCCCAGGGCTTCAATGCCGGCGACCAGTTCTTCAACTACCTGAAGGACGCCTTCGACGTGCTCTACCAGGAAGGCGCCGAGGGCAGCCCGAAGATGCTCAATATCGGCCTGCATTGCCGCCTCGTCGGCCGCCCGGGCCGCGCCGCCGCGCTCGCCCGCTTCGTCGATTACGTGCTCGGCCATGAGAAGGTCTGGATCCCGCGCCGCATCGACATCGCGCGCCACTGGATCGAGAACTACCACCCGACGAAGGGAAAGAACGCATGATCGACCGCACCGATTTCCTCGACCGCTTCGGCGGCGTCTTCGAGCATTCGCCCTTCATCGCCGAACGGGCGCTCGATGCCGGGGCCGTGACGCTGCCGCTGACGGCGGCGGGCGTGCATGCCGCGCTGACCGAAGCCTTCCGCAAGGCCAGCGCCGAGGAGCAGCTCGGCGTGCTGCGCGCCCACCCGGACCTTGCCGGCAAGCTGGCGGTCGCCGGCGGCCTGACGGAGGACAGCCGCAAGGAACAGGCCGGCGCCGGCCTCGACCGGCTGAGCCCGCAGGAGCACGCGCGCTTCACCGAGATCAACACGGCCTATACCGAAAAATTCGGCTTCCCCTTCATCATCGCCGTGAAGGGGCTTGACAAGAACGACATTCTTGCCGCTTTCGAGACACGCATCGGCAATACGGCCGATGAGGAATTCGAAACCGCGAAAGGCCAGGTGGAGCGCATTGCGCTCCTGCGCTTGAATGCTCTGCTCCCCGGAGATTGACATGCCCGACGACCAACGACCGCCCTTCCTCTCCCCGGGAGGGCGTCCGATGGCTGAGAAGCTTCCTATCAGACCCTTGACCCGGGAGGCCTTCGCCCCCTTCGGCAGCGTGATCGAGGCCGATCCCGCGTCCATGCGCTACATCAACGGCGGCACGACGGAGCGCTACAACGCGCTGGCCGTGGCCGAGGCGGTGGGCGAGGACGCGAAGGTCATCATCAGCCTGTTCCGCGGCAGTCCGCGCAGCTTCCCCTATGTCGTCGACATGATGGAGCGCCACCCCTATGGCAGCCAGAGCTTCTCGCCCATCGACGACCGGCCCTGGCTGGTCATCGTCGCGGAGGACGAGGACGGCCGGCCCGGCCGGCCGCAGGTCTTTCGCGCCGGCGGGCGGCAGGGGGTCAACTACAACCGCAATGTCTGGCACCATCCGCTGATGGCCATCGGCGCGGTCAGCGACTTCCTCGTCGTCGACCGCCTCGGCAGCGGCAACAACGTGATCGAATCCTATTTCGACATGCCGTTCGTCATCGAACAGCCCTGACGGGCCGCTGGCGGCGCCTACAGCGCCGCCTTCATCGGCCTGCCCGCCACATAGGTCTCGCGCACCGCGCGGTCGTCGCCCAGCGTCTGGAGCAGGAAGAGCTCGTCGGCGAGCGAGCGCACCACCTCCATCTTCAGCGCCATGGCGGGCGTCGCGGCGGCGTCGAGCACGACGAAGTCGGCGTCGGTGCCCGCTTCCAGCGTGCCGATGCGGTCCGCCAGCGACAGCGCCTCGGCATTGCCGAGCGTCATGTGGTAGAAGCTCTCGAACGGGTTCAGCCGCTCGCCGAGCAATTGCTGGATCTTGTAGGCCTCGTCCATCGTCTTCAGCATGGAATAGCTCGTGCCGCCGCCGACATCGGTGGCAAGGCCGATGCGCACCGGCCTTTCCCGCCGCGACAGGCTTTTCAGCGGGAAGAGGCCGGAGCCGAGGAAGAGGTTGGAGGTCGGGCAGTGCACCGCCACCGCGCCCGCTTCGCTCATGGCGTCCGCCTCGCGCTCCGAAAGATGGATGCAGTGGCCGAACAGGCTTTTGCGGCCGAGCAGACCGTATTTCGCATAGACGTCCGTGTAGTCGACGGCGTCGGGATAGAGTTCGCCGGTGAAGCGGATCTCGTCGTGATTCTCCGAAAGATGGGTCTGGATGTGAAGGTCCGGGAATTCGCGGGCAAGCGCCGCCGTCATCTCCATCTGCGCCGGCGTCGAGGTGATGGCGAAGCGCGGGGTGATGGCGACGTGGTTGCGGCCCTTGCCGTGCCATTCGGCGATCACCGCGCGGGTCTCGTCATAGCCGGTCTCGGGCGTATCCAGCAGGCCCTGCGGGGCGTTGCGGTCCATCATGACCTTGCCGCCGACCATGCACATGCCGCGCGCCAGCGCCTCGGCGAAATAGGCGTCGGCCGAGGCCTTGTGCACGGAGCAGTAGGCGACCGCCGTCGTCGTGCCGTGGCGGATCATCTCGTCGTAGAAATGCCGGGCGATGCGGGCGGCATGCGCGCTCTCGACAAAGCGGCACTCCTCCGGGAACGTATAGGTGTTCAGCCATTCGAGCAGGTTCGCGGCATAGGAGCCGATCACCTGCATCTGCGGGAAATGCAGGTGCGTGTCGATCAGTCCGGGCAGGATGAGATGCGGCCGGTGGTCGATCTCCTCGGCGTCCTCGGGCGCCTGCGCGCGCACGCTCGCATAGGGGCCGGCCGCGACGATCCTGCCGTCCGCCACCAGCAGCCCGCCGTCCTCCTCGTAGCGATGGCTCGCCGTATCGTCGATCGCCTCCGGGCGGCGGAGGAAGGAGAGCAGGCGTCCGCGGATCAGGGTCGGGGTCATGGCGGGGCTCCTCGCGGCGGTTTCGAACCTTTCGGTGATAGGCCCGCATTCCGGCCCTTGCAAGGCCGCCGGTTCAGACCTCCTGCGGCAGGGCGGCGAGGATCCAGTCGCGGAACGCCCGGACCTTCTGGATGTTGCGGCGGTTCTCCGGATAGACCAGCCAGTAGTCGCGCCCGTCGTTGCAGGTGAGGTCGAAGGGCTGGAAGAGTTGGCCGGCGGCGACCTCCATGCGGAAATGGCCGGGATTGACGATGGCGACGCCCTGGCCGGCCATGGCCACCTGCGCGTCGATGGTCTGGGTGCCGAGCTCGTTTGGCGGGAAGCGGTCGAGATCGGGATCGGTGATGCCGGCGGCGGAGAACCAGAGGCGCCACCAGACGTCCCGCGCGCTGATGATCGGCAGTTTCAGGAGATCGGCGGGCTCGCGCACGCCGCCGATGGTTTCGGCGAGCGCCGGGCTCAGCATGGGCGCGAAATTCATGCGCATGACCTTGTGGCAGGCAAGGCCGGGCCAGTCGCCCTTGCCCCAGCGGATCGCCACGTCGGCCTCCTCCCGGGCGAAATCGATCACGTCCTGCGAGGTGGAGAGGCGCACGGCGATGCTCGGATGCCGGAGCTGGAAATCGCCGATGGTGCGGCTCAGCCATTGCAGGGCGAAGGTGGGCGTGGAGTGGATGTGCAGCTTCTGCCCGCTCGCCCCGCGCAGCTCCGACACGGCCTCCGCCAGCCGGGAAAGCCCCTCGGCGACCTTCGGCGCGAGCCGCTCGCCGGCCTCGCTCAGCGTCACCTGCCGCGGCCGGCGCAGGAACAGCGTCTCGCCGAGCGTCTCCTCCAAAAGCTTGATCTGGTAGCTGACCGCCGTCTGCGTCATGCCGAGCTCCTCGCCGGCGCGGGTGAAGCTCGCATGCCGCGCGGCTGCCTCGAAGACGCGGAGCGCATTGAGCGGAAAGTTGCGCGACATCTTCAAGGGCAAGTTCTCTTGATGCATCCAGACGAAGGTTCGATTGGAATTCCATCACCTTTCGGCGCAGGCTGCAAGCAATGGATGGAATTGACGAGGCATTGCCATGACATGCATCACCCATCAGGCGCCGGTGGAGTGCCTGCCGTTTCGGGAGGCGGGTTTCTGGCAGAAGCTCTCCTTCGCCTTTCGCAGAAGGAGGAAGCGGCGTATTCCCGTTCTCGACCCGCGCGAACTGACCGAGCACATGAAGCGCGATCTCGGCTTCCTCGACGGCCGCTAGAGCATTTCCGGTGAACTCCGGTTCACCGGAAATGCTCCAGCCTCTTGTTTTGCCGCATTATCCGACGCCAAAGCGACTTCGCTTCGGCTGGAAATGCTCTAGGAGCGCCCGGCCCGCCATGCGGCGAAGGCGAGCAGCAGCTCGCCGGCGGTCATCGCGGCGATGACGGCGGGGCGCTTGTCGTCGACCGCCGTGCCGCCGATCGGCAGCACGAGCCGGTCGGCCGCGGCGCGGTCCGCGCCTTCCTCCTCCAGATAGCGCAGGAAGCTGCCGCGCTTCGATTTCGAGCCGACCATGCCGACATAGGCAAGGTCGGTGCGGGCGAGCGCCGCGCGGGCGATGCGGAAATCGAGCGCGTGGTCATGCGTAACGATGACCACGGCCGCGCCGGGCGGAATGTCCGCCACCAGCGCTTCCGGCATGGCGTTCTGCCGGTGGCGCACCTGCGAGGTGACCTGGCCGAGTTCGCTCTCGCGCTCCTCGACGACGAACACCTTGAGCGGCAGCAGGGTCAGCGCATCGGCCAGCGCGCGGCCGAGATGGCCGGCGCCGAACACCCAGACCTGCGGCTTTAGCCGTTCCTCCTGCGCAAGGCGCGCGTCGAGGGCCTTGCGGGCCTCCTCGTCGGCGATGGTGAAGGCGAGCTCCACCCGGCCGCCGCAGCACTCGCCGTTCTCGGGGCCGAGCGGGACGTCGAGCCGCGCCTCGCCGCCGGCATCGGCCAGCAGCTTGCGGGCATTCTCGATCGCCGCATGCTCGAGCCGTCCGCCGCCGATCGTGCCGTGGATCTCGCTCGGCGCCACCAGCATGAAGGTGCCTTCGTCGCGCGGCGCGGAGCCCCTCACGGCGCTGACCTCGACGATGACGACGCGGTGCTCGCGGGCGAGAAAGCCCTCCAGACTGTCCTCTAGAAAGTTCATGTCATCCTTCCGGGCCGCGCCGCCGCCGGCGGTGCGGGATCACTGGGCGGTCCAGCCGCCGTCGACGGAGATATGGGTGCCGTTGATCGACTTGGCCGCGTCCGAGGCGAGGAACAGCGCGATGGCCGCCACCTCGTCGGTGCCGACGAATTCCTTGGTCGGCTGGAACTTCAGCATGACGTCGGTCTTCACCTCGGCCTCGCTGATGCCGCGGGCCTTGGCGGTGGCGGGAATCTGTTTCTCGACCAGCGGCGTCAGCACGTAGCCGGGGCAGATGGCGTTGGCGGTGATGCCGTTCTCGGCGACTTCCAGCGCCACGGTCTTGGTGAGGCCCATGACGCCGTGCTTGGCCGCCACATAGGCCGCCTTGAAGGGCGAGGCGACGAGGCCGTGCGCGGAGGCGACGTTGACGATGCGGCCCCAGCCCTTGCGCTTCATGTGCGGCACGGCGCAGCGGATCGTGTGGAAGGAACTGGACAGGTTGATCGCGATGATCTGGTCCCACTTGTCCACCGGGAAATCCTCGATCTTCTCGACATGCTGGATGCCGGCATTGTTGACGAGGATATCGACGCCGTCGAATTCCTCCACGGCCGTCTCGACGAGATCGGATATCTCGTGCGGCTTCGTCATGTCGGCGGGATGATAGAGCACGCGGCCCTTGCCGAGCCCGTCCAGCTTCGCCCGGATGGCCTCGATCTCGTCGGCCGCGCCAAAACCGTTGATGACGACATTGGCGCCGCTTTCCGCGAATGCGCTGGCGATGGCAAGGCCGATGCCGCTGGTTGAGCCGGTAACGACGACGCTCTTCATGGTCTCTTCTCCCGATATGCTGCGTTGCGGCAGCCTACGCCTAAAACTCAAGCGATGACAATTGCGTTTTGCGCGCGGTACAGTCCCGCTGGGGGCAAAGCGCGATTTGCGTTTTATTTTCTTTTGACATTCGTTT
>JBDHSZ010000067.1:0-17271 GCA_039812945.1 Shinella sp.
GTGCGCGACGCCGAGGCCGGCAAGATCGGCTGCATCGTCACCGCGCCGATCAACAAGGAGGCGCTGAACCTTGCCGGCCACCATTACGACGGCCATACCGGCATGCTGCGCAGCCTCACCAATGCCAAGGCGGCCTATATGCTGCTCGCCTCCGACAGGCTGAAGGTCATCCACGTCTCCACCCATGTCTCGCTGCAGGAGGCGATCCGCCGCGCGACGACGGAGCGGGTGCTGGCGACCATCCGCGCCGGAAACGCCCATCTCAGGCGCATCGGCTATGCCGCGCCGAGGATCGCCATCGCCGGCATCAACCCGCATTGCGGCGAGAACGGCCTCTTCGGCACCGAGGACGACGACCAGGTCGCGCCCGCCGTCGCGCTGGCCCGCGCCGAGGGCATCGACGCGCACGGCCCGATCTCCGCCGACACGGTGTTCCACCGCGCCTATTCCGGCGCCTTTGATCTGGTCGTCGCGCAATATCACGACCAGGGCCATATCCCGATCAAGCTCGTCGCCTTCGACACGGCCGTCAACGTCTCCGTCGACCTGCCGATCGACCGCACCTCGGTCGACCACGGCACGGCCTTCGACATCGCCGGCAAGGGCATCGCCAATCACGGCAACATGAACTCCGCCATCGCCTATGCCCGCAGGCTCGTGGCGGGCGCGGCCACGCAAGGATGACGCCATGACCATCGCTCCCATCACGCTCCACCAGCCCCGCCGCCTCGCCGTCGGCGCCGGCACGATCGCCGAGATCGGCGGCTGGGCGGGCGACGCCGCCTCCGTCCTCGTCATCGCGACGCCCTTCACCGCGGGCTTCGCCGACCGGCTGAAGCTTTCCGGCCGCCTCACCGTCTTCGACGCCATTCCCGGCGAGCCGGACATCGCGACGCTGGACGCCGCGCTGGAGGCCGCGCGCAAAAGCCGGCCGGACCTCGTCGTCGGCCTCGGCGGCGGCTCGGTGCTCGATGTCGCCAAGCTCGTCGCGGCGCTGTGGGACGGCGGGCAGACGCTCGCCGACGTCGCCGGTCCCAACCGGGTCGCCGGCCGCCGCACGCGGCTCGCCCAGGTGGCGACGACCGCCGGCACCGGCTCGGAGGCGGGCATCCGCTCGCTGATCACCGATCCGGAAAAGGGCAACAAGATCGCCGTCGAGAGCCCGCACATGATTGCCGACTTCGCGGTGCTCGATCCGGAGCTCACTTATTCCGTGCCGCCGGCCGTCACCGCCGCGACGGGGGTCGACGCCATGGCCCATTGCGTCGAGGCCTTCACCAACCGCCGCGCCCATCCGATGATCGACGGCTTCGCCCGCATGGGCTTCCGCCTCGTCGGCAAGTATCTTGCGCGTGCCGTCCGCGACGGTGGCGACACCGAGGCGCGCGAGGGCATGATGCTCGCCTCCTATTACGGCGGCATCTGCCTCGGGCCGGTCAACACGGCGGCGGGCCACGCCATCGCCTATCCGCTCGGCACGCGGCTCGGCCTGCCGCATGGCCTGGCGAACGCCGTCATCTTCCCGCATGTGCTGGCCTTCAACCGGCAGGTGGCGGCGGACAAGACGGCGGAAGTGGCCGAGGCGCTCGGCCTCGGCGAGAACCTCTCCACGGAGGCGCTGCTGGAAACGGCCTGCGGCTTCTGCCGCGACCTCGGCATCGAGATGTCGCTGGCCGCGCACGGCGCGAAGGCCGACGACCTGCCGCTCTATGCCGGCGAGGCCCACGCCAACCGCCGGCTGATGGACAACAATCCCGTCGACATGAGCATCGACGACGTGCTCGCCATCTACAAGGCGGCCTGCTAGGCCATCCCTGTAAAACTCCGGTGGGACCGGGTCCGGTTGCGGACAAAGACCCGGATCCCTCTCCTCCGTCATGGTCGGGCTTGACCCGACCATCCATGCCGCGGACGCCGCCTGGATCCTCGGGTCAAGCCCGAGGATGACGACGGTGGGTGGGAGAAGCTTGTCCGCAACCTGACCCCGGCCCCGCCGGGGTTTTCGTCATTTCGTCGCCTGGAAAAGCCGGTCGCGCGAGCCGCTGAGATGGTCGTGCATGAGCTGGCGGGCCTTCGCCCCCTCGCGGGCGGCGATGGCCTCGGCGATCGCCTCGTGCTCGGCGAAGACGCGGGTAAGGCCCGCCGCCTCGCGCTTGACCGAGGCGCCGTGGAACCGCATGCCGACGGCGATGTGATCCTTCAGCGCCTCCATGGCGGTGAAGAAATAGCTGTTATGCGCGGCGCGGGCGATGGCGAGGTGGAACTGGAAGTCGGCGTCCTCGCGGTGGGACTGCCGGTTGGTGGCGTCGCGCATCAGCTCCAGCGCCTGGCGGATGGCGGCGAGCGTGGCCGGGTCGTGGCGCTCCGCCGCCGCGGCGGCCGCCGCCGGCTCGACGGTCAGGCGGAACTCGTAGCAGTTGAGCAGGTCGGCGACGTTCTCGAGCTGGCCGAAGCCGAGCGGCTCGCGCATGCCGACGGCGCGCACGAAGCTGCCCGCCCCGCGCCGGGAATAGATGAAGCCCTGCTCGCGCAGCCGCCGCAGCGCCTCACGGATGATCGGCCGCGAGACCTCGAACTCGTTGGCGAGGTCATGCTCGGTCGGCAGGCGCTCGTCGGGCTTGTAGGCGCCGGACTTGATCGCCCGGTGCATGCGTTCGAAGACGAGGTCGCCGAGGCTGCGGCGCGCTGTTCCGTTCTGCAATCCCATGTCCTACCCTGCCCTGCGGCGCAGCCGGCGCGCGATGTCCCGCAGCGTGTCCGGCTCGCCGAATCCTCCCGATTTGGCGATGATGCAACGTCCGCCGGCATGCGCCAAGCCCAGTCCCGGCAGGCATTCGCCGAGCAGCCGGAACCGCGCGACGCCCATCCGCGCCAGCACGGCCTCGGCCGTCGCCCCGCCGGACAGGAGCAGCGTCGCGGCCGCGCCGGTCAGCGCGGGGCAGACGCTTTCAGCGAGCGCCCGGGCGACCGCCTCGCCGCTCGCCGCGCCCTCGCCCGGCACCGCCTGGACGAGCGTCAGCGCGCTGCCATCCGCCGCCTCGCCGGCAAGGCGGCCGTTCGGCGCGGGCAGGTAGCGCAGCGCCTCCGCGCCGCGCAGCGCCTCGATCTGCGCCAGGGTGATCGGGTCGCGCGAGCCGATGACGAAGAGGCCCGGCCCGGCGGGGATCTCCGCCGCCCGCGCCGGGGCCTGCCCGCTCATCCTGCCGGCCAGCGCCTCGGCAAGGCCGCGCGCGCCGACGAGCAGGTCGATCCCCCCGGCCTCCGCCCGCTCCAGCCAGACATCGAGATCGTCCTGGCCGGCGATGTCCGGGATCGTCGCGCGGGCGGCATGGTCGCCGAGCCGCTCGGCGACGGGGATCGGCGCATCGACGCCGAAGCCGCTGACGCAGCCGTCCGCCACGACGCGCCCGAAGGCGGGGATGGCCGGGGAGACCAGCGCGGCGCGGTAGGCGATCGCGTCGAGCTCGGCCGCGATATGCCCCTTGAGGCGCGAATCGACCTTCTTGAAGAGGCGGATGCCCGCCGGCAGGGCGTCGAGCGCGGCCTGCGTCGCCCGCCGTGCGGCCTCGGCGCCGATCTCGCGCGAGGCGAGGTTGACCGACAGCACCGCCGGCCCCGCGCCGAGCGCCTCGGCGATGGCCCCGGCCGACAGCGCGACCTCGGTATGCATGCCCCGTGCCGCGAAAGGCGCGGCCGTGTCCAATGCCCCCGTGAGGTCATCGGCAAGAATGACCAGCATCCCATGCTCCAGAAATTGTTGTCATCTTTATTGGAAGGCATAACATTGAAATGTCAACGCCTTTCTGCAAGATCAGACAAATATGCCGCTAGGCTCCGTCGAGCGCCAGCGTCAGGTCGGCGATCAGGTCGTCGGGATGCTCGATGCCGATCGACAGGCGGATGGTCGATTCCAGCACGCCGATCCGCTCGCGGACCTCGACGGGGATTCCCGAATGCGTCATCGTCGCGGGATGCGAGGCGAGCGACTCCGTCCCGCCGAGGCTGACGGCCAGCTTGAAGATCTTCAGGCCGTTGAGGAAGCGGAAGGCGGCGGGCTGGCCGCCCTTGATGTCGAAGGAGAAGGTCGAGCCGGCGCCGCCGCACTGGGCGGCGAAGAGGCGGCCGGCGGGCGAGGCCGGATCGAGGAAGGGCAGGTAGTGGATCGTCTCGACCTTGGGATGATCGCGCAGGAACCGCGCGACGGCCGCCGCATTGGCGTTCGCCCGCTCCATGCGGAGCTGCAGCGTCTCCAGCGACCGGCCGAGCATCCAGCAGGAATGCGGGTCGAGCTGCGTGCCGATCGCCCCGCGCAGCGCCTTCACCTGCTTCATCACGTCCTTGCGGCCGAGCGCGGCCCCGGCGATGAGGTCGGAATGGCCGCCGACATATTTCGTCAGCGAATAGAGCGAGATATCCGCGCCGAGCTCGATCGGCCGCTGGAAGACCGGCCCGAGCAGCGTGTTGTCGCAGGCGACGACCGGCACATGGCCCTGCCGCGCGCCGATGGCGTCGGCGATGCGGCGGATCATCGCCACGTCGACGAGGCTGTTGGTGGGATTGGCCGGCGTCTCGACCAGGATGACGGAGACGCGGCCCTTGCCCATCGCCGCCTCGGCCGCCGCCGTCACCGAGGCCTCGCTGGTGCCGTCGGCAAAGCCCACGGCCGCGACGCCGAGATTGAGGAAGGTCCTCGCCAGCAGGGTCTCCGTGCCGCCGTAGAGCGGCTGGGAATGCAGCACCGCGTCGCCCGGCCTGACGAAGGCCAGCAGCGTCGTGGCGATGGCCGACATGCCCGAGGAGAACAGCGCGCAGCTTTCCGTGCGCTCGTAGACCGCCAGCCGGTCCTCGACGATCTCGCTGTTGGGATGGTTGAAGCGCGAATAGACGAGGCCGGCGCCGCGGCCCTCCGGCGGCTCCCGGCGGCCGGAGACGTAGTCGAAGAAGTCGCGGCCGTCCTCGGCGGAGTTGAAGACGAAGGTCGAGGTCAGAAAGACCGGCGGCTTGACCGCGCCCTCGGAAAGCTCGGGATCGTAGCCGTAGTTCAGCATCTGCGTCTCGGGATGCAGCGCATGGTTGCCGATATGGGTTCGGGAGGGGTGCGGTGCGGTCATGGGACGTCTCCTTCGGTTGGGGTCCTTATGCCTGGGACGGGAGTATACCAGACCCGCGCGCCGCCTGCCTGCCGCCGCTAGCCGCAGGCGCCGTCCTCGCAGACGCTCGGCGCGGCCAGCATCGGCAGGAAGCCGTGCAGCCAGACGCCGAAGCTCGCCCCCCACAGCACCGCGCTGACGGCATGGTGCAGCGGCGCAAGGCCGGAGGCGAAGGCGAATTCCGGCAGGACGCGGACGACGGCGGCGGCGGCCATCAGCAGCGCCGCGCCATGGGCCTGCCACGGCAGATGCCGCAGGTCGCGGCCCGTGTGCCGCAGGCCGGCGATGATCAGCACGCCCATCACCGCGCAGCCGAGCGCCCCGACCGACAGCATGTGCAGGCCGGCGACGGGCGCAAGGTCGAGGCCGAGCCGCGTCGCGCCGAGCGCCAGGAACCCCGCCCCGGCGAAGGCGTGGCCGAGGCCGAGCATCGCCACCTCGGTCCGCAAGGCGGGGCGGCCGATGAACCACTCCGCCAGCCGGTCGAGGAAGGCCGCCCCTGCCGCCAGCGCCAGCCAGGCGGGCACGACGCTTTCGGGGAAGAACAGCGCCGAGGCCATGTAGAGCACCGTCATCGCCGCCGCCGCATGGCGCCGTCCGGGATGCGGCCGGTAGGGCGTCGTCTCGCCGCTCGGGTCGAGCGCCAGGTTGATCACCACCACGTTGATGCGCGAGGCGGAAAGGGAGAACAGCACGATGAAGATGCAGAGCGCCGTCTCGATGAGCCGCGCGGACAGCGCCAGATCGCCGGTGAACCAGCCGTAGCGCACGCCCGCCTCCGCCGCGGCGAAGCAGAGCAGCCAGAACAGGAAGGCGAGATGCCTCGTGGTGCGCCGCTCCAGCATCGCCCGGCCGATCAGCACGGCAAGCGCCGTCAGGAAGGCAAGGTCGAGGACGGCGGCGAGCGGGCTCAGCGCGTCGGCCCCGGCCGCGCCGATCAGCCGCGCCGGCAGCCAGATGGCGGCGAGGCAGAGCAGCGTGCGGCCGCGCGCCGGGCGCGTGTCGGTCCATTCCGGCACGGCCGAGCCGAGGAAGCCGGCGAGCGCCATGCCGTAGGTGCCGAAGATCATCTCGTGCGCATGCCATTGCGAGGGCGGGATATCGGCGGAAAAGGGCAGCGCATAGCCGCCCGCGATCACCCAGAGGACCGGCAGCAGCGCGCCATGGAAGGCGGCGAGCGGGAAGAACAGCCGCAGCGCCTCGATGAGGATGGGACGCTCCTTCATCGCAGCCGCTCCGTGGCGGAGAAGAGTTCCGCGAAGAGCGGATCGTCCGACCAGGCCTCGACCTGCTCGAAGATCGCCCGCTCGGAGCGCTCGCCCGGCCGGCCGGCAAGCGTGCGGCTGGCGGCGATACGCCCGTCTCGGCCCGACAGAACCACGATGCGGTCCGCCACGCGCACCGCCTCGGAAAGATCGTGCGTGACCAGCAGCACGGCAAAGCCCTTTTCCCGCGCGGCGGCGATCAGCAGGTCCTGGAGATGGCGGCGCAGGCCCACATCCGTCGCGCTGAACGGCTCGTCGAGGAACAGCATGTCGGGATCGACGGCGAGCGCCCGGGCCACATTGGCGCGCTGGCGCATGCCGCCGGAAAGCTCCGCCGGATATTTTTCGAAGTCGCCCTCCTCCAGGCCGACGGAGAGCGCGAGGCGCTCGGCCGTTGCGCGCCGCGCTGCCCGGCTTTCGCCGCGCGCGGCAAGGCCGTAGGCGATATTGTCCGTCAGCGTCATCCAGGGCAGCAGGCGGGGTTCCTGAAACACCACGGCCTGCCGGGCATAGCCGCGCGTCACCCGCCCCTTGACCGGCTCGACGATGCCGGCGGCGATCTGCAGCAGGGTCGTCTTGCCGCTGCCGGACGGGCCGAGCAGGGCGACGGCCTCGCCCTTTTCGAGGGTAAGGTCGAAATCCTCGAACAGGCTGCGCCCGAGGAAGGCGTGCCCGACGCGGGAGAAGGCGAGCGCGGCGTTGCCGGTCATCGCTTCACCCCCCACGGCAGGCCGGCGCTGCGCCAGCGCTCGGCGGCCTCGCGCACCACATGCAGCACGCCGTAATCGGTGGCGAGCGCGAGGATGACGGTGACGGCCAGCCAGGCCGTGACGAGCGGAATGTCGAACAGCGCGCGCGCCGTCGCCAGCTCCCCGCCGATGCCGCCGGAATTGGAGAGCAGCTCGGCCATCACCGTCACCTTCCAGGCGCTGCCGGCCGTCGTCGTCCAGGCCGGGAAGAGGTAGGACAGCACATGCGGCAGGGTGATCGTGCGCAGCCGGTAGAGCCAGGAGGCGCCGAAGGACTGGGCCATGACGTCGAGCTGGCGGTCGCGCTTGGCGACGCCCTCCAGCGCGCCGGCGAAGGACAGCGGCGCGGAGGCGATGACCACCGTCAGCACGGCCGTGCCGCCGGAGGAGCCGAACCAGATCAGCGCCAGCACGATCCAGCCGATCGGCGGCACGCCGAGCATGACGGTGACCAGCGGCTTCATCAGCCGCATGGCGGCGAAGGAATAGCCGGCGACGAGCCCGCTCGCCGTGCCGATCACCGCGGCGATGGCGAAGCCCGAGAGCGCCCGGCCGGCGCTTTCGCGCACCACCGTCCAGAAATCCGCCCGCGCCATGAGCGCGCCGATGGCCGCGGCCGTCTCGGCCGGGGACGGCAGGATGAAGGAGCCGTAGATCTCGTGCCCGGCCTGCCAGCCGGCGAGAAAGCAGAAGATACCGGCAAGGCCCGCCCAGCCGGCCCACAGATAGCGCCCCGTCCAGCCGAGGCCGGCGAGAACCTGGCTCATCGCGTCACACCAGATAGAACCCGTCGCCCGGCAGCTTGCCGCCGATGATCGCCGGATTGGCCTCGGCCAGCACGCCGTAGAAGCCTTCGAGGTTTTTCCGCGCGGCGCTGGCGGGGATGGCGCTCAGATGGCTCGTGGGGAAGGAGGCGGCGACGATCTCGGAGGGGAAGCCGAGGGCGTCGGCAGCCGCGTCCGAGGCGGCCTGCGGGTCGGCCAGCGCATCGGCCAGCGCCGCCTCGACGGCGGCCTGCAGGGCGGCGATCCCCGCCGCGCCGAGCGCCTCTTGCACCTCGGCGGTCAGCGCGAGGCCGGCCTGCGGGATCTCCGACGTGCCGGCGACCGCCTGCCATTCGGCCTGCACGTCGATGGCGCGGTGGACGGTCATGAACACCGACTTGGCCTTGATGATGACGCCGGTCGCGGCCGGCTCGCTGAGGAGAGCCGCGTCCACCCGGCCGGTCAGCAGCAATTGCACCGCCTCGGGCGGCGAGGCGGTGTATTCCAGCGCCACCTCGCCCGCGCCCAGCCCCGCCTGTGCGAGAAGCCGCGCCATGACGAAATCCGGCATGTCGTTCTTGAACGGCACGGCGAGCGTCCTGCCCTTGAGGCCGGCGACCGTCTTCAGCGTCTCGTCCTTCGACACGATGTAGAGCAGGCCCGTGGTCAGCACGTTGAGCAGCCCGAGGCCGAGGCCCCGGTTGGAGAGATTGGCGGCGGCATAGCTCGGCATCACCACCGCGCCCATCGAGCCGGAGGCGACGGCGGCGCGCATCTCGTCCGGCGTCTTCCAGGCGCGGAACACCGCGCCCGGTGCGACGTCCCTGAGGAAACCGGCCTTGACGGCGTGGGCGAGCACGGCGGAGGGCGCGGCCGGCGGGCCGTAGAGCGTCAGCGGCCCGGCGGCCCGGAGGATGGCGGGCGCGGCCAGCGTCGCGGCGGTCAGGGCGGACAGTCCGGCAAGGACCTCGCGGCGGTTGAAGAGGGTCATGTCATCGTCCTTTCGTCAGAAGCGCGCCTTGACGCCGGCATAGAAGCCGCGCCCGTCGCCCGGCATGTAGACCGCCTGCCCCGGCGAGGTCGCCTGATCGAGGATCAGCGAGGAGGAGGCATAGGTCTTGTCGAAGACATTGGTGACGGCGCCGTAGAGGCTGAAGGTCTCGTTGATGCGGTATTCGCTCGTCAGGTCGACCACCGCATAGGGAGCGGCATGAAGCGTGTTCATGTTGTCGACCGGCGTCTTCTTCGGCACCCATTGCAGGGCCGCGCCGATATCCCAGTCCTCCGTCACGGCATATCGCAGCGCCAGGTGCACGACATGCGGCGGCGCGCCGGCAAGGCGGTTGTCGCCGCGCAGCGGATCGCCGTCGAAGTGGAAATCCTGGTAGGTATAGGCGAGCCGGCCGGTGAGGCCGGGGGCGATCTCGCCGGAGACGCCGAGCTCCAGCCCGGCATGGATCGTCCGGCCGGCATTGAAGGCGGCCAGCACCGAGCCGCTGCTGTCGCGCAGGCTCAGCAGCTCACCGTCCACCCAGGAATAATAGGCGACGGCGTCGAGCGCCCACGCATCATAATCGCCGCGCCAGCCGATCTCGACGGTGGTCGCCGTCTGGGCGGCGAGATCTGGCGTCGAGAAGCCGCTTGGCGAGACATTCGGATTGCCGCCCGTCGTGCCGAGCAGGTCGTCATGGGTCGGCGGCTCGAAGCTGCGGCTGACGGCGGCGAACAGCAGGTTGCTCTCGTCGGGCCGCCAGCTCGCCGCCAGCGCCGGCGACCAGCCGGCATAGCTTCGGTCATAGCTAGTATCGACCGCCGGCAGGGCCGTCAGCACGCCGCCGGGGAAGCTCAGCCGCGGCCGGGTCGCGGCGCGCCACAGGTCGTCGTTGCCGCGTGTCGCGTGGGTGTAGGACAGCGAGGGCGACAGGGTCAGCGTCTCGCCGAGCGGCAGGTTGAGGCCGGCGCTCAGCGACAGGGTCGCCGCGTCGAGGTCGTTGCGCGAGAAGGCCGGCCCGTCGCCGCCCATGCGGTTGATATTGTAGGTCCGCTCCGCCGAGCCGACGGAATATTGCGCCGTCGTCTCGAAGAGCGGCAGCAGGGCGTCGGCATCCGGCTGCCAGGCATAGCGCAGCAGGCCGGTGAGGTCGCCGCCCTCCGTGCGGCGCACGCCGCTCGACATGGGGAAGCGGAACATGTCCTTCGTATAGGTGTAGCCGAGGCCGATATCGAGGAGATGGTCGTCGAGCGTGATCGTGCTGCGCGAGCCGGCGAGGAACTGGCTTGCCTCGCGGCGCGGCCTGTCGCGCACCACATTGGAGCCGCTGAAGGCCGGCGGGCCGCTGGAGACCTGCGTCGGATCGGCCTGCAGCGCGGCCAGCGACAGGGGACCGGCGACGTCGAAGCCGAGATCGGTATAGCCGATGAAGGCGCGCGTCGTGAGGCTGTCGGAGATCTCCGCCTCGACAGCGCCGCCGAGGCTGGCGCGGCGCGAGCCGTTGTAGTCGCGGAAGCCGACGCGGCGGCTGGTGTCGATGAAGGCGCTGCCGGCGAAGCGCCCGTCGTCGAAGCCGGTGCGGGCCGAGCCCTCCGCCGCCCCGAAGCTGCCGCCGCCGGCCGAAAGGCTGGTTCCCGCCTCCACCGGCGAGGCGAAGTTGATCGCCCCGCCGAGCACGCTCGCGCCGAGCCGGTTGGCGGTATAGCCGCGATAGACCTCGATCAGGCTGGCCTGGCCGGGATTGGCGAGGCCGACGATATAGGAGCCGTCCGCCCGGTTGATCGGCAGGCCGTCCTTGAGCACGAGCACGCCGCGCTCGACCGGGTTCTGCTGCAGGCCGGAGCCGCGGATCTGCACGCGCGGCTGGTCGTTGCCGCCGAAGAAGCGCTGCACGACGACGCCCGGAATGAGCGCCAGCGCCTCGGAAAGCGTCGGCACGGCCTTCGCCCCGCGCTCCTGCGCCGTGACGGCCGCGACGCCGCCGGGAATGGCGGCCAACCGCTGGCGCGCCTTCTCGGCCGTGTCGCTCCACCGGCCGCCCTCGACCACGACGGCGTCGAGCACCGTCGTCGAGCCGGGCGTCGCCGACTGCGCCAGCGCCCCCGTCGCCGTGCCGGCCAGAAGAAGCGCCGTCGCCAAACCCAATCCACCGATGCGCGCCATGATATCCCCGCTCGCCCGTTGCCCTTGCGATGCCCATCGCACATTCGGCGAAGCCCGCTCTTTGCGCCGGCGCAAACAAGTCTCAAAACTTGAGTATTAAAGACATGTTATTGGAGGGGAGGCCGTCAGGGCCGGATTTCGACCGTCTCCTGCAGCCGCAGCAGCTCGAAATCGCTGACGAGGACATCGACCCGCAGGCGCCACGCCCCCGCCAGCGGCAGGACGACGCCGGAGGCGCGCCAGGTGCCGTCGGCCGCAAGGGCGGCCTTCCGGCGCATCGGCTCGATGCCGGCCTGCGGGTTCGACAGGACGAAGGTGACTTCCTTCGCCGCAAGGGGCGAGAAGTCGGGCGCGAGGAGGACGGCGGAGACCTCGACCGGGCCGGCGCGTCCCGGGGTGACGGTAATCTCGGCCATCGCCTTTTCCGCATGGATATGCACCGAGGCCGGCTGCGCCGCCGCGATCGCCAGCGCGCGCGGCGGCGGGGTGAAGCGCCAGGCCGCGGCGACGGCGAGGATGGCGACGACGACCACGGTCTCCACAGCGACCGCGCGGACGAGACGCCGCGCCGCGCCGGGTTCCTCCCGCTCAGCGGGCCGGGTGAGCACCCAGCGGTTGACCGCCACCAGCGCGAAGAGGGCGGCGAGCAGCGCCAGCTTGACCAGCAGCACCTTGCCGTAAGCCGTCGAGACGAGCGCGCCGAAGGCCTCGACCTGCACGACGGCGAGCAGCAGGCCGGCGGCGACGAGGGCGGCGACGCAGAGCGGGATCAGCCGGAAGAACCGGCCGAGCGCCCGCCGGCCCGCCGCGCCGCCCTGCCGCAGCGCGAAGGCCAGCGGCAGGAGCGCGCCGGCCCAGACGGCGATGGTCAGCGCATGGACGAAGACGGCCGGCCGCATCAGCCATTGCGGCGGCGCCGCGCTGGCATGGCCGCTCAGCGTCAGGGCGAGGCTCGCGGCAAGGAGGGAAAGCAGCGAGGCGGCCCGGCCCGGCGCGGCGAGGGCGAGCAGGAAGGCGCCCGCCAGCACGAGCACGGTCGAGCCGAAGCTGGTCGCCAGCCCCGCCTTCCAGACCGCCGGGTCGATGAGGGCGGAGAGCGGCGCGCCGAGCGCGTCGAGCCCCTGCAGGCCGAGGGAAAGCACGCTCGCCGCAAGGCCGAGCCGCATCGCCGCGCGGATCGCGGCAAGGCTTCCCGCCCCGTCCGGGATCAGCCAGCGCAGGGCGAAAAGCCCGCCGATGCCGAGGAACAGGCCGAGATAGAGCGCGGTCCGCGCCAGCCACAGCGCCGCCCTGACCGGCCAGTCGACCGCCTCGCCCGCCGCCTGCGCCGTCCCGCCGGGCGCGCCGATGGAGAAGACGGTGGACCCCGCGACGGGATGGCCGTCCTCGGAGACGACGCGCCAGGCGAGCACATGGGTGCCCGCGCCGAGATCGCCGGGCGGCGTGATCTCCAGCGTGCGGTCGCGCAGCACGAAGGTCTCGAGCGCCCGCGCCTGCCCGTCGGGCAGGACGAGCCGCAGCACGAGCGGCGAGACCGGCTCGCTGAAGCTGAGCGACAGGGTCTTCGGCGGCGCGGCGACCACCGCGCCATCCGCCGGCGACGCCCCGGTCAGCGAGGCATGCGCCAGCGCCGCCGCGGCGAGGCAGCACCACAGGATGCCGGCAAGCAGCATCCGCAAGAAGGATCGGCCAGGATGGTCCCGCACGAACGATCTCCGAACGATGACGGCCGGCGTCGGGCGACGCCGGCCTGCTCAGCTTATCAGTGGCCGCCGGCGGCTTCGAGCAGCTTCACGCCGGGGGCGGGAAGTTCCAGGTCGTCGGCCGACTGGCCCTCGGCGGGGATCTCGATCCAGCGCTCGGCAAGGCCGTCCGGGCATTCCTGCACGACCGGGAAATAGATCGTCTCGCCCGCCTTGAGGTCCTTCGTCAGGTAGGCCCGGAGCACGAACTCGTCATATTCGTCGTCGCCGAGGCTGCCGCCGCTCCAGACGATCTCCTTGACGCCTTCGCCGGTCGGCGTGCCGTAGTAGTCGTAGGAGCGCTCATAGGCGCCCCTGATCTTCTCCAGCGTCCAGCCGGCCTTGGGCTGCGGCTTGACGGCGATCACGCCCTCGGGGATGCGCACGCGCACCACATTGGTCGGCTTGCCCTCGCAGCCATGCGGCACCTGCAGGATCGCGCGGTAGGTCGAGCCGACCGGCGCCTCCTTCACCTGCAGCGAAACATGGGCGAAGGCGGTTCCCGCGCCGATCGCAAGGGCGGCGGCGGTCGCAAGCATTCTTTTCAACATTGTCGGTCTCCAGTAAGGCCGGTCATCCCTGCCGGCAGGAATCGGATGGAAGAGGATAAAGTCAGGAGGTCGCGGGGCGACGTGCGGCGTCGTGCCCGTATCGAACGGGCCGGCCCGGCGATCAGGCGAGCGCCGGAGGCCCGCGCGGATGGCCGGGCAGCGCCTCGCGCGCCGGCGGCGCGATGTCGCCATAGGCGTCGGGGATGCGCTGCGAGGGCCGGGCAAGCGGATTGAACAGGATGGCGACGGCGCGGTGCGTCGGCACGAAGACGGCGGCCATGCCGCAGGCCAGCGTGCAGCAATCGGGCGCGAGCGCCCGTTCCCTGTCTGGCGCGGAGGCCGGCTGCTCCTCGACATGGCTGAGGCAGATCGGGTTGCCGAAGGCGTCGAGCGGCGCGGCGGCGGCCGCGATCGCGAGAGGCGCGAGGGCGACCTGCAACGCCATCAGCACGGCGACGGCGAAGGCCACCATTCCAATCCGGCGCTGTTGCGGATGCCTGTTCATCGAAACCTCTTTCGCCAAGGCTTACCAATCGCGCCGCGCCGTGGAAAGGCTTCCCGCCGGGCGAATCGTCGCGGAATTTGCGATGCGGCAAGCAGCGAGGGGAAAAATCCCGCCGCCATGCGCCCGCTGTTCGGCCGGGCGCAAAGACGGCGCGCGCCGCTTCTGTCAATCGACGGAGGACAGGAACCAGACCCTGCGAAGGAGCCAGGATGCAACCGCTTTGCCTCGACACGACCGTCACCGCCATCGCCGCCGAACTGCCTGGCGCGGCCGATCTCTTCCGCCGCTCGGCGATCAATTTCTGCTGCGGCGGCGACATATCGCTGCGCGCCGCCGCCGAGCGGGCCGGCCTTGCGCCGGAGGACCTGCTCGCCGAGCTGGAGGCGCTCCGCCGCGCGGCCGGCCGCGAGGCGCCGCAGGAGACCGGCCCGCTGATCGACCATCTCCTGTCGCGCTACCACGAGACCCACCGCCGCGAATTGGCCTTCCTGATCCCGCTGGCCGAGAAGGTCGAGCGCGTCCACGGCGACCACCCGGTCGCCCCCTCGGGGCTCGCGCAGGCATTGGCCGCGCTGCGTGACGAGCTGGAGGATCACATGGCCGGCGAGGAGGACATCCTCTTTCCCATGATGCGGCAGGGCGGCAACAGGCCCATGGCCCGCCCGATCGCGCAGATGCGCCACGAGCACGAGGACACCGTGCGCCTCCTGCGCGACATCGAGCATGCCGCCCACGGCATGGCGCTGCCCGAAGGCGCCTGCGGCTCCTGGACTGCGCTCTATACCGGGCTGCGCAAGCTCACCGACGACCTCGTGCAGCACATGCACCTGGAGAACGCGGTGCTCTTCCCGCGCTTCGAGACCCCGCCCGCCGCCGAAGCGTAGGTCAGACGATCCCGCCGCCGCCCGCCGCCGCCGCCGGACGCTCCGCCGCGACCTTGCCGCGATAGCCGCTGGCGCGGTAGGCGGCGAGCGGATCGATCGCCCCGCCGGTGCGCCGGCGGGCCTCGGCGAGGATCGGCTCGACGTCGGCGCGATAGGCGCGCTTGAGCGTCTCCGTCGCCATCAGGGCGTCGTTGTCGTCCTGATAGCCGGCGAGCGCCGCGCGGTCGACGAGGAGGGCCTGCGCATAGGCGCGGCGGATCTCGTTGGCGCTGTTGATCAGGCTCTCAATCGGGTCGGTGACATTGTGCGACTGGTCGATCATGTGCGCCGGGTGGAAGCCCTCGACGCCGCGCGCCTCGGCCTCCACCAGCTCGTTGAAGACGAGGAAGAGGCGGTAGGGCTCGATGACGCCGGCATCGAGGTCGTCGTCGCCGTATTTCGAATCGTTGAAGTGGAAGCCGCCGAGCTTGCCGAACTGGATGAGGCGGGCGACGATCATCTCGATATTGGTGTTCGGCGCGTGGTGGCCGAGATCGACGAGGCATTGCGCCTTGGGGCCGAGCGTCTCGGCGATCAGGTAGTTCGTGCCCCAGTCCTGCACGACGGTCGAATAGAAGGCCGGCTCGTACATCTTGTGCTCGGAGAACAGTTTCCAGTCGTCCGGCAGAGCCTTGTAGATCTCCGCCATCGCCGCGAGATAGCGCTCGAAAGCCTTGGTGAAGTTGCTCTGGCCGGGGAAGTTGGAGCCATCGCCGACCCAGACCGTCAGCGCTTTCGAGCCGATCGCCTTGCCGATCTCGATGCATTCTAGATTGTGCTCGACCGCCTGCGCGCGCGTCGCCGCGTCCGTATGGCTGAGCGAGCCGTATTTGTAGGAATGCGTCTGGCCGGGCGCGTCGGAGAAGGTGTTGGAGTTCATCGCGTCGAAGCCGAGGCCGAGCGCCTCGCCCTTCGCCTTGAGTTCCTTGGGGTCGGCCTTGTCCCAGGGGATGTGCAGCGAGACGGTGGGCGTGGCGCGCGTCAATTGATGGATGACGGCGCAGTCGTCGAGCTTGTCGAAGATGCCGCGCGGCTCGCCCGTGCCGGGAAAGCGCGCGAAGCGCGTGCCGCCCGTGCCGACGCCCCAGGAAGGGACGGCGACGAAGAATGTTTCCACCTTGGCCGTGACCGCCTCGATGTCGACGCCGCGGCGGGCAAGGGTCGCGCCGAGCGCCTCGTAATCCTCCCTCAGCGCCGCGGCCCGCCTGTCGTTTTCCCGCGCGACGACGTCCTCTTCGATCCTGAGCTCAGCCATTCCACCCTCCCTTGCGCATCAGCGCGGAAAACTCTGCGCGTTGCCGGCATCCACATTGATGATGTTGCCCGTCGATTTCGCCGAAAGATCGGAGGCGAGGAAGTAGATCGCCTCGGCGATGTCCTCCGGGAAGACGTTGAGCTTGAGCATCGAGCGCTTGCGGTAGTGCTCCTCCAGCTCGCCCACCTCGATCTTCGAGGAGGCGGCGCGCTGCTCGCGCCACTCGCCGCCCCAGATCTTCGAGCCGCGCAGCACCGCGTCGGGATTGACCGTGTTGACGCGGATGCCCGCCTCCGCGCCTTCCAGCGCCAGGCAGCGGGCGAGATGGATCTCGGCGGCCTTGGCCGTGCAATAGGCCGAGGCGTTCGGCGAGGAGGCAAGGCCGTTCTTGGAGGCGACGAAGACCACGTTGCCGCCGATATCCTGCCGGCGGAACAGCCGGAACGCCTCGCGCGAGACGAGGAAATAGCCGGTCGCGAGGATATCGATGTTCCTGTTCCACATCGAAAGCTCCGTGCTTTCGACGGGCGCCGAGGAGGCGATGCCGGCATTGGAGACGAGGATGTCGACGCCGCCGAACTCGACGCAGGCCTCGGCGAAGGCGGCGATGACGCCGGCCTCGTCCGTCACGTTGAGCGGGACCGTGCGCACGGCGTCGCGGCCATATGTCCTGGCGAGCGCCGCGCCGGCTTCCGCCAGCGCATCGGCGTCGATATCGGCCAGCACCACGCAGGCCCCCTCGCCGGCCAGCCGCTCGGCCGTGGCGCGGCCGATGCCGCCGGCCCCGCCCGTCACGAAGGCGACGCGGCCGGCAAGGCTCTTCGGCTTCGGCATGCGCTGGAGCTTGGCCTCCTCCAGCAGCCAGTATTCGATGTCGAACGCCTCCTGCTCCGGCAGGCCCTGATAGTCCGAAACGGTCGAGGCGCCGCGCATCACGTTGATGGCGTTGACGTAGAACTCGCCGGCGATGCGCGCGGTCGCCTTGTCCTTGGCGAAGGACAGCATGCCGACGCCCGGAACGAGAAAGATCACCGGGTTCGGGTCGCGCATGGCGGGCGAATTGTCGTGCTTGCAGGCCTCGTAATAGCGCGTGTAGTCGGTGCGGTAGTCCTCCAGCGCCTGGTCGAGGCCGGCGATCACGGCGTCGGCATCGGGCTTCGCCGGGTCGAAATCGACGATCAGCGGGCGGATCTTGGTGCGCAGGAAATGATCC
>JBDHSZ010000068.1:0-17084 GCA_039812945.1 Shinella sp.
GGCTGGTTGACGATATGGCGGGCGAGCAGCATGCCGTCCACCAGCTCGCGCCGGTCCTTCTCCGTGCGCAGGAAATCGAAGACGATGCGCGGCGGGCGGGCCGGGTCGCTTCCGGCAAGCTCGACGCGGCCGCGCGCATCCTGCCGCAACTGGCTGACATGCATCTGGAACCCCTGCTCCAGCCGGATATCACGGCCGTCCGGCTGAAGGGCGACGGGCGCGAAGTGATACTGCACATTCGGCGCGGCGAGCCCGGCCTCGGTGCGCACAAGGCCGCCGGCCTCCCAGATGTTGGAGGAGACCGGCCCGCCCCTGTCGGCCAGCCAGCGCGCGCCCACCGCCGCCTTGACGAAGGGATTGGCGAGGTGGCGCAGCGTCACGGGCTTGCGGCAGGTCCATTGCATGACGACGTCGACATGGTCCTGCAGGTTGTCGCCGACGCCGGGCAGGTCGTGCACGACGCCGATTCCCGCCCCGGCCAGCGCATCGGCCGGGCCGATGCCCGACAGCAGGAGAAGCTGCGGCGAATTGACGGCCCCGCCGCTGAGGACGATCTCCCGCGCGGCGCGGACGACATGGGCCTTTCCTCCATGGCGCACGGTCAGCGCGACGGCCCTGCCCTGCTCGACCGTCACCTTCTCCACCAGCGCGCCGGTGACGACGGCAAGGTTCTTCCGCCGCGCGGCCGGGTGGAGATAGGCGACGGCGGCCGAGCAGCGCCGGCCGTTCCATTTGGTGCTGTCGTAACGGCCGAGCCCTTCCGGCCGATAGCCGTTGAGATCCTCCGACGTGCCGATGCCCGCCTCCTCGCCGGCGGTGACGAAGGCGTCGTAGAGCACGTTCGGCGAGGAGGCCTTGCTGACGCCGAGCGGGCCGGAGCTGCCATGCCAGGGGTCCTCGCCCCGCTCGTTGCGCTCGGCCTTCTTGAAATAGGGAAGGCAATGGGCATAGTCCCAACCGACAAGGCCGTGGTCGCTCGCCCAGCGGTCGTAATCCGAGGGATGGCCGCGCAGGTAGACCATGGAATTGATCGAGGAGCTGCCGCCCAGCACCTTGCCGCGCGGCACCGGGATCTCGCGGCCGGCCATCCCGGCTTCCGGGACGCTGCGATAGTTCCAGTTCAGCTTCGGATCGTTCCAGACCTTGTAGACGCCGGCCGGCATGTGGATGAAGAGATTGCGGTCGGACGGCCCCGCCTCCAGCACGAGCACCGACGCATCGCCGTCCTCCGACAGCCGGTTCGCCAGCACGCAGCCCGCCGATCCCGCGCCGACGACGATATAGTCGTAGCTGTCTTCCAGCGGGTTCTTCACAAAGCCGGCCATGCGTTCCTCCGCCTTTCGAAGCGCAAGCGATCCCGTGCCGGAAGCGCGCGCCGCGCGGCCGGATGGAAGGAAACACTTTTTGATAACAGTCGTTATTTTATGCATAACGACTGTTATCTACGCTGTCAACGCATCGTCCCGCGAATAGGCGTTGGCTCCGGCCGCCGCAGGCTCTATTCAGGGGCGAAGGACAACGACAACCGGGTGCGCAATGCGGCAGGCGAAGAGAAACGTGCGGTCGAAGGAGGAGGATCCGGTCGAGCGGATCGTCAAGGCCGTGTGCGAGGTGATCGCCGACGAGGGCGTCGGCAATCTCAGCCTGCGCAAGGTGGCGGAGAAGGCCGGGGCGACCATCGGGCTGATCACCCATCACTTCCCCAACCGGGCGGCGATGGTGAAGGCGGCCGTCGAATATGCCTGGGAGAAGGCGGAAAAGCAGATCAGGTGGCCGACGACGGTGAACGAGGCGGAGATCGTCGCCTGCCTCGAATCCTTCCTGCCGCTGGAGCAGCCGCGCCGGCGCGAGCTTTCCGTCTGGCTGGCCTTCTGGGCGCTGACCCAGACCTCCGCCGAGCTCCAGGAGGTCCACCGGGGCATCCATACCTTCATGCGCGACAAGCATGTCCGCTGGATCCGGCTGCTCGGGCATTCGCTGGAGGACGCCCGCCGCATCGCCGACACCCTTCTCCTGCAATGCGACGGCATCCTCGTCTATGCGCTGCTGGACGAGCCCTACTGGACGCCGGAGCGCCAGCGCGCCATCGTCGCGAATGCCGTGGGCAACGTCCTGCGCCCGGCTGTCGCCGCGGCGGCGGACGACGGGCGATGATGCGCAAGCGCATATTGCATATTTCCCGCGATTGCTGCACCAAGCGTCACCGGCAGCCCCGCAACCCGTGACGCACGCCGCCTCGGGGCTCGCCTTGGCGCGCGTCTCCAATCCCGGGGTATCCCATGGCCAATGACCAATCCTCCCGCATCATCCTGGCCGGCGCCGCCGCCGGCCCTGTCGTCGCCACCGACGAGGCGCTCAGCTTCTGGGGCGGCGTCGATCCGGCGACGGGCACCGTCATCGACGTCCATCACCCGCTGAACGGCGTCTGTCTCACCGGGGCCGTCCTCTTCATGCCGTCGAGCCGGGGCTCCTGCACCGGGTCCGGCGTGCTGCTCGACATGGTGCTGTCCGGCCGGGCGCCCGCCGCGCTGGTCTTCTGCGAGCCGGAGGACGTCCTGACCCTCGGCGCGCTGATCGCCAGCGAGATGTTCGGCCGGCCGCTGCCGGTCATCCGGCTGTCCGCCGGCGATTTCGCCGCCCTGTCCAAGGCGCGGAGTGTCACGATCGGGGCAGACGCGATCACCGGCGAGGCGCTGGAGGTGCCGTTGCTCGTGCCGGCGCTCTCCTCCCTCGAACTGACCGACGCCGACCGCGCCATGATGGCGGGCGGGCGGGGCGTCGCCGCCGAGCAGGCGATGCGCATCATCTGCATGATGGCGGCGCAGCAGGGCGCGACGCGCCTCGTCGACGTGGTGCAGGGCCATATCGACAGCTGCATCTATGCCAGCCCCGCCAACCTGACCTTCGCCGAGAAGATGGCGGACATGGGCGCTGAAGTGTGCATCCCGACGACGATGAACGCGATCTCCGTCGACCGGGCCAACTGGCAGTCCCAGGGCATCCCCGAAGCGTTCGGCGATCCGGCCGCCCGCCTCGCCGACGCCTATGTGCGGATGGGATGCAGCCCCACCTTCACCTGTTCGCCCTACCTGCTGGACAGCGCGCCGAAAACCGGCGAGCCCATCGCCTGGGCGGAATCGAACGCGGTGATCTTCGCCAACACCGTGCTGGGCGCGCGGACCGCCAAGCATCCCGACTTCCTCGACCTGTGCATCGCCCTGACCGGGCGTGCGCCCGAATCCGGCGTCTATCTCGACGGGAACCGGCGCGCGCAGCGTATCCTGGAGATCGAGACGCCGGCGGCGTTCGACGATGCGTTCTGGCCGCTCATCGGCTATCTCGCCGGGAAGAAGGCGCCCGACTGCATCCCCCTGCTGCGCGGCCTGCAATCGCTCGCCCCCTCGCGCGACGACCTCAAGGCGCTGTGCGCCGCCTTCGGCACGACATCCGCCGCGCCGATGCTGCATATCGAGGGGGTGACGCCCGAGGCCGGCCTGCCGCCCGCGCCGGACGCCCGCACCGTCACGATCTCGCGCGCGGAAATGGAAGAGGCCTGGGAGATGCTGAACGGCGGTCCCGACGAGGTCGAGCTCGTCGCCATCGGCAGCCCGCATGCCTCGATCGACGAATGCCGGGCGCTCGCCGCCGCGCTGACGGCGGCGCTGGAGGGCAAGCGGCGCAGGCCCGATGTCGCGGTGATCGTCACCGCCGGCCATCACGTCATTTCCGAGGCGCGGGCGGACGGCACGCTGGCGCTGTTCGCCGATGCCGGCGTGCAGGTGCTGCCGGACCTCTGCTGGTGCTCGATCTCAGAGCCGCTCTTTCCCACCCGCACGAAGTCGGTCATGACCAATTCGGGCAAATACGCCCATTACGGCCCGGGCCTGTCCGGGCGCGCCGTCCGGCTCGGCAGCCTTGCCGATTGCGTCGAGGCGGCGCTCAGCGGCGTCTCCCCTGCCCACCGGCTGCGCATCGCCGCCTGACGGGGCCTCAGCCGAGCAGGCCCTCCACCGCGGCGGCGGCGGCCAGCAGGCGCCGGTCGCCGCCCTTCGGCGCGGAGACCAGCAGCCCCACCGGCATGCCGGCGGCACCGCTGCCGCAGGGCAGCGAGACGCCGCACCAGTCGAGGAAGTTGCCGATCAGCGTGTTGCGCAGGGTCTTGCCGTTCACTTGGAAGAACAGGTCCTCGTCGTCCAGCAGCGGCTGGAGCGGCGGGGCGACATGCGGCAGCGTCGGGCTCAGCACCAGCTCTTCCGGCCCGAGCCGCGCCTCGAAGGCGGCCGTCAGCCTCTTACGGGCGGCGAGCGTCTCCAGATAGTCGGACAGCGTGATCTTCTCGCCGAGCAGCGTGCGCTTGACGACGCGCGGGTCCATGCCGGCGGCCGCCGCGCCCTTGATGCGCTCGCGATGCAGCACGAAGGCCTCGGCGGTGACCAGCGCGCCGTGCCGCGCCATCAGGTCGAAGATCGCCGAAAATTCCGGGAAGGCCTCGCGGCGGATGCGCGCGCCGGCCCTTGCCAGCCGCTCGACGGCCGCCTCGAAGGCCGCGACGACCTCCGGCTCGGCCCCGTCGAACATCACGGTCTGCGGCACGACGAAGGACAGCTCGGCCGGGTGCGGGCGCGCCAGCGGCTCGGCGGCCGCCAGCCCGCGCATGGCGGCGTCGATCCACACCGCGTCCTGCACGCTGCGGCAGAGCGGCCCGAGCGAATCGAGGCTCGTCGCCAGCGGGAACACGCCTTCCATCGAATAGCGCCCGCGCGTCGCCTTGTAGCCGACGATGCCGTTGAAGGCGGCGGGGATGCGCACCGAGCCGCCGGTATCCGTGCCGATGGAGACCGGCACGAGGCCGGCGGCGACCGCGACGCCCGAGCCGGAGGACGAGCCGCCCGGGATGCGATGCTCGCCGGCCGGCGAGGCCGGATTGCGCGGCGTGCCGTAATGCGGGTTGATGCCGAGGCCGGAGAAGGCGAACTCGCTCATGTTGACGCGCCCGACGCTCACCATGCCGGCTTCGGCAAGGGCGCGCACCACGGCGGCGTCACGCTGCGCCGGGGCTTCCGTCTCCAGCACGCGCGAGCCGGCGGTGGTCGGCAGGCCCTCGATGTCGAACAGGTCCTTCCAGGCGAGCGGCACGCCCTCCAGCACGCCGCGCGAACGGCCCTCGCGCAGCCGCTTGCGGGAGGCCTCGGCCTCCGCCCGCGCCCGCGCCGCCGTCAGGCGCGTGAAGATCGTCTGGTCCGGATGCGCGGCGATGCCCGCCAGCGTCTCCTCGGCAAGGTCGACCGGGTCGAGCGCGCCCGATTGCAGGAGCACGGAAAGCTGGGCGATGGAGCGGCCGGTCATTTTGGGCATCCTTCTTTGCGGCGGGTGTCGAGGACCGTTTCAACAGGTTCGCATCGGGAGCGTCAACAGCAAAGACGGGGCGTCGCCTCACTTCAGGAAGCGGCGGAACCGCCCGAGCGAGAAGGCGAACAGCGCCGCGCCGATCAGGAACATGGCGGCAAGCTGCGGCCACACCACGTCGAGCCCCGCGCCGCGGAAAAGGACCGCCTGCGCCAGCATCACGAAATGCGTGTTGGGCGCCGCCAGCATGACGAGCTGGATCATGTCGGGCATGCTTTCGCGCGGGGTGACGCCGCCCGACAGCAATTGCAGCGGCATCAGCACCATCATCAGCAACAGGCCGAACTGCGGCATCGAGCCGGCGACGGTGGCGAGGAAGATGCCGAGGCAGGTCATGGCGAAGATGTCGAGCGCCGCGCCGGCGAGGAACAGCGTCAGCGAGCCGTTGACCGGAACGGCGAGCAGGCCCTCCACGACGAAGACGAGGCTGAAGGCGGAGGCCGCCAGCACGACGAGGCCCATCGACCAGACCTTGCTGACCATGATCTCGAAGGCGGTGACGGGCATGACGAGCAGGTGCTCGATGGTGCCGTGCTCGCGCTCGCGGATCAGCGCCGCGCCGGTGAGGACGATCGACAGCATGGTGATCGAGGTGATGACGTTGCTGATCGCGCCGAACCATCCCTTGTCGAGCTCCGGGTTGAAGCGGGCGCGCAGGTCGAGCGCGACGGGCAGGACGGTCTCGGTGCGGTGGCCGGCGAGGAACTCGCCGACCTCGCCGGAGACGATCGCCTGCACATAGCCGCCGCCGGTGAAGGCCTGCGACATGCGCGTCGCGTCGATATTGAGCTGGAGGGTCGGCGTGCGGCCGGCGAGAAGGTCGCGTTGGAAATTCGGCGGGATATCCAGCGCGAACGTGTCGAGGCCGGCATCCATGCGGCGGTCCATCTCCTTGAGCGAGATGAGCGACGGGGCGAGGAAATAGGGCGGGTAGAAGGCGCTGGCGATGCGCATCGAGACGACTGAGCGGTCCTCGTCGACGATGGCGATCGGCGCGCGGTTGAGCGTTTCCGGCATCGCCCGCGAGGCCGTGTAGATCGCTGCCGTGAAGGCATAGACGATCAGCACCAGCAGCATCGGGTCGCGCATCAGGCCGCGCAGCTCCTTCATGCCGAGATGGAGGATGTTCGCCGCCCGCATCAGCGCGCCTGCTTTCTGAGGAAGGCCGCGCTGAGGCCGATGAGGACCGGAATGGCGATCAGCAGCGGCACGAAGGAGCCCGAAAGATCGGCGAAACCGAGCGCCTTGGAGAAGGTGCCGCGCGCGATGGTGATGAAATGGCTCGTCGGGTAGATCCGGCCGACGAAGGCCCCGAAGCCCTGCAGCGAGGAGACCGGATCGATGAGGCCGGAATATTGCGAGGCCGGGACCATGGTGGCGAGCGCGGAGCCGAAGATCGCCGCGATCTGGCTGTTCAGGAAGGTGGAGAGAAGCAGGCCCATGGCGGTCGCCGCGACGACATAGAGCAGCGCCGCCGCCGCGAGCGTCGCGAAACTGCCGGTGAAGGGCACGGCGAAGACGAAGACGGCGAAGGCCGTCAGGAGCAGGAAGTTCATCATCGCCACGGCCAAATAGGGAATCTGCTTGCCGATGAGGAATTCCAGCCGCGTCACCGGGGTGACGTAGAAATTGACGATCGATCCCAGCTCCTTCTCGCGCACCACGCTCAGCACCGCCAGCATGGAGGGGATCATCATCAGCAGCATGGGGATGACGGCCGGCGCCATGGCGTCGAGGCTGCGCACGTCGGGATTGTAGCGATAGCGCACCTCGAGGCGGAAATCGCCGGCCGCGGCCTCCGCGCCGTAGGCCTCGCGCGCTTTCTCGGCAAGCCAGGCCATGTGCATGCCTTCGACATAGCCGCGCACGGTCTCGGCCCGCATCGGCATCGCGCCGTCGATCCAGGCGCCGATCGAAACGTTGCGGCCGCGCGCAAGGTCCCGCGCAAAGCCAGGCGGGATCTCCAGGGCGAGGCTGATCTCGCCGCTCTCCATGCGCCGGTCCATGTCGGCATAGCCGGTGAGCGGCGGCTTCAGCGTGAAGAAGCGCGAGCCGGAGAGCTGCAGGCCGTAGTCGCGGCTGATGACGGTGTCGTCCTGGTCGAGCACGGCGAAGGTGAGGTTGTCGACGTCCATGTTGATGCCGTAGCCGATCACGAACATCAAGATCACGCTGCCGATGGTGGCGAGGGTCGCGCGGATCGGGTCCTTCAGCAGTTCCAGCGTCTCGCGCCGGGTATAGGCGAACATGCGGCGCAGGTCGAAATGGCGGGAGCGCGGCCGCGCGGCCTCGGCCGGGGGCGGCGGCGGCGTCCGCGGCTCCGGCGCGGCGGCCGATGCGGCCTCCTCCAGATAGCTGACGAAGGCGGCCTCCAGCGTCTCGGCCGAGCGGCTGGCGACGATGGCCGCCGGCGTGTCGCTGACGAGGACCTTGCCGGCATGCATCAGCGAGATGCGGTCGCAGCGCTCGGCCTCGTTCATGAAATGGGTCGACACGAAGATGGTGACGCCCTGGCGGCGCGACAGGTCGACGAGGATGCGCCAGAAGCCGTCGCGCGCGACGGGATCGACGCCGGAGGTCGGCTCGTCGAGGATCAGGATATCCGGCGCGTGGATGGTCGCGACGGCCAGCGAGAGCCGCTGGCGGATGCCGAGCGGCAGCGCGCCGGGCAGCGCGTCCATGTGATCGGCGAGCGCGAACCGGCCCGCCGTCTCCTCCACCCGCGCGGCGATATCCGCCGCGGCAATGCCAAAGAGGCGCGCATGCAGCGCGAGGTTCTGGCGGACGGTCAGCTCGGAATAGAGGGAGAAGCCCTGCGACATGTAGCCGACGCGGCGGCGGACCTCCAGGTCGCGCGGATCGATCTGCCGGCCGAACAGCCAGGCCCGGCCGCCGCTGGCCTCCAGGAGGCCGGTCAGCATCTTCATGGTGGTCGTCTTGCCGCAGCCGTTCGAGCCGAGGAAGCCGAAGATCTCGCCGCGGGCGATGCGGAAGCTGACGTCGTCGACGGCCGTGAAATCGCCGAACTTCATGCTGAGGTGCTCCGCCTCGATGGCGGCCTCGCCGTCCGCGCCGGGCGGGCGCGGCGGAATGACGACCTTGCGATAGCCGGCGCGCCTTTCGGCGGGCAGCAGGGCGATGAAGGCGGCGTCGAGGTCGGCCGCGCCCGTCTGGCGCAGCAGCTCGGCCGGGGGGCCGCTCGCGAGAATCCGCCCGCCGTCCATCGCCACCAGCCAGTCGAAGCGCGCGGCCTCCTCCATATAGGCAGTGGCGACGATCACGCTCATGCCCTCGCGGTTATGGCGGATCCGCTCGATGAGCTGCCAGAACTGCCGGCGGGCGAGCGGATCGACGCCGGTCGTCGGCTCGTCGAGGATCAAAAGGTCGGGATCGTGGATCAGCGCGCAGCACAGGCCCAGCTTCTGCTTCATGCCGCCGGAAAGCTTTGCGGCGGGCCGGTCGGCGAAGGGCGCGAGGCCCGTGCCCTCCAGCAGCTCGGCGATGCGGCGCGCGCGCTCCTGCCGGCCATGGCCGAACAGCCGGCCGAAGAAGTCGATATTGTCGAAGACCGACAGGGTCGGATAGAGGTTGCGGCCGAGGCCCTGCGGCATGTAGGCGACGCGCGGATAGACGCCGTGCCGGTGCGCGGAGCGCGCCATGTCGCCGCCGAGCACGTCGATGCGCCCCTGCTGGATCGTCCGCGCGCCGGCGACCAGCGACAGCAGGCTGGACTTGCCCACCCCGTCCGGGCCGATGAGGCCGACCATGCAGCCGGCCGGTATGTCGAGCGTGACGGCGTCGAGCGCCCGCACCCTGCCGTAGGTGAGGCCGACATCCTCCAGCCGGGCCACCGGGGGCGGGCTCATTGCAAGAGCGTCCCCTGCAGGGCGGCGGGCCATTCGGCCCGCGGATCGAGCCGGACATAGGCGACGCCGGGAAGCCCCGTCTTCACCTGCTGGATATATTTGCGCAGCAGCTCCGGGGCGATCTTCGCCTTGATGCGGAACATCAGCTTCTGGCGCTCCTCCTCGGTCTCGACGGTCTTCGGGGTGAACTGCGCCACATCGGCGACGAAGGTCGCCTTGGCCGGGATGACATATTGCGGGGCAGCGTCGAGGACGAGCCGCACCTCCGCGCCGATCGCGACGCGGCCGGCCTCGGCCGTCGGCAGGAAGAACGTCATGGAGACATCGCCGAGATCGACGAGGTTGAGCACCCGGCCGCCGCTGCCGAGCACCTCGCCCGGCTGGGCGACGCGATACTGCACGCGCCCGTCGCGCGGCGCCCGCAGCGTCCCGTCGTCAATTTCCGTGTCGATGGCCTCGATCGCGGCGCGCGCCGCGTCCACGGCGGCCTGCGCATCCACGACCATCGCCCGCGCCGCATTGATCGCCGCTTCGCTCGCTGCAAGCTGCGCCCTGGCGGCGGCCACCGCGGCGGCGGCGCTGCGCTCGGTCGCGCGGCCGTTGTCGAGGATCTGCTGCGAGACCGTGTTGCTGGCGGCAAGCTGCTCCGAGCGCGCCAGCGTGCGCTCAGCGACGTCGTGCTCGGCCTGGCGCTGCGTCACCACGGCGGCGGCGGCCGTGCGCTCGGCCTCGCGCTGGGCGATCACCGTGCCGGCGGTGTCGACGCCGATCGAGGCGCGCTGCAACTGCGCCTCCGCCTGCCGGCGACGGGCCGCAAGCTCCGCCGTATCCATGCGGGCGAGCACGTCGCCCGCCTTCACGAAGTCGCCCTCGTCGACGAGGATGTCCTTGATCCGCCCCGGCGATTTCGCCGAGACGTCGATCTCGACGGCCTCGATGCGGCCGTTGCCGCTCGCCACGCCGTCCGGCAGCGCGCCGTTGCCGGATTGCCGCCAGGCATAGTATCCGCCCGCGGCGAGCGCCGCGAGCAGGACGAGCCCGAGCCGGATGCGCCCGCCGGCCTTCATGGCGAGACCGGGCGCGCGGACATGCCGGCGCGTATGAGGGTCGGGCTGCTATCGATCACGGCGTCGCTCCGCTGCCTGTTGCAAATCTGACCGGGGGGCTGCCGGTCCTCCTCCCGCCGCCGTCAGCTCGACAGGAAGCGGTTGAGCCGGGTCTGGTCGAGCAGCGAGCGGGTGACGCCGCCGAAGGCCCATTCGCGAAGACGGCTGTGACCGTAGGCCCCGGAGACGACGAGGTCCGCCCCCTGCGCGGCGATGAAGCCGAGCAGGCTGTCGCTCTCCAGCGAGCTTTCGATCGCCTCGGCGCGCGCCTTAACGCCGTGGCGCGCGAGGAAGGCGGCGACGTCGGCGATGCCCTCGCGGGCCCATGGGTCGACGGCCGGCGCGACCGTCACGACGGCGACGTCCTCGGCGGCCTGGAGCAGCGGCACCGCATCCATCACCGCGCGCCGCGCCTCGCGCGTGTCCTTCCAGGCGACGACGACCTTCCGGCCGGTCGCCTCCCCCGCATCGGCGCCGACGACCAGCAGCGGGCGGCCCGCCTGGAGGGCGACGCTTCCGGGATCGGCGGCGCGCGCCCTGTCGCCCGTCGAGGCGCCGCGCCGCGCCTGGGTGACGATGAGATCGGCCGCTCGCGAGGCCTGCACCAGCGCATAGGTCGGGCCTTCCGAGGCGGAGCGCCATTCGGTCTCGACCGCGCCGGCGACGAGGGTCTCGAACAGGCCGCGCAATTCCCCGAAGCGGCGCTCGTCGTCGTCGCGCATCTGCTGCATGACCTCGGCGGCGATGGCCGCGCCTTCCGGCCCGGTGACCGGCAGATAGGCATCGGCCGCGCAAAAGCCGATCAGCCTGGCGTCGGAGCGCCACGCCAGCGCGGTCGCCGCCTTCACGACCGGTTCGACCGGTCCGTCGATATCAAGGTTCACGAGAATGGATTTGTAGCTCATCTCACTGTTCTCCGTTCCGTCCTATCCATCGCGACAATACCCCTTCCCGGCGCCGACACCTTTGACGCCGATCAAGGAAGCGGCAGGCCGTCACAGCTCGAACTCCTGATCGAGGCGCGGGACCGTGGCCGGCCAGCCGAGCTCGCGCGCGATGCGGATGCGCAGCGCCTCGGAGGCCTCCGGCTCGCCATGCACGACGAACACCTTCAGCGGCGGGCGCGGGCAGCCGGACAGCCAGCGCATCAGCCCGTCGGCATCGGCATGGGCCGACAGCATGTCGAGATGCGCCACCTCGGCATTGACCGGGATCCACAGGCCGTGGATCTTCAGCTCCCGCGCGCCCTCCTGCAATGCGCGGCCGCGCGTGCCGGCGGCCTGGAAGCCGGCGAGCAGGATGGTGTTGCGCGGATCGGGCGCGAAGGCCTTCAGGTGATGCAGCACCCGGCCGCCCGTCGCCATGCCCGAGGCGGAGATGACGATCTTGGGGAAGCGGTTGGCGCTGATCGCCTTGGAGGCCTCGACGTCGTCGGTGTAGCGCGCGATGGCGAAGACCTCCCGGCAGGTCTCCATGTCCAGCCGGTGATCCTCGAGGTGCCGGCCCATCAGCTCCGTCGCGTCGATGGCCATGGGGCTGTCGAGGAACAGCGGCGTCGAGCCGAGGCGGCCCTGCCGCTTCAGCTTCCAGAAATAATAGAGCAGCTCCTGCGCCCGGCCGACCGCGAAGGCCGGGACGACCAGCGTGCCGCCGCGCGCGATCGTGCGCTCGACGACCGCGCCGAGCGCGTCGGCCGGGTCGGTCCTGTCGTGGATGCGGTCGCCGTAGGTCGATTCGACGAGGATATAGTCGGCCTCCGGCGGGGGAGCCGGATCGGGCATGAGGGGATCATCGTAGCGGCCGATATCGCCGGAGAAGACGATGCGCCGGCCGCCCCATTCGAGATCGACGCTCGCCGCGCCGAGAATGTGCCCGGCCGGGCGGAAGCGGAACGACGCCCCGCCGGCAAGCCGCACCGTCTGGCCGAACGCCGCCGTCGAGAAATGCCCGACGGCTTTTTGCGCGTCGCGCACGCCGTAGAGCGGCAGCGCCGGCTGGTGGCGCGACAGCTTGTGGCGATTGAGGAATTCCGCGTCCTTCTCCTGCAGGTGCCCGCTGTCCATCAGGATCAGCTCGGCGACGTCGCGGGTCGCCGGCGTCGCATGGACCTTGCCGCGATAGCCGCCCTGCACCAGGCGCGGCAGGTATCCGCTATGGTCGAGATGGGCGTGGGTGAGGATCACCGCGCCGATATCGCGCGGCGCGACCGGCAGGGGCTGCCAGTTGAGGTCGCGCAGGTTTTTCAGGCCCTGGAAGAGGCCGCAATCGACCAGCAGCCTGTGGCCGTCGAGGGAAAGCAGATGCTTGGAGCCGGTGACGGTGCCCGCCCCGCCGAGCGATTTCAATGACAGCACGGTCCCTCTCCTTGCCTGGAGCATTTCCGGCGAACTCCGGTTCACCGGAAATGCTCCAGGCTCTTGTTTTTTCCGCATTATCCGATGCAGAAGCGACTTCGCTTCGGCTGGAAATGCTTTAGGCCGCGCCGGATCGCGGATAGGGCCACTTCCAGTCGCGGATCTCCGGCATGTCCTCGCCGTGCTCGCGCACATAGGCATGATGTTCGGCGAGCTTTACCTCCAGCGCCGCGACGATGTCCGCCGCCTTCTCGCCCAGCGCCGGCAGGCGCTCGACGGCCTCGATGGCGAGGTGGTAGCGGTCGAGCCCGTTCATCACCGCCATGTCGAAGGGCGTGGTCGTCGTGCCCTCCTCGATGAAGCCGCGGACGTGGACATTCGGGTGGTTGGTGCGTTTGTAGACCAGCCGGTGGATGAGATAGGGATAGCCGTGATAGGCGAAGACCACCGGCCGGTCGCGGGTGAAGATGCGGTCGAAATCCGCGTCGGAAATGCCGTGCGGATGGTGCCGCGGCGATTGCAGCGCCATCAGGTCGACGACGTTGACGACGCGGATGCGCAGGTCCGGCAGCGCCCGGCGCAGGAGATCGACGGCGGCGAGCGTTTCCAGGGTCGGCACGTCGCCGGCGCAGGCCATGACCACGTCGGGGCCGAGCCCCTCCTCCGTGCCCGCCCAGTCCCAGATGCCGAGCCCGGCCTTGCAATGGCGCGCCGCCTCGTCCGGCGCCAGCCATTGCGGCGCGGGCTGCTTGCCGGCGACGATGACGTTGATGCGGTTCCAGGTCTTCAGGCAATGGTCGCCGACCCACAGCAGCGTGTTGGCATCCGGCGGAAGATAGACGCGCACGATGTCCGCGCCCTTGTTGGCGACGAGGTCGACGAAGCCGGGATCCTGATGCGAGAAGCCGTTGTGGTCCTGCCGCCAGACATAGGAGGTGAGCAGGTAGTTGAGCGAGGAGACCGGCTTTCTCCAGGGCAGCTCGCGCGCCACCTTCAGCCATTTGGCATGCTGGTTGAACATCGAATCGACGATGTGGACGAAGGCCTCGTAGCAGGAGAAGAAGCCGTGGCGGCCGGTGAGCAGGTAGCCCTCCAGCCAGCCCTGGCAGAGATGCTCGCTCAACACCTCCATGACGCGGCCCTGCGGCGCGAGGTGATCGTCCGTCGGCAGCGTTTCCGCCATCCAGACGCGGTCGGTCGCCTCGAAGACGCTGGCGAGCCGGTTGGACGCCGTCTCGTCCGGCCCGAAGACGCGGAAATCGTTCTCCGCCGCGTTCAGCCGGATCACGTCGCGCAGATAGTCGCCGAGGATCTTCGTCGCCTGCGCCTCCACGCCGCCGGGCCGCTCCACCGCCACCGCATAGTCGGCGATGGCGGGGGTGCGCAGCTCCCGGCGCAGCAGCCCGCCATTGGCGTGGGGGCTGGCGCCCATGCGGCGCTCTCCCACCGGCGCGAGCGCCCGCAGCTCCGGCTTGAGGCGGCCGGAAGCGTCGAACAGGTCCTCCGGGTCGTAGCTGCGCATCCAGGCTTCGAGGATGTCGCGATGGGCGGCGTTGGTGCGGCATTCGGAGACGGGCACCTGATGCGAGCGCCAGTGGTTCTCCACCATCTTGCCGTCCACCTCCTTCGGCCCCGTCCAGCCTTTGGGGCTGCGCAGCACGATCATCGGCCAGCGCGGGCGGCGGGCGGGATCGTCCTTCGCCGCCGCGCGGATGGCGGCGATGCGGTCGAAGGCGGTGTCGAGGGCGGCCGCCATGTCGCGATGCATCGCCTGCGGCTCATGGCCCTCCACGAAGAGCGGCTCGTAGCCGTAGCCGGTGAAGAGATGGGCCAGCTCCTCGTCCGGCAGGCGCGCCAGCACGGTCGGATTGGCGATCTTGTAGCCGTTGAGATGCAGGATCGGCAGCACCGTGCCGTCGCCGACCGGGCTGAGGAACTTGTTGGAGTGCCAGGCGGCGGCGAGCGGCCCGGTCTCGGCCTCGCCGTCGCCCACCACGCAGGCGACGACGAGATCGGGATTGTCGAAGGCCGCGCCGAAGGCGTGCACCAGCGCATAGCCGAGCTCGCCGCCCTCGTGGATCGAGCCCGGCGTCTCGGGCGCCGCATGGCTCGGGATGCCGCCGGGGAAGGAGAACTGCCGGAAGAGTTTCCTCAGCCCCGCCTCGTCCTCGCCGATCTCGGGATAGATCTGCGAATAGGTGCCTTCCAGATAGGTGTTGGCCACCATGCCCGGCCCGCCGTGGCCGGGGCCGCAGATATAGAGGATTTCGGCATTCCGCGCGCGGATGATGCGGTTGAGATGGGCGTAGATGAAGTTGAGGCCCGGCGTCGTGCCCCAATGGCCGAGCAGGCGCGGCTTGACGTGCTCGGCCTTCAGCGGCGTGCGCAGCAGCGGATTGTCCATCAGGTAGATCTGGCCGACGGACAGATAGTTGGCCGCCCGCCAGTAGCGGTCGATCAGCGTGAGGTCGTCGGTCTTCGGGTCGTTCGCCATGGTGTCTCTCCTCACCGCCCGAAGGGACGGGCCTATTGCGGCAGCGCCCGGTCGACGGCCAGTTGCTCGCAGGCCGTGTCCGTCACGGTGTCGACGCCCCGGCGCAACTCGTCGAGGCCGGCGACGACGGATTTCTCGGCGAATTCCGTCTGGTAGACCAGCACGTTGAAGGGGTTGTCGCATTCGGCGAGGTTCTGCAGATGGGCCGACTGGTCCTGCAGCAGGCGCGCCGTCGCGCCCAGCCAGTGGCGGTACATCGCCATGCCGATCTCGAAAGGCGCCAAGAAAAGCGGGTCGGCGACCCTGAAGGCATAGGCGGCGGCAACCTGTTCCGCATCCGTCACATTGCCATCGGACATGACGAAACTCCCGTTTTCCGTTCTTGCATGATCTCATCCTAGGCGATTTCGCGCAATGAAACTTGATCTGCGTCAACGATGGCGAGGCCGGCCCGGATAGGATGGCGCTCGATCCGCCATCCGGCCGGGAGCCGCGATGCGCATGCGATCGCCTTTCAAGCAGCGCCATACCAACCTGCCGAAGGAGACAGCCATGAACAGCCCGGCGCGCGCGACACCGTCCTTCCCGCCCGCGGCCTGCCTGCCGCCCGTCCCGCGGACGGAGGAGCTGGGCAGCGAGGCCTTCCGCGCGATAGACCGCATGCGGGCGGCGTTCACCGGCCAGTTCAGCGCCGGCCTGTCGCCGGCCGCCTTCACGCTCGCCCTCATGGACTGGTCGATCCACCTCGCCAACGCCCCCGGCAAGCGCCTGGAGCTCGCCGACAAGGCGAGCCGCAAGGTCGCCCGCCTGCTTTGCCATCTCGCCGCGGCGGTGGCCGATCCGGACGCGCCGCCCTGCATCGAGCCGCTGCCGGGAGACTACCGCTTCGCCGACCCGCGCTGGCGCAAGCCGCCGTTCAGCCTCTGGGAGCAGGCCTTCCTGCTGCAGCAGCAATGGTGGCACAACGTCACCAACGAGGTGCCGGGCGTCGCGCCGCACCACCAGAACGTCGTGTCCTTCGCCGCCCGCCAGGTGCTCGACGTCTTCTCGCCCTCCAACATGCCCTTCGCCAATCCGGAGGTGCTGGAGCGGACGATCCGCTCCGGCGGCATGAACTTCCTCAACGGCATGCGCAACTGGATGGAGGATATGAGCCGCCTCGCCACCGGGCAGAAGCCGGTCGGCACGGAGGATTTCGTCGTCGGCCGCGACGTCGCCGTGACGCCGGGCAAGGTGATCTACCGCAACCACCTGATCGAGCTGATCCAGTATGCGCCGGCGACCGCGACCGTCATGGCCGAGCCGGTGCTGATCGTGCCGGCCTGGATCATGAAATACTACATTCTCGACCTCTCGCCGCACAATTCGCTGGTGCGCCACCTGGTCGCGCAGGGCCACACCGTCTTCTGCATCTCCTGGCGCAACCCGACGGCGGCCGACCGGGACCTGGCGATGGACGACTATCGCCGGCTCGGCGTGATGGCGGCGCTCGACGCGGTCGATGCCGTCATGCCCGGCCGCAAGGTCCATGCCGCGGGCTATTGCCTCGGCGGCACATTGCTGGCGATCGCGGCGGCCGACATGGCCCATCGCGGCGACGACCGGCTGGCGAGCCTGACCCTGCTCGCCGCGCAGACCGATTTCACCGAGCCCGGCGAGCTCGCCCTCTTCATCGACCACAGCCAAATGCATGTGCTGGAAAGCATGATGTGGGACCGGGGCTATCTTTCGGCCGACCAGATGGCGGGGGCCTTCCAGCTCCTGCGCTCCAACGACCTCGTCTGGTCGCGCATGGTGCGCGAATACCTGATGGGCGAGCGCGCGCCGATGATCGACCTGATGGCCTGGAACGCCGATA
>JBDHSZ010000069.1:0-17078 GCA_039812945.1 Shinella sp.
GCCCCCTCATCCGCCTGCCGGCACCTTCTCCCCGAGGGGAGAAGGGGAAAGCCGCAAGGTATCATCCATATGCAATTGCCCCGCCGCTTGCGGAGAGAAGGTGGCGGCAGCGGGATGAGGGGCATGCACCCTCTCAGGCGCCCTCGACTCCCTGGATGGCCGAGACCTTCCACTCGCCGCCGTTGCGGCGCAGGAACGTCCAGACCTCGACGGCTTCCGTGAGATTGTCCGGATCGCCGGAGATAAGCTTGCCGGTCGAGCGGTCGCGCATCACGTCGATGCTCTCGTAGCGCATGGCGACGGTGGCGTATTCGTCCGCGCCCTCGCGCCACGCCTCGGCGACATCTCCCTGCACGAGATGGATGTCGCGCACCTCGTTCTTCAGGCCCTGCGTGGCGTTGTCGCCGATCTCTTCCGCGAGATAGGACATGGCTTCCGGCGTGGTGATCTGGCGCAGCGTGCGGAAATCCTCCGCCGCATAGGCCGTCTGCAATTCCTTCAGCAGGGCCTCGAACTGGTCGAGGTCGGCCGGCTTGACGCCGATCTCGTCGCCCGGCTTCGATTGCGCGGCCGGCTGGCGGCTGCCGCCGCCGATGCGCGGGATCTCGAAGCCCGGCCCGCCATTGTCATGGACGTCGCGGGCGGCGCCGGCATAGGCGGGGGCGTTCTTCTGCGCGAACATGCGGCGCAGCAGCATGAAGAGGCCGGCGATCAGCAGGACCTGCAGGATGAGGCCGAGGAAGCCGACGCCGCCGCCGAGGCCGTAGCCGAGCAGCATGCCGACGAGGCCGCCGAGCATCAGCCCGCCGAGCAGCCTGCCGCCGAAGCCGTTGAGGAAGCCGGGGCGTTGCTGGGCATTGTTCGTCGCGTTGCGGCCGGCCGTCGACTGGGAGGATGGCTGGCGCGTCATCGTGCGGTCGATCGGCTGGGCGTCGGTCGGCGCGGTGCGCGTCGTCGACGGCGTCGAGAAGGTGCGGCTGCCGCGGCTGCCGAAGCCGCCGCCGGCGCGGCGGGCCTCGGCCACGTCCACCACCGTCATCATCACCATCACCGCCACCGCGAGCATCGCCAGCACGCGGCCAAATCCCTGTATCAAGATCATGCCTGTCTCTCTCCCCTGCGCCCTGTGGCGCGTCGAACCGCATATAGCGGCTGCGCTTGCGGATTATAAGGTTTCCGCGGTTCAAAAGTGGGTGATGGGGGCCCGGAAAAGCAGAACGGCCGCCCGATGGGCGGCCGTCGCTTCATTCCGGTTGCCGTGCCGCTCAGTTGAAGCGGCCGGCGGCGTGGGCCAGCATGGTGTAGACCTTGCCGGTATCCGAGGTGAGGTAGGTCTGCGTCATCACCTTGTCGCGGTCGTTGCGCGCGACGTCGGCGAGCAGCTTCTCGAAGTCGGAGATGTAGCGGTCGACCGCGGTGCGGAATTCCGGCTCGCGCTCGTATTTGCGCTTGATCTCGTCGAAGGTCTGCTGGCCCTTCAGCGTGTAGAGGCGGCGCGTGAAGACGTCGCGCTCGCCGCGCTGGTAGCGGCGCCACAGGTCGACCGAGGCGTCGTGGTCGATGGCGCGGGCGATATCGACCGACAGCGAGTTCAGCGATTCGACGACATGGCGCGGGTTGCGGCTGTCGGCCGGGCGGGCGGCCTGGCCTTCGCCGCGCGGCTGGGCGAACTGGGCTTCCTCGCGCGAGACGGCGCCGCGCAGGAGGTCGCGCATCCAGCCGCCTTCGCCGGCCGTCTTGGCTTCGGCCTCAGTGGGCAGGGGCTGCGCGCGCTGCGGCACCGTGGCGCTGGCCGCACGCTCGAGGCCGAGGCCGCCGCGCAGCGCCGGCTGCTCCTCGCGGCACGGCTCGACATGCGTCTGCTGCGCCGGCTGGGCAACCTGCGCTACCTCCGCCACCGGCGCCTGCACGGCCGGGCGGGAGACCTCGAGCGCCGAGGAGGACTTGCCGATGATGTCGGAAAGGTCCTGCAGGGCCTTGATCTGCTCGCTGACGGCGCGGCGCATCTGGGCGGCGTTCTCCTTGGCCTCTTCCGGCAGGTCGAAGGCGCCGCGCTTCAGTTCGCCGCGGGTCTGGTCGAGCTCCTTGCGGATCTCGCCGGCGGCGCGGCGGATTTCTTCGGTCGCGCCGGAGAACTTGCCGACGGCTTCCTCGACGGCCTCGCGCATCGCATCGCGCATGACGGCGGTGGCGGCCTCGGACTTCTTGCCGGATTCGGCGAGCAGGCGGTCGACGTCGGAGAGCGAGGCGCCGACGCTGCCGCGCAGGCGGTTCGTCACTTCCCTGGTCCGTTCCTCGGCGCGCACGAAGGCGCCCTCGACGGACTGGCCCGCTTCCTCGCCGGCCTTGACGAGGGAGTCGCGCAGCGTCGTCGCGGCGGCTTCCGCGCGCTTCTCGGTCTCTCCGAGAATGCGGCCGACCTCGGCGAAGGACGACTGGATGCCGCCGCGCAGGTTGCCGGCGATCAGGTTCGAGCGTTCCTCGGCGCGGCCGAAGGCGCCCTCGACCATGCCCTCCAGCGACTGCATCGTCTTCTCGATCTCTTCCGAGCGCTGGACGAGGCCGACGGAGAGCGAACGCAGCGCGTCCTGCCGCTCCTCCAGCGTCGAGACGAGGTTCGACTGGGCGGCGGCGAGCAGGTCGGAGGCCTGCGACAGGATCTTCGAGTGATCCTCGAAGCGGCCGACGATGCCGCCGATCTGCGAGAGCGTGCCGGCGGAGATGTCGGAGAGACGGTCGACCTTGCCTTCCAGCAGGCGCGAGGTGGTCGCGACCATGTCGGAGGCGCGCTCGGCGGAGGTGGAGAAGCGCTCGGCCGTGGTCGTCAGGCGGCCGTCGATGGCGCCGAGCGTCTGGCTCGCCGCATCGACCATGCCGGCGATCGCGCCGTTGCTTTCCGAGAGGCGGGCGATGAGGTTTTCGACATTGGCCTGCAGGCCGCTTTCGATGGCCTGCATCGCGCCGGCGGCTTCCTCCGTGCGGGCGGAGATCGCGGCGAGCGTGTCGGCGGTGCGGGCGGAGATCGCGTTGATCAGCGCGGCGTTCTCGCCCCGCAGCCGTTCGGCGCTGTCGCGGGCGACGCCGGTGATGCGGTCGGCGGCCTCGCGGCCGACGGCGGCATAGTCCTCGATGACCGGGCGGGCTTCCTCGTTGATCAGGCGCGACAGCTCTTCCGTGCGGCTTGCCAGCATGGAGTTGAGCTCGCGCGTGCGGTCGTCGAGGGTCGAGCGGATGGAGGCGCCGCGCGCTTCCAGCGCCTTCTCGACGTCGCCGAGGCCGGCGCGGATCGACTGGGCCTGGCTTGCGAGGCGCCCTTCCGTCTCGGCGAAGCGGGCGACGGCGGAGGAGGTGGTCTCCTCGACGGCGCGGGCGAAGGCCTCGTTGCGGGCCGACAGGTTCTCGGCGAAGTCCTCGCCGGTCCTGGCGATGTTCTCGGCGGCGCGCTGGGCTTCCACGCCCATTTCCTGCGCCGCGCGGGAGACCGCGCCGCGCAGCGAGGTCGAGAGGCTGGCGAATTCCTCGCCGGTCTTGGCCAGCGTCTGGGCCGAGCGGATCGCTTCGGCGTCCATGTCCTGGGCGGCCTGCGAGACGGCTTCGCGCAGCGTCAGGGCAAGGCCGGCGGCCTTGCCGTCGATGGTGCGGTTGACGCTGTCGAGACCGATGGTGAGCGCCCGGTCCATCGTGCCGAGGCGTTCCTCGATGCGGCCGGTCTTCTCCTCGATGGTGGCGGCGATGCGTTCGGCGGCCTCGCCGGAAACGCGCTCGATGTCGCCGGCGCGGCTGGAGAGCGTGCCGTCGATGCGGTCCGCCGCCTCGCCGGTGACGCGGGCGATGTGGCCGGCGCGCTCGGCGAGCGTGCCGTCGATGCGTGCGGCGGCCTCGCTGGCGACCCGCTCGATCTGGCTGGCGCGCTCGGCAAGGCTGCCGTCGATGCGCTCGGCGGCTTCGCCGGTCACGCGCTCGATATCGCCGAGGCGGCCGGAAAGCGTTCCCTCGATGCGATCCGCCGCGGCCGTGCTGACGCGCTCGATATCGTCGAGGCGGCCGGAGAGCGTTCCTTCGATGCGGTCCGCCGCGGCCGTGCTGACCCGTTCGATATCGTCGAGGCGGCCGGAAAGCGCGCCTTCGATACGGTCCGCGGCATCCGCGCTGACGCGCTCGATGTCGCCGACGCGGCCGGCGAGCGCGGCGGCGATGCGGGCGGTCGTCTCGTCGCCGATGCGGTCGACCTCGGCGATCGGCCGGGAGAGGGCGTCGGAGACGCGCAGCGACACGTCGCTGCCCACCCGGTCGAGATCGGCGAGCCGCTCGGACAGGGTGTCGGAGATGCGGGCGGCGGCGGCGTCGACGATGCCGGAGACGTTGTCGACGCTGTGCTCGATGCGCGCTTCCAGCTTGCCGAGGTTCTCCTCCAGGCGGCCGCCGGTCGTGTCGAAGCGGGTCGCGACGCTGTCGACGGTCTGCTCCATGCGCGCGCCGAAGGCGTCGGCGGCCTCGGCGATGCGCGACGTGGTCTCGCCGAGACGCTCGGCGACGGCGCCGGCGCTTTCGCGCACGCGCTGGTCGAGCAGGGCGGCGCTGCCGTCGATGGTGCGGCGCAGGGCCTCCTCGTGCTGTTCCAGCGACATTTCCAGCATGCCGGCGCTGGTGGCGATCGAGGTGCCGATGGAGGTCGCCTGGTCGTTCAGCGTCTCGGTGAGCTGGCTGCGGCCCTCGGCGATGGCGACGTTGATCGCGTTGATGCGGTCGTCGAGCGTCGCGCGGATCTGCTCGTGGGTGGAGACGAGCGAGCCGGCCAGTTCGGCGGCGCGGCCGGACAGGGCCTCGGCGATCCCGGCGGCGCGGCCGGAGAAGGCGTCGGCGAATTCGGCGGCCTGGCCGTGCAGGACGCCGCCGAGCTGCTCGCTGCCCTCGGTCAGCACGCTTTCCACGCGGTTGGCGGCGAAATCGATGGCTGCCTGCATCGAGCCGGCGCTGTTGGAGAGCACCGAGGCGAGGTTGGCCGTGCGGCCGGTGATGACCTCGTCGATCTGGCGGGCGGCGCCCGTCAGCGCGGTCTCGACGCGGCTCGCCGCCGTGCCGACCGACTGCTCGAGCTGGCTGCCGGTCTCGTTCAGCATGGCCGAAAGGGCGGCCGTGCGCTCGGTCAGCGCGCTGTCGAGGCGGGTGTGGCTTGCCGCGATGGTGGAGGTGATCTCGTCGGCGCGCGCGCCGAGCGCGTCCTCCATGCGGGCCTGGGCGGCCTGGATGTCGGTGGCGATCGAGGTGCCGCGCGAATCGAGCGCTTCCACCAGGCGGCGCTCGCTGCCCGAGACGCTTTCCGCCAGCGCGTCGGCGCGGGCGCCGAAACCGCTTTCGATGCGGTTCTGTACCTCGGCGAGGCCGCCGAGCAGGGCGGCGGATTTCTCGGTCAGGACCGCGCCCATGCGCTCATGCACGCCGCTGACGGCGCTGTTGATCGCGTCGGCATGGCCGGAAACGGCGTGTTCGAGCACTTCCTGGCCGGTGGCGAGCGTCGTCGCCAGCGCGAAGGACTGGTCGGTGAGCGTGTTGCCGAGGCGGTCGATGCTGGAGGTCAGGATGCCGTCGATGGAATCGTGGCCGCTGGCGACCGTCTCGTTGATGCGGGCAAGGCTCTCCATCAGCTTGGAATCGAGCGAGCCGGCGCGCTGGTCGAAAGCGTGGGCGAATTCCTCGACGCGCTGGTCGAAGGCGCTGGCGATCTGGCCGACGGTCGCCTGCATGCGCTCGTCGAAGAAGCCGGAGCGCAGGTCGAGGTCCATGACCGTGTCGTCGGCGGCGTTCTTCAGGCTCTGGCGGAACTGCGCGCCCTTCTCGTCGAGGGCGGCGTTCATCGACTGCAATACGTGGTCGAGGCCGCCGGTGACGGCCTGCTGGCCGATCGACAGGCTCTCGCTGATCTCGCGGGTGCGGGCGATCAGGGTCTCGTTGAGCTGCTTGGCGCGCTCGTTGAGCGCCGCGTTCAGCTTCTCCGTGTTGGTGTCGAGCGAGGAGGCGCGGGTCTCGAACTGCTGGAGCAGGTCGCGGCCGCGGGAATCGAGACTCTTCGTCAACTGCTCGAGGCGGCTGTCGAACTCGTTGGCGAGCGCGGCGCCGGAGGAGCTGAGCGTGGAGAGCAGGCTGTCCGTGCGGGCCGAGAGCATGGCGCCGATGGTCTGCGTCGCGCTGTCGGACTTCTCCATCAGCATGGCGGCGCGGGTGTCGAGCATGGAGGCGAAGGCCTCGCCCGAGGTGGCAAGGCGCGCGGTGATGCTCTCGCCGGCGCTGGCCAGCTCGTCCTTGAGCTGCTCGTGCGCGCCGGAGATGGACGAGCGGATGCGCTCGGCATGGCTGACGATCGCCTCGCGCTCGGAGCCGAGCTCCTGCACCAGCGTGCGCACGCGCATCTCGTTGTCGGAATAGCTGCGCTCGAGCGCGTTGACTTCCGAATGGACCAGGGTCTCGAGCTCGGTGGCGCGGGCGATGGTGCGCTCGATGCCCTCGTTCATGGCCGAGACCTCGCGGCGCACGGCCTGGCCGACGGACATGATGCGGTCGGAGGCGACGGTCTCGGGCTCGGAGAGGCGCAGCGCCACCTCGGCCATGGAGCGGGCGGCGCTGCGCAGCTCATGGGCGCGGGCGATCATGATCGCGAAGGCGAAGAACAGCATGATCGGCATGACGATGGCGACCAGCATGCCGATGGCGCCGGGCAGGGCGACGAGGTCGGCGATCGAGCGGATCTGCCAGATGCGCGGCGCATAGAGAAGGTTGGCGACGCCGATGCCGCCGATGACCCAGAGAATGGAGGCGAGGATCGCCATGCGCATCGGGCCGCGCGAGGAGCGCATGTCGAGCGACTTCAAGATCGCCGCTGGCGTCCTGCGCGAGCCGTCGTTGGCCGGCGTGAAGGCGGGCGTCCTGGGGGCGGGCTCGGGGCTGAGGCTGCGCGGGGTCTCGCCGGACGCGGCCTTGTCCTGCGGCTTGTTCGCGGCGCGGCCTGCCGGTTCGGACGTCCGGGCCCCCGAGGCGCCCTTCCTGGAAGGCGTCTCCGGTGCCAGATCGTCGAAGTCGATTTTCAGTGCTTCCTCGAGGGCCTGGAAGGCCTTTTCGTCGATCGACTCGGTGGACTTGTTCGTCGCCATGCGGTTACGCCTCGTTACCATGTCCGGGATCGGGCTTCATGCGCGCCGCCGCTGCTCAGGCGCATTCGAACCGTCCGGTTGGTGGCCGGTCTTGCTGCCCGCCCTCATGGCAGGCAGCGTCCGGGCCGCCGTTCATTTCAAATTCGCTCGATAGACCGAAAAGGCGAAGCGGTGTATCTCCGCCCACGGCTTATCCACCGGGACTATCCGGTCGTATCGTAGTGACACATTAGCCTGTATCACACAATTGATTGCCATCTCCCTTCGCCTGAAACTTAACAGGAAGTTAACGTCGGGCGATTCTGTATCGCGATGGAATGCTTGAGAAAAAGGCATTTTTTCGGACGTTAACCATAGTTTGCGATTCATGCCCATTTTGCGCCTCCTTTTAATCGGATAGGCGCTGCCGCCACGCAGAATGAAATCCCCGCGTGCCCGGCCAGGGAGGGCGGAAAGCTCCCGCGCCGCACCGGCCTATGCGTGCATCACAACGAAACAGCGTTCGTAGCGTATATAAGGATATTGGCAAATGGCAGCGCTCAACATCGCATTCGAGGCGCCCGACAATGCAGGCGGCGCCTGTCTCTCGAAGGGACGGCCGATCGATCTGGTACACCTTGCCCGCCAGACCATGGGCGACAAGGCGCTGGAGATCGACGTGTTGCAGCTCTTCGCGCGGCAGATCCGCGAGAGCATGAAGGAGCTGGCCGGCGCGAAGGGCGCCGCCCGCGCCGCCGCCGCCCACCGCCTGAAGGGCTCGGCCGCGGCCGTCGGCGCGACCGAGGTCGCCCGGACCGCCGCCCTGCTGGAGGACAATCCCGCCGATGCCGCCGCGCTCGCCGGCGTCACGGCGGCCGTGGTGGAAGCGGAGAATTTCATCCTCAAGCTCTGCCGCTGACCGCTTCGTCCCCCGCCGCCCGCGGCCCGGCGCGACGGGAAAAGCCGATGGCGCGCCCGGGCCCGCAGGGGCCCGCCGGGCGCGCGATGTTGACTGGCGCGGGGTTTTGTCGGAAACAACCGCCGGAAAACCGGCGGCCCGGGCCATCCCGCCGCCGCCCAGTCATTCGCCCGTTCGGGCAGCCTTCACAGGACCGGAAAGCATCATGAGCAAACTCACCATCGTCGCCTTCGACGGCACGCGCCACGAACTGGATGTCGCCAACGGCTCCACGGTCATGGAGAACGCCGTGCGCAACTCCGTGCCCGGCATCGAGGCCGAGTGCGGCGGCGCCTGCGCCTGCGCCACCTGTCATGTCTATGTCGACGATGCCTGGAGCGCGGCCGTCGGCCCGCCGGCGGCGATGGAGGAGGACATGCTGGACTTCGCCTACGACGTGCGCCCGACCTCGCGGCTCTCCTGTCAGATCAAGATGTCGGATGCGCTCGACGGGCTCGTGGTGCACGTGCCGGAGCGCCAGGCCTGACATCACGGTTTATCGGAATGCGGCGGAAGAACAGAAACTGCCGCATTCCAGTTTTCCAAGAATAGATCGGACAAAAAAAGCCTCGCCGGTCGGTCAGGACGAGCGAGGCCAGGAGGGCGCATCGCAGGCAGGCGAGGGAGGAAACACCTGCTGCTTCTATTGGGACGCGCCAGGAGAACCTGTTACGAACCGTTTCATGCGGCATCGGGAAGGAAGATCGTCTTCCCGTTCACTGTTGCCATGAAAATACGATGATTTGCGAAATTGCGCTATCGCTAGAATTCACCAGTCATTTTACGTATCCGGTGAAGGATTTTCACGGAAATACATGCATGGCCGGCCGGCCTTTACTCATTTGCCGGTCTTGAGGCGGTGCGTGAGCAGGCGCATCATCCGCTCGTCGAAGTTCTTCGATTCGACCCGGTCGAAGCGCGCCTGGTCGGCGTCGTGCTTTGCGACGGCGTCGGCGGTCACCCGGTCGACGCGCGCCTGCATGCGCTCGCAATCGGCTTCGGGACGCAGGCGCTTCAGCGTGCGCTCGAGATCCCGGGCATGGTTGCGGGCGATCTCCGCATGGCGCTCCTCATGGCGCTTGATGTCGCGCGACAGCGTATCCCAGATGAGGGCGAGCGAGGGCGTGGCGCGCTTGCGGTTCTTCCAGCGCGGCAGGATGATCTGGGTGGAGAGCGTGACCTTGGCTTCGCCGACGGCGCAGCTTTTGCCGCGGCGCACATAGGTGACCGAGCCGCCCCATTTGATCCGCGTCGCGCCGGGATGGCGCGCGCTGCTGTGCTTCATCATCGGGCCGCGCTTCGACAGTTCCTCGTCGAGTTCGGCCGCCGTGCGCCCGCCTATCGAGAAATAGGCGAAGCTCTTGCTGGCGATCGTCTCGGCGCGGGCGGGCTGGAGGGTGAGGCCGGCAAGGGCGGCAAGGGCCATCAGGCGGGCGATGGTCTTCATCGGGATCCGTATTCCTTTCGCCATCGGTCGCCCGACGGTGGGCCGGCAGAGGGGGCCGGTTGAACTTCCCTTAAGCTTGGGGCATAGGCTCGTCGAGCGCAACACCCTATGCTGGGTACTGGTTAACCGCGGAAGGAAACCGCCATGTTCTCGCCGTTCGATCCCTTCCGCTGGGCGCTGGCCCACGGCCGGCATCTGGAGCTCGGCCCGCGCGGCATCCTGATGGGCATCGTCAACGTGACGCCGGATTCCTTCTCCGACGGCGGCCTGTTCGACAGCGCCGACGCGGCGGTCGCGCAGGCGATCCTCTGTCTGGAACAGGGGGCGGAGATCGTCGATATCGGCGGGGAATCGACCCGGCCGGGCGCCGCGCCGGTGACGGCGGCGGAAGAGCAGGACCGCATCCTGCCGGTCATCGAGGCGCTTTCCGGCAGCACGGACGCCGTCATCTCCGTCGACACCTACCGCGCCGAGACGGCGCGGCTCGCGGTCGCCGCCGGCGCGCATATCGTCAACGACGTGCACGGCCTGCAGCGCGAGCCGGGCATCGCCCGTGTCGCGGCCGAGACCGGGGCGGGGCTCTGCATCATGCATACCGGGCGGGACCGGGAGAAACTGCCGGACGTCGTGGAGGACCAGTATCTCTTCCTCGGCCGCTCGCTGGAGATCGCCCGCGCGGCGGGCGTCGCGCGGCAGGCCATGGTGCTCGATCCCGGCTTCGGCTTCGCCAAGGACGCGGACGAGAACCTCGAGCTGATGGCGCGTTTCGGCGAGCTCTACGGTTTCGCGCTGCCGCTTCTCGCCGGCGCGTCGCGCAAGCGCTTCGTCGGCGCCGTCACCGGCCGCGAGGCGGCGGCGCGCGATGCCGGCACGGCCGCGACGACGGCGCTGCTGCGCATTGCGGGCGCGGCGGTGTTCAGGGTGCACGATGTCGCAATCAACAGGGATGCGCTCGCCATGGCGGATGCTATGCTTGCCGCCGGGCGCAAGGTGAAGGCGCGCGCCGGACACCAAGCCAGACAGGATTAGATCATGACCACCACCTACACGATCACGCTCAAGAACTGCGCCTTCTTCGCCCGGCACGGCCTGCACGACGCGGAGGAATTCCTCGGCCAGCGCTTCTTCGTCGATGCGGAGCTGGAGGTGCGGCCGCTGCGCCCGCTCTCCGACGACGCCATCGAATCGACCGTCGACTACGGCGTCGCCTTCCAGGAGATCGAGAAGATCGTCACCGGCCAGCGCCGCTATCTCATCGAGGCGCTGGCGCAGGAGATCGCGACGGTGCTCTCGGCCCGCTTCCCGCAGATTTTTCGCGCCCGCATCACCGTGAGGAAGCCGAACGCGCCGGTGCCCGGCGTGCTCGATTATGTGCAGGTGACGGTCGACCATGCCGTCTGACACGTTCCGCCGGGCCACGCTCGGCCTCGGCGGCAATATCGGCGATCCCGTGCGGGCAATGGCGGAGGCGCTGCGGGCGCTCGACGCGCGGGCGGATTGCCGCGTGCTGGCCGTCTCGCGGCTCTACCGCACGCCCCCCTGGGGCAAGACCGACCAGGACTGGTTCTTCAATGCCTGCGCGCTGGTGGAGACGACGCTTGCGCCGGAAGCGCTGCTCGACACCTGCCTCGATATCGAGCGCGCCATGAAGCGCGAGCGCAAGGAGCGCTGGGGGCCGCGCACCATCGATATCGACGTCCTGACCTTCGAGGGGGTGGCGCAGTCCGGCGGGCGGCTGGAACTGCCGCATCCGCGCATGACCGGGCGCGGCTTCGTGCTGATGCCGCTGGCCGACATCGCGCCGGCGCTGGAGATCGACGGGCGTCCGGTCGCGGACTGGCTGGCGGATGCGGATGTGACGGGGATCGAGCCGGCGAGCGCCGGCCCGGACTGGTGGATGCCTACTTGATCGAGCCGACGGCGATGTCGTCGAGATTGCGGTCGAGCGACAGGCCGATGACCGGCACCATCTTGTTCTCGACCTTCACCGAGATGGTGATGTTCATCCGGTTGTCGCTTTCGAGCCGGGCGATCATCGCGCCGTTCAGCTTCTGGCGGTTGATGCCGACCACGACCTTGTTGCCGGCGACCTGGCCGGAGGTGATGTCGAGGCCCTTGCCGGCCGCGCCGTCGAGGAACCTGCCCTTGTAGGTCGCGCCGGCCTTGCTGATCAGCGCGGACATCGGCTGCTTGAAGACGCCGACGCGGCAGAAGCCGTCGAGCTGGATGCCCGCGCCCCTGGCGGCCGCGGTGTCGCCCGTCAGGTCGCAATTGAACTTGGTGCCCTTGTATTTGCCGGCGACGATCTCGCCCTTGCCCTGCCAGTTGCCGGAGACCTGGTCGAAGAAGGCCTTGTCGTTCGAGCCGGCGGCGGCCGGCAGGGCGAGGCTGGTGGCTGCGAGGATGGCCGCTGCGGAGGCGCGGGCGATCAAAGAAGTGCGCGGGTACATGAACGATCCTTGATGGGCGACGGCCATCTGGCCTGCTTTTCTGCGACGAGATTTGCGCGAAAATGGTTAATGGACGGTTTCACGCCGCCTTGTCCTTCATCATTTGATGGGCGCGCGGCCCCTGAAAAACGGGGTGTTGCAGACGGGTCACGCCTCGTCGCGGCGGCTGCCCGCGCTTCCCGGCGTCAGGTCGCCGATGAAATCGCCGATGCCGGGCCGCTTCAGCGCACGGAAGGGCATGGGGCGGCAGAGGTCCATGGCGGCGATGCCGATGCGCGCCGTCATCAGCCCGTTGATCACGCCCTCGCCGAGCCGCGCGGAGAGTTTCGACGCCAGCCCGTGGCCGAGCACCTGCTGCACGAGGCTGTCGCCCATGGCGATGGAGCCGGTGACGGCGAGGTGGGCGATGACGTCGCGCATCAGCCGCAGCATGCCGATCTTGCCGGGATGGCCGCCGTAAAGTTCCGCCATGCCGCGCACCAGCCGGCTGCTCTCGTAGATGACGTAGCCGAGATCGACCAGCGCGCGCGGGCTGACGGCGGTGACGATGGAGACGCGCTTGGCCGCACCGAGGATCAGCGCGCGGGCCTCGCGGTCGAGCGGGGCCATCAGCTCGCGCTCGGCGAGCTCGACGAGATGGGCGGCGTCGATGATCTCGCCCTCGGTCTCGGCCAGCCGCGCCCGGCCGCGCGCCGTCTGCGGGCGGGCGGCGAGGAGATGGACGAGGCGGGCGACGATGGCGCGGCCGACCGATGTGGTCGGCGAGGCGGCGGCCTCCGCGACGTCGCGCTTGAGGTCCTGCACGGCGGCGAGGCGGCGCAAGCCAATGAGTTCGCGCAAGACGAGGCCGAGAAGGGCGAGCACGGCGATCGCCGCCGCGGCCATGGCGAGATAGCCGAGCCAGTCGTTGCGGCTGAAGAGGTCGCGGATCAGCGCGTCCACCCACAGGCCCACGGCGAGCGAGACGAGCAGGCCGAGCGCGCCGAAGGCGATGCGGCCGAGCGTGAGGCGGCGCGGGCGGGGCGTGGCGACCGGCGGCGCGAGGTCCGGCAGGTCGGCGGTGGTGGCGATGAACGGGTCCTCCGCGTCGGGCGTCAGCCGCACCGCCTCGTCGAAGGCGGCGGGGGCGCGCCGGTTGGCGCGCTCGGGCTGGCTTGCCGGCGTGTCGGCGGGCAGGGAGAAGGCGGCGGGCCTGCGCGGGCGGTCGGTCATGCGAGCCGGTCTCCGATGAGATATTGCAGCGCGCGGTCGAGGCGGATGTGCGGCACGGAGAGTTTCAGGCCGCCGCCGGTCTCCTCGATATGCGGGGGACGGAAGCGCACGAAATTGAGAAGATGCGGCGGCGCGCCTTCAGAATGTGATTCAAGCGCCTCGAAAAGTGAATCCGGATCCTTCGGCAAGTCCCCGGGAAATATTGCGGTTTTCTTTTCGCCGTCGAAGATCTCGCCGTCGATCCGCTCGCCCGCCATCGGCACGCCGACGATGACCGGCAGATCCTCGCCGTCATGCTTGACGGTGGCCTCGCGGGTGGCGCGCACGGAGGCGAGCGCCATCACCTCGATGCCCGCGCCGCTCATGCCGATGCGCTCGATGGCGCGCTCGACGAGCCGGCGCGTGACGGCTTCGAGGCGCGGATGGCTCTCGTGGTGCAGGTGGTCGGCCTTGGTGGCGGCGATGACGATGCGGTCGATGCGCCGGGTGACGAAGGAGGAGAGGAAGCTGTTCGTGCCGGCGCGAAAACAGTCGAGCACGTCGCCGAGCGCCCGTTCGAGGTCGTGCACCGCCTCCGCGCCGCGATTGATCGCCTGCAGGGCGTCGATCAGCACGATCTGCCGGTCGAGCCGGGCGAAATGCTCGCGGAAGAAGGGGCGGACGACATGGGTCTTGTAGGCCTCGTAGCGGCGCTCCATCATCGCCTGCAGCGAGCCCTTGGCGGGGCTGCCCGTGCCGAGGTTCGGCAGCGGCGCGAAGGTGAGGGCGGGCGAGCCCTCGAGGTCGCCGGGCATCAGGAAGCGGCCGGGCGGCAGGGTCGAGAGCGAGCGCTCGTCGGACTTGCAGGCCTTGAGATAGGCGGTGAAGGCGTCGGCGAGCGCACGGGCCGTCGCCTCCTGCGCCGCGGCGGCGGGATCGACGGTGTTGGAGAGGGCGAGCCAGTCTCGGGCGAGCTCGGCGCGGATGCCGGTCTTCGCCAGCGCCACGGTGTTCTCGCTGAAGGTGCGGAAATCCTGGCCGAGCAGCGGCAGGTCGAGCAGCCATTCGCCGGGATAGTCGACGATGTCGATGGACAGTCTTCCTGGCGAGAACAGGCGGCCCCAGCCGGAGGCGCTCTCATAGTCCAGCGTCAGGCGGAGCTGCGAGATGGCGCGCGTCGAATCCGGCCAGACGCGGTCGGCGACGAGGGCGCGGATATGCTCCTCGTACTGGAAGCGCGGCACGGCGTCGTCCGGCTGCGGCTCCAGGCGGATCTTCGAGACGCGGCCCGAGCGGCCGGCCTCGAACAGCGGCAGGCGGCCGCCGTTGAGCAGGTTATGCACCAGCGAGGAGATGAAGACGGTCTTGCCGGCGCGCGAAAGGCCCGTCACGCCGAGGCGGATCGTCGGATTGACGAGATTGGCGGCGCGGCCCGTCAGCGCGTCGAGCGCGAGCAGGGCTTCGTCGGTGAGGGTCGTCAGGCTAGGCGGCAAGGTCTCTTTCCAGCATCGAAAGCGATATAGGATACGAAATCCGGCGGAAAAAGAGGCGCCGTCGTTTTGTTCAGCGCACCGGATGCGGCGTCATGAAGCCGGCAAGGCACGCTCCCTTGTGGTCCTCCTCCGTCGGGCGCCGGTCGAAATCGAGGATGGCGAGCCCGGCCGTCGGATAGCCGAAGGGCGCGGCCGTCTCGGCGATCTCCTTGCCGACGAGGCGGTGGAAGAACTCCTCGATCATCGGATTGTGGCCGACGACCATCACCGAGGTCTCCGGCCGTTCGGCGAAGGCGAGCTCCGCATAGGTCTCGACCGTGCCGGAATAGAGCTGGTCGACATAGGTGATGGCGAGCTCCTCGCTGACCGTGCGGTGGAAGGGTTCCGCGGTCTGGCGGCAGCGCACGGCGGTGGAGGCGATGATGATATCCGGCCGGTAGCCCTGGTCCGTGGCTTCCTCCGCCACCACCTCGGCCTCGGCGAAGCCGGCGTCGTCGAGCGTGCGGTCGAAATCCGACTGGCCGGGCCTGGCCCAGGCGGCGCGGGCGTGGCGAAGGAGATAGAGCCGGAAGGCCGGCGTGCCGAAAGATGCCAAGTCTGTCCTCCATCCGCCTGCGGCCGGTCATCGGCGCCGCGTCCAGACTTTCATGTCTTTCCTTGCGGCAAAGATCAACCGGTTTTGCGAAGCCCGGAGATCACGATCGCGTCGGACGGCGCGCGATAGGCGAGGGTGTCCTCCAGCCGCTGCGGCCTTGCGAAATAGTAGCCCTGCATCATGCGGCAGCCGAGGGCGCGCAGCGCCGCAACCTGCTCGGAAGTCTCCATGCCCTCGACGACGCAGGTGCAGCCGACGTTGCGCGACAGGTCGACGATCGTCTTGACGATGCTGCGGCTCAGGTCGTTGGTGGCGATGTCGACGATGAAGCCGCGGTCGATCTTGATCTTGCTGAGCGGCAGCTTGTGCACGTAGCCGAGGCTGGAATGGCCCGTGCCGAAATCGTCGAGCGCGATGCCGACGCCGCGCTCGGTGAAGCGGCGCAGGTTCTCCACCGCCAGCGCGAAGTTGCGCATGACGGCGGTCTCCGTCACCTCGATGTCCAGCCGGCGCGGATCGACGCCGCTTTCGGCGATGATCTCCAGCAGCGTGTCGACCGTCTTGTTGGAGGTGACGTCGCGCGTCGACAGGTTGACGGAGAGGCGGACATGGTCCGGCCAGGCCTTCGCCGCCTCCAGCGCCTTGCGCAGCAGCACCTCGGTGAGGCGGCCGATGATTCCGGCGCGCTCGGCGGCGCAGATGAAGGTGCCGGGCGGCACGGGGCCGAGGACGGGGCTCTCCCAGCGGGCGAGCGCCTCGTAGGCGGAGATGCCGTTGCTGTCCACGTCGACCAGCGGCTGGAAGACGAGATGCATCTCGGCTTCGAGATCGGCGGCGCGCAGCGCCTGCTGCAGGCGGCCCTGCTCGTTGATCTCCGCCTCGTGCTCGGTGGAGAAGACGATGGTGGTGCCGCGGAAATTCTGCTTGGCGAGGTAGAGGGCGAAGTCGGCGCGGTCGAACAGCCGGTCGGCATTGGTGCCGGCCTCGCCGAGGATGGCGATGCCGAGCGAGCCGGAGACGCGGGCCGTCAGGCCGTTGAAGACATAGGGCTCCTGCAGGGCGGCGCAGATCTCCTCGCCGAGGGCGTGCAGTCGCTCGGGGCTTGGGCTTCCCTGGAAGATGAGGCCGAATTCGTCGCCGCCGAGCCGGGCGGGGAAGATGCCCTCGTCGGCAAAGCCGCAAAGCCGCTCGCCGACCTCGACCAGCAGCTTGTCGCCGATGCCGTGGCCGAACGTGTCGTTGACCGGCTTGAAGCCGTCGAGGTCGATGAGGCCGAGGGCGAGGCCCGTGCCCGCCGTCTCCGTCTGGGCGATGCGCTTTTCCAGCTCGGCGCGGAACTGGCGGCGGTTCGGCAGGTTGGTTAGGCTGTCGAGATTGGCGAGGCGATGGTTCTCGTCGCTGAGGCGCTGGGCCTCCGCCTGCCGCGCCGTCAGCTCCTTTTGCGACTGGATGAGGGCGCGGAAATCCCGGTAATAGGTGAAGAGGATGAACACCATGGCGACGGTGACGAGCGCCACGTTGAGGGCGAGCGCCCGGAACACCGGGTTGCCGGTGCTGATGAAGAAGAGCGTGAAGGGGGCGAGGAAGACGGCGGTGAGCGCCAGCGCGGCGGCGCGCAGATGCATCAGGCAGAAGATGCAGCCGACCACCGTGTTGGCGAGATAGAAGGCGATATGCGACTGCTGGTAGGCGTCGCCATAGGGAAACAGGCTCAGCGACCAGGCGGAGAAGCCCATGCCGAGCATCACGGTGAGGCGGTAGGTCGAGCGCAGCCGGCGCAGGGCCTCCTCGTGCGTGTAGCGCTGGCCGCGGCTGAACCA
>JBDHSZ010000070.1:0-17015 GCA_039812945.1 Shinella sp.
AAACACCAAGCCGCTGCGGGCCGTCAGCCCTGGACCTGCCGCGCCGAGCGGGTCGCGGCGAAGGCCTTGCGCATGTAGTCGTCGCGGCCATAGACGTCGTCGAAATATTCGACCTTGCCGTCCTTGTTCGGCCAGGCGGTGAAATAGGCGATGTAGATCGGGATATCGGCCTTGACGCTCAGCGCCTTGTTGCGCCCGCCCGCGATCTCCTTACCGACATCCGCCTCGCTGATGCCCAGCACCGCCGCCGCCATCCTGCGCGGCTCGGCAAGGCGCACGCAGCCGTGGCTCAGCGCCCGCATGTCCTTCTTGAAGAAGCTCTTCGACGGCGTGTCGTGCATGTAGATGGCGTGGCTGTTCGGGAAGAGGATCTTCAATTCGCCCAGCGCATTGTCGCCGCTCGGCGGCTGGCGCACGGAAACGCCGGCGGTCGAGCCGTACCAGTTGACCGAGGACGACGATACCGCGCGCCCGCCGACCGCCACCTCGTAGCCCATGCGGTCGAGATAGGACGGGTCGTTGCGCAGCTTCGGCAGCATCTCGTTGATGATGATCGACTGCGGCACGCCCCAATAGGGATTGACTTCGACGGTCTGCACGCGGTCCTGGAAGAAATAGGTCTGGTTCGACTTGGAGCCGACCACCGTGCGCATGGAGAGCTTCTCCGCGCCGTCCTCGTAGTAGTAGACCATGAAGGCCGGCTGGTTGATGAAGACATGGCGCGCGCCGAGATCGACCGGCAGCCAGCGCGCCTGCTCCAGCGCCACCTCGACCTTGGCGATCCTGTCGGTGAGGGAATCGCCGCCCGTGAGCTTGCGGATCGAGGCCTTGCCGACGACGCCGTCCGGCTTCAGCCCGTTCTCCTTCTGGAACGCCTCGACGAGGGAGACCAGCTCCGGCGTATAGTCCGGCGTGTCCTTGTAATTGGCGATCGTCAGCGAATGATCGGTCTTCAGCGCGTCCGAGCCGTGCCGGACGATGCCCTTGACGACATTGGCGAGCTCCGGATTGCTCTGGCCGGGCTTCAGCAGCGTGTTCTCCGCGATGACCACGCGGTCGTCGCCGCCGGTCTCGGCCTTCAGCCGGGCAAGCTCGGCCTTGAGCGCCTGGAAATCGCCGCTCGCCGGCGAGCGGCTTTCGAGATAGGCCCTGACGTCACCGCTGAGCGCGACGTTCTTCAGCGCCGCGACGAGGTTGACGTCCTTGCGCTTGAAGTCGTGATAGCCGGAAATCCGGTTCGGATCGATGCGGCCGCGCACGGCGTCCTGGACATAGGCCGCGACGGCGGAGGACAGCGCGACCTCGAAGGTCGCAAGCTCGCCGTTGCGGGCATCCATGTCGGACCGGTCGAAGCTGTCCGGCGGGATCTTCACCGCATAGTCCCAGGGATCGAGGCCGACGGTCGCCGCATCGGCCAGCACCGCGATGGCGGTCTTCGCCTTCTCGTTGATGCCGCTGCCGTCGATCCAGACGAATTTCCTGTGCTCGCCGTAGAACGTCTCGACCGCCTTGGCGGCATCCGGGGTCGCGCGCACGTTCACCGTCGCGAAGGCGGCGCGGATTCCGGCGTCGCCGGTCGGCACGATATCGGCGGAAATCGAGCTGGTCACGACGGGATCGGCCAGCTTGTCGACGGCGACGCGCTTCAGCTCGTCGGCCTTGTAGGCGTAGTAGCGCGGGCCGGTGACGCGCGGCACCGGCTTGGCCTCCTGCTTCGCCGTCGCCTTCGGCAGGGAAATGCCGGTATCGACGCCCGGAAGCGCCTCGCGCGCGGGCTCCTTCTTCTTGCCCCCGCGGATGATGTCCATCAGCGTGATGGCGTTGGCGGGCGCGGCATGCAGCGTGATGGCGGCGCAGGAAACAGCCAGCGCGGCGGCCAGCACGGCGGTCTTTGTCAGCTTCATATAATCCCAATCCCGTATGGACCGCCCGTCGCGGTCTCTGGCGGCGCCCGAACCAGCAGGCCGGTAAGTTATAGGAAAGGATGATGAATGAAAAGGAAACGCCCCTTCCCGCCAGCCTGCCGAACCTTCCAAAACCGTCATGCCGGAGCCTGCAGATAAAGACGGGCGACACGGCGTAAAAATTTGAATCGACGCGGATTTTTTGCGTTCCGGCAGGCTTTCTCTCCGGCCCGTCGAAAAAATCCGGAAAAAATGATCGCGCGGCTGTGATGGAAAAGGCACAAGCCCGCGACGGCGCCGAAGGCCTTCCCGAAGCGCCCGTCTCCGCCTAATCGATTTTAACCGAAAGTCTCGTCCCCGCCACCTTGCAACTGCGTGGCGGATGGGCCAGAGATTGCGCGATTTTTCGCGCCGGCGCGGCCCGCTCGCATGGGGCCCGCGCTCGCCCGGCCTGCCGCGCCCCATGCGGCGGCATCGCCGGCGGCAGGACGAAGCGCATGGGCTGAAAGCGGGAAGCACAATGACATCGACGCGCACGGAAACGGATACATTCGGCCCCATCGAAGTGGATAACAGCCGCTATTGGGGCGCGCAGGCCCAGCGCTCGCTCGGCAACTTCAAGATCGGCTGGGAGAAGCAGCCGCTTTCGGTCGTGCGCGCCCTCGGCATCGTCAAGCAGGCCGCCGCCCGCGCCAACATGGAGCTCGGCCGCCTCGATCCCGCCATCGGCAAGGCCATCATCGAAGCCGCGCAGGAGGTCATCGACGGCAAGCTGAACGACCATTTCCCGCTCGTCGTCTGGCAGACCGGCTCGGGCACCCAGTCGAACATGAACGCCAACGAGGTGATCTCCAACCGGGCGATCGAGATGCTCGGCGGCGTCATGGGCTCGAAGAAGCCGGTGCACCCGAACGACCACGTCAACATGAGCCAGTCGTCGAACGACACCTATCCGACGGCCATGCACATCGCCTGCGCCGAGCGCATCGTGCACGACCTGCTGCCGGCGCTGAAGCACCTGCACGCCGCGCTGGAAGCCAAGGTCAAGGCCTTCGACCACATCATCAAGATCGGCCGCACGCACACGCAGGACGCCACCCCGCTGACGCTCGGCCAGGAATTCTCCGGCTACGCCGCGCAGGTCGCCTCCTCGATCAGGCGCATCGAGCTGACGCTGCCGGGCCTGTGCGAGCTCGCCCAGGGCGGCACCGCCGTCGGCACGGGCCTCAACGCACCGGTCGGCTTCGCGGAAAAGGTCGCCGAGCACATCGCCGCCATCACCGGCATCGCCTTCAAGACTGCGCCGAACAAGTTCGAGGCGCTCGCCGCCCATGATTCGATGGTCTTCTCGCACGGCGCGATCAACGCCGCCGCCGCCGCGCTCTTCAAGATCGCCAACGACATCCGCTTCCTCGGCTCCGGCCCGCGCTCCGGCCTCGGCGAACTGGCCCTGCCGGAAAACGAGCCCGGCTCGTCCATCATGCCCGGCAAGGTCAACCCGACCCAGTGCGAGGCCCTCACCCAGGTCTGCGCCCAGGTCTTCGGCAACAACGCCTCGCTGACCTTCGCCGGCAGCCAGGGCCATTTCGAGCTGAACGTCTTCAACCCGCTGATGGCCTACAACTTCCTGCAATCCGTCCAGCTCCTGTCGGACGCGGCGATCTCCTTCACCGACAATTGCGTGACCGGCATCGAGGCGCGCGAGGACAACATCAAGGCCGCGCTCGACCGCTCGCTGATGCTCGTCACCGCGCTCGCCCCGAAGATCGGCTACGACAACGCCGCCAAGATCGCCAAGACCGCGCACAGGAACGGCACGACGCTGCGCGAGGAGGCCGTCGGCGGCGGCTACGTCACGAACGAGGAGTTCGACGAAGTTGTGCGTCCGGAGAAAATGATTATGCCGGGTTGAGGAAGAATTTTCGAATATTCGACCACGAAGGCCGCAGATCACTGTATTTGCGGCCTTTTTTCTTTTCAGCTTCCGTTACGGCACATACAACCGTTAAGGATTTCCAAAGTATTTCCACGGTATTTTGCGGTTCGGGAGTCATGAACGGAAGCAGGAGCAGCCATATGAACACGGCAGTTGCGCAGAAGGTCCAGGTGCCGGATATCGCGGCGCAGGTGACCTATGCCATGCGCATAATGGGCATCTCCCCCATCCCGCGCAATTACGAGCTGTTCTACGAGGCCTATATCGGCTCCAATCCCAAGCTGACGCGCGAACTCGCCGCCCTCGGCAGCAAGGCGTCGCAGGAAGAGCTGGACGAGATCGGCGCGCAGTTCTTCGGCCACCACCACGGCGCGACGTCCATCGACGGCGCCCACACCAAGATCGTCAGCGAGCTGGAAGGCCTGCTGCGCCTGCTCAAGCAGGAGCAGACCTCGCTCGAAAGCTACAACAAGCTGCTCGACGAAACCGTCGTGCGCATCACCGGCAAGAGCTCGACCAGCGTCGACATCATCAGGAACGTCATCAGCGTCCTGACGCAGGCGACCGGCGACACCATCACCCAGGGCAAGGAGATGGTCGAGAGCGTCACGCAGAAATCGCTGGAGATGGAGAACGTCCGCAAGGAGCTCGACGAGTACAAGCGCATCGCCAACACCGATTCGCTGACGCAGCTCTCCAACCGCCGCGCCTTCGACGACAAGCTCTCGGCGATCTACAATTCGACGATGTCGCGCACCGTCACCGCGCTGATCCTCGCCGACATCGACCATTTCAAGAAGATCAACGATACCTATGGCCACCCGGTCGGCGACAAGATCCTCGCCTCCGTCGGCAGCCTCATCCGCGCCAATGTGCGCAAGGACATCCTCGTCGCCCGCACCGGCGGCGAGGAATTCGCGATGATCGTCGAGGGCAACACCGAGGAAGAGGCGATGGCGATCGCCGAGCGCATCCGCACCGCGCTGGAGCACACGCCCTTCAAGAATTCCAAGACAGGCGTCAACTACGGCCCGATCACCATCTCGCTCGGCTTCTGCATGGCCTCCTGGGCGGAAGGCCCGGGCGAGCTCTACTCCAAGGCCGACATCGCCCTCTACTGCGCCAAGAACGGCGGACGCAACCGCACCATGACCTTCGAGGACGGCATGAAGAAGGATTCCGCCAAGAGCTGGCTGATCTACCGGAAATAGGCTCCGGCCCCCAAACCCTCCCGGAACGGCGCCCCTGCGGCGCCGTTTCGCATTTCGGCGGCGAAAACCTCCTGCGGCGGGAAATCCGGCGGAACCACGGCGGCACCCGGGCGTTTCCGGGGCAAAGGAGGAACGCCATGCAAACCGGATTTATCGAAATGGCGGTGTTCACCGCCCTGATGCTGAGCAGCCTCGTCTGGATCCAGCCCTTCTGAGGCCGCCGCCTCAGCGGCAGGCCGATGCGCCCGCCGCCTTCGCGATCGCCACCAGTTCCGGCCGGTACTCGAAATGCATGGTGTCGTAGTGATACCACCGGCCGCCCCAGATGAAGCCGTGCCGCTCGAAGGCCGCGACGATCGCCAGCGGATAGCGGTTGGCGTATCTCGGCACCTTGCCCGGCTTGCCGCCGGCCCAGACCCAGTAATCGGCGAACTCGGTGTTGAGGTCGATGGCCGCGCCGAAGCTGTGCACCGACATGTTCGGCGCGCCGGAGACCCTGCGCCAGTTGAAGGTGCCGGCCGAGGGCGCGAGATAGCGTTTCAGCTCGGGCCTTGCCGCCAGCTCGTCCCGCACCCTCGCCAGCGCCGCCGCGGCCCCCTGCCGCTTCGTCACCCGCAGCGTCCGGCCGAACCATTCGACCGGCGCGAGCCCCGCCTCCACCGCCTTCACCGACCCGCCGTAGAGCCGCTTCATCAGCGCATCGCTGCGGATGCGGCCGGGATCGGCATCGACCGCCGGCAGCATCTCGCAGGCCCCGAGCGGATAGAGCTGGCGAAGGCTGTCCTCGACATCGCCGGAGGCCAGCGCCGCCTGATGGTCCTTGGCCCTGCCGTCGTCGATCGCAAGCGGCGGCCCGCCGTCGCGAAAGACGAGCGCGCCGTCCCTGATGCCCGAAAGGCTTTCCGGATAGGCCGCCACCAGCAGCTCGAGGCGGGCCGCAAGGCCGGGCTCGCCGGCGCGCGCCGCCGGCAGCCCGGCCGCCAGCGCGAGCGCGGCGAGAAGGCCCCGCTCAATCCACCGTGACATTGAGATAGTCGCCGCCCGGGCCGCGCCAGACTTCCACCTCGATATGCACGTCGCCCCTCAGCAGGCTGCGGGCCGCGCTGCGCTCGATGCGGCCGTTGCGGATCATGCGCTCGGCAAGGTCGCGGTTGCGGGCGGAGGCGAAGAAGCCGTCGACATCGTCGCCCGGCTGGCGGATGCCGAAGCGGTGCACGTTGGCGCGATCCTGGCGGATGACCTGCCAGGGCTGGGTCAGCCGCTCGTTGCCGGAATTGTAGAGGTCGTCCTGGCCGATATAGGCGCCGTAGCTTTCGAGCAGTTCGTCGGCCCGGGCCGGGGCCGTCGAAACGATGAGTAGCGCGGCGCACGCCGCCGCAAGGATTCCTGTCCGCATATCCCGCTCCACTGTCAGCCGGCACGTTCCGGCAAGGACGAGACGGGCCGGCGGGCCGGGATATTCGCCGCCGGTCAGGCGGCGGCGCGCCGCCCGTCCTCGGCAAGGAAGGCGACGATGCGGTCGATCACCGGCGCGGCCGAGACGATGCGGCGATGGCCGAGGCCGTTGGCCCATTGCAGCGTGACGTTCGGGCCGCAGGCGGCATAGCGCCGGGCGTGCAGCGCCGGCACCTCCTTGTCGTCCTCGGCATGGATCACCAGCATCGGCGTATCGAGCCGCCCTGCCCCGCCCGCCGCGTCGAAGGCGGCAAGCGGCGCGCCGGCGATGCGCTCGACATGGCCCTCCAGCGCCGCCTGCGCCGGCGGCCGGAGCCCCAGCAGCCGCCCGAGATCCTTGAACAGCCAGGTCATCTCGCTCGGCGAGCCGATGGTGACGAGCCGGCGCGGCCGGTGCGCCGGCACCGAAGGCACGAGGCCGCTCGCCGCGCAGGCGAGCGAGGCCCCGCCGAAGGAATGGCCGCAGAAATAGTCGAAGCCGCCGAAGCGCCGCCACGCCGCGTCGATGGCGCGAACCGCCATCGGCAGCGTCAGCGTGCGCCCGCGCGAGGAACCGTGGCCCGGAAGGTCGAGCGCCACGACCTCGTGCCCGGCGGCCACCAGCCCCTCCGTCAGGGCCGCAAGATAGGCCGCGCGCGAGCCCCAGCCGTGCACGACCAGCACCCGCCCGGCAAAGGACCCGCAGGGCCGCGCGGCGAAACGATGGGCGACGGCCGTGCCGCCGGCAAAGCCCAGTTCCACGCGCTCGGCCTGCCGCATCCAGCCCTCGGACCGGGCGAGCAGCTCCTTCTCCTTCGCCGTGCGCGGCCGGCGGCCGGGCGTCGTCGCGAAGAGCCGGAAGGCGGCCCTGCCGGCCGCGTCGGGAGAAATCCTGGCGACGCCCGAAAGCGCGAGCCGGATGACCTTCAAGCCGAAGGATGCCATATTGGGAATCCATAAAATGTTCAATGATGAACAATAAAGTACAACGATGAACAAAAATCAAGCCTTCCCCTGGGACCATCCGCGCTTTCGGAGCTGGATCGGCGTGGCGCGCGCCTGCCAGCTCATGCAGCAGGCGATGACCCGGGCGATTTCGGACCTCGACATCAAGACGCCGCATCTCGACATCCTGATCAATCTCTACCGCTTCGACGGCATCTCCCAGCAGGAGCTGGCCCGCAAGCTGCTCGTCGGCCGCTCGAACATGAGCATGCTGCTGCCGCAACTGGAAAAGCGCGGCCTGATCGAGCGCCTTCCCGACGCGAGGGACCGGCGCGTGCTGCGCCTCTCGCTCACCGCGGCCGGCCGCGACCTCACCGTCGAGGCCATGGCGATCCAGACGGGCCTCATCGAGCGCATCCTGTCGCAGACGCCGGCCGACCGCTGCCTGCAGGTCGCCGAGGCGATGGAGGACATCATCCGGATCCTCCAGACGATGGAGACGGACGAGGAGGAGACCTAGACGCTCGCCACGTCGTCCGCCCGCGTCGATTTCAGCGAGACGAATTCCCACAGCGCCACGCCGAACAGCACCGCGGCGGCGGCCATGAAGAGCTGGTAGGGCTCGACGACCGGCACGATGAGCGAAAGCGCCAGCAGCGCGCCGATGCCGGCGAGGTGCGACAGCGGCGAGCGGCCGCGGATCGCCGCCTTGAACCAGATGTTGCCGATGAGGAAGACGATCGGCCCGCCGATGATGGCGCTCGCCGTCTTGAAGTCGACGGGACCGTGCGGATGGGCGAGCGCGAATTCCTCGGCGACCGCCGAAAGCACGATGCCGGCGACGATGGGGATATGGGCATAGGTGAAGGCCATGCGGGCGATGCGCCCGGGCGTCGCCGAATGCTCGATCAGATGCGCCGCCTCGCCATGGCCGAAGCGGAAATAGATCCACCACATGGTCGCGGTCGACAGGAAGGCGACGGCCAGCAGGACGATGGTGAAACCGTCGAGCAGCTCCATCGCCGCCACCGTGCGGCCGGTGACGAGGATCGTCTCGCCGAGGCAGATGATGACGAAGAGCGCGCAGCGCTCCGCCATATGCTCGCCGGAGACCTGCCAGTCGCTCACCGTCGAGCGCCCGAGGCCCGGCACGGCGAAGCCGAGCGCCGGAGAGGCGTATTCGATGCCGAGCGCGATGAGCCACAGCGCCAGCCGCGCCTCGTGCTGCGCGAAGCCGCCGGCCAGCCAGAACACGGCGGAGAACGCCGTCCAGATGGTGATGCGGGTGAAGTTGCGGCTGTTCTCCGGCCAGTCCCGCCGCATCGCATAGGCGGTGAAGGCCGAGCGGCCGGCCTGCATGGCGACATAGGCGAGCGCGAAGAGCAGCCCGCCCGCGCCGAAGGCCGACGGGATGGCGATGGAGAGCAGCAGGCCGAGGAACATCAGCACGAAGAGCAGCAGGCGCACCGGCGCCTTGTCCGGGTCGAGCCAGTTGGTCGCCCAGGTCGTGTAGATCCACACCCACCAGACCGCCAGCATCAGCATCGCCGCCTCGCCAAGGCCGAGCAGGGAATAATGCGCGGCCAGCGAATGGGAGAGCTGGATGATCGTCAGCACGAAGACGAGGTCGAAGAAGAGCTCGGCGAAGGCGACCTTGCCTTCGCTGGCGGTTCCCCGCGCGCGCAGGAAGGCGGATCGGGCGAAGCGGTCGTCGTTCGTCGCCGTCATGGCGGGTCCCCTCGGTTAGAGCATTTCCAGCCGAAGCGGGATCGCTTCGACGTCGGATAATGCGCCAAAAACAAGAATCTAGAGAATTTCCGGTGAACCGGAGTTCACCGGAAATGCTCTAAAGGCGCTCGAGCCGCCGGTCGGGCACGATCCAGAGCAGCGCGACGGCGGCGTAGATGATATGGGAGATCGCCGGCGAGACGAACGCCAGGGCGATCGCCGCAAGATAGAGGAACGGCGAGAGCCGCCCCTTGAAATCCCGCCCGAGCACGCCCCTCAGCCGGCCGGCATCGGGATGCGCCGCGACGATGCGCATCTGGAGGATCGCATAGGCGATGGCGGAAAGCAGCAGGATCGCGCCGTAGAGCGCGGTCGGCAACGCCGCCGAGGGATTGTTGCCCATCCAGGCGGTGACGAAGGGAATGAGCGACATCCAGAACAACAGGTGCATGTTCGCCCACAGCACGCTGCCGCTGGCATTGTCGCACACCGTCAGCAGGTGATGGTGATTGTTCCAGTAGATCGCCACATAAACGAAGCTGAGCAGGTAGCCGAGGAAGACCGGCATCAGCGGCAGGAGCGCCGCAAGGGTCGGCGCCTGCGGCACCGTGAGCTGCAGCACCATGATCGTGATGATGATGGCGATCACGCCGTCGCTGAAGGCTTCCAGACGTCCCTTGTTCATGCGCGCCTCACGTCCTTTTGATTAGACATGCCGCATGTTGCGCTGAGTCGCTACAGCGGATTGCGTATCGTCAATTCGCGTCCTCCTCCGCCTGGCGCTGGCGCTGCTCTTCCGCGGCCGCGCGTTCGCGCCCGGTGCGCGCCGCGACGATGTCGGCGGGCTGGGCGTTGCCGCGGATGAGCTGGCGGCCGGCATAGATGCCGCCGACGGTCTCCAGCGCCAGGCGCTCGCGGTCGGTGTCGCGGAACTCCTCCACCACTTCGCTCGCGAGCTCCTCGTCCTCGCCGAGCGCCTTCAGCGTCTCGCGGCTGAACACCATGGCCGATTCGAAGGTCTCGCGGATCTGGAAGTCGACGCCGGCATGCACGAGGTCGATGGCATGGCCACGGTCGTAGGCGCGCGCCAGCAGCGGCACCAGCGGGAATTCCTCCTTCACCACCTCGGCGATCTTCACGGCGGCTTCCTTGTCGTCGAGGCAGATGAGGATGGCCTTGGCCGTCGCCGCGCCCGCGGCATGCAGGATATCGATGCGCGAGCCGTCGCCGTAATAGACCTTGAAGCCGAAATCCGAGGCATCGCGCATGAATTCCGCATCCTTGTCGATCAGCGAGAGCGTATAGCCGCGCGCCAGGAGCGGCTGGCTGACGATCTGGCCGAAGCGGCCGAAGCCGATCATCAGCACCGTGCCCTCGACATTCTCCGGCAGCGTCAATCCCTCCGTGGAGACCTGCTGCTTCGGCACGAGGCGGTCGTGCAGGATGACCATCAGCGGCGTCAGGATCATCGAGATGATGATCGTCGCCGTCAGGATGGCGTTCTCCTCGCCGTTCAGGATGCCGGCCGCGACGGCGGCGGCATAGAGCACGAAGGCGAATTCGCCGCCCTGCGCCATCAGCACCGCGCGCTCCAGGCTCTCGCTGTGGCAGGTGCCGACGAGCCGCGCGACGATGTAGATAACCAGCGTCTTGGCGAGCATGTAGCCGGCGACGCTCGCCGCCACCAGCCGCCAGTTGGCGGCGATCACCGTCAGGTCGATCGCCATGCCGACGCCGAGGAAGAACAGGCCGAGCAGGATGCCGCGGAACGGCTCGATATCGGCCTCGAGCTGATGGCGGAAGGCGGATTCGGAGAGCAGCACGCCGGCAAGGAAGGCGCCCATCGCCATCGACAGCCCCGAGACCTGCATGGCGAGCGCCGAGCCCAGCACCACGAGCAGCGCCGCCGCCGTCATCACCTCGCGCGCGCCGGAGGCGGCGAGGATGCGGAACAGCGGGTTGAGCAGGTAGCGCCCGGCCAGCACCAGCGCGACCAGCGCGCCGAGCGCGATGCCGATGGAAAGCCAGCGGTCGGAGGCGTCCGCCGCCCCCGCCCCCGTGCCGAGCAGCGTGACGATGGCGAGCAGCGGCACGATGGCGAGGTCCTCGAACAGCAGGATGGCGATGATGCGCTGGCCCTTGAGCGTCGAGAGCGTGCCGCGCTCCTGCAGCATCTGCATGACGATGGCGGTGGAGGTGAGCACGAAGCCGGTGCCGGCGACGAAGGAGGGAACCGGCGGGAAACCGAAGGCAAGCCCGATCCCCGTCAGCGCCGCCATGGCCCCCAGCACCTGGAGCGAGCCGAGGCCGAAGATGTTGCGGCGCATGCCCCACAGTTTCGAGGGCTGCATCTCGAGGCCGATGACGAAGAGGAACATCACCACGCCGAGCTCGGCGACATGGATGATCGCCTGCGGATCGGAGAAGAAGCCGAAGCCGAAGGGGCCGATCGCCAGCCCCGCCGCCAGATAGCCGAGCACCGAGCCGAGGCCGATCTTCTTGAAGAGCGGCACCGCGGCGACGCCGGCCGCCAGCAGCACGACCACCTGGGTGAGATCGTTCGCGTTCGCTTGCGCTGCCAAGGGCGTCTCCGTTGTCTGGTCGCCCTGCCGGCAGGCGGTCCGGTTATCGCGGCTTCTCGGAAATATCGCGGCTCATGCCCTTCTCCGCAAGCGCGCGCTCGTAGTCGGCGAAGAGGTCGGCGCCTTTTTCCCCGAGTTCCCGCAGATAGGACCAGGTGTAGATGCCGGTGTCGTGGAAATCGTCGAAGCCGATGCGCACGGCATAGTTGCCGGTCGGCGTCATCGAGAGGATCGCGACATTGCGCTTGCCCGGCACCGTCACCTCCTGTCCCGGCCCGTGGCCCTTCACCTCGGCGGAGGGGGAAAGCACGCGCAGGAGCTCGGCGGAAAGGTCGAAGCCCGCGCCGTCGTTGAACGTCACGACAAGGCGCTGGCGGTCCTTGGAAACGCGCAGTTCGGTCGGCCACAGATCGCTCATGCCAGTTCCTTTCCCATCGATTTCGCGAAGGACTATGCCGCATGTGAGGGATGTGCAAGGCTGAAATTGCTGTCATAATCGTCGCATCGGCTTGACGGCGGGCCCCTGGCGCACGACATGTCGGTAAGGAGGATGCAGCTTGAATTCGTATGCAGGACCCTGGAGTGGCGCGAACACGGTCGCGCTGTCGCAAGCGCCGATGATCGATCCGTTCGGCCGCGCCGTCACCTATCTGCGCGTCTCCGTCACGGACCGCTGCGATTTCCGCTGCACCTATTGCATGGCGGAGAACATGACCTTCCTGCCGAAGAAGGACCTTCTGACGCTTGAAGAGCTGAGCCGGCTCTGTTCCGCCTTCATCGCCAAGGGCGTGCGCAAGCTGCGCCTGACCGGCGGCGAACCCCTCGTGCGCAAGAACATCATGCATCTGGTGCGCGAGCTCGGCGCCCATGTCCATGAAGGCCGGCTCGACGAGCTGACCCTGACGACAAACGGCTCGCAGCTCGCCAGGCACGCCGCCGAGCTTGCCGATTGCGGCGTGCGCCGCATCAACGTCTCCCTCGACACGCTGGACCCCGAGAAATTCAGGTCGATCACCCGCTGGGGCGATCTTTCCAAGGTCATCGAGGGCATCGATGCCGCGCAGGCGGCCGGCCTGAAGATCAAGATCAACGCCGTGGCGCTGAAGGACTTCAACGACCGCGAGATCCCCGAGCTGATGCGCTGGGCGCATGGCCGCGGCATGGACCTCACCCTCATCGAGACCATGCCGATGGGCGAGATCGAGGAGGACCGCACCGACCGCTACCTGCCGCTCTCGCAAATGCGCGCCCGCCTCGCCGAGGACTTCACCCTCACCGAGAACGCTTACCGCACCGGCGGCCCGGCGCGCTACGTCACGGTCGAGGAGACCGGCGGCCGCCTCGGCTTCATCACGCCGATGACGCATAATTTCTGCGAGAGCTGCAACCGCGTGCGCCTCACCTGCACCGGCACGCTCTATATGTGCCTCGGCCAGAACGACGCGGCGGACCTGCGCCTGCCGCTGCGCGCCTCCGAGGACGACGCCCTGCTCTCGCAGGCGATCGACGAGGCGATCAGCCGCAAGCCGAAGGGCCACGACTTCATCATCGACCGCCGCAACCGCCCGGCCGTCGCCCGCCACATGAGCGTCACCGGCGGCTGACCGCCGGCGACCTTCTCCGTTAAAACTCCGTTTACCCTCGGCGCAATCGTTAGAACTTTATCGATCCGGCGGCCGCTGGGGCGTCTATAAAGCACATATCCCCTCAACCTCGCCGCCGCGCGCGGCCGGATACGGAGGAATGTCGCTTGCGTCGCGTCACGGCCCTTTCGGTTCTCTATCTCATGCTCTCCCTCTCCACGGCGCATTCGCAGACCGTGACGATCTGCACCGCCGTCGCCGACGCGGACAGCGGCAAGCTGTTGAAGCAGGAGGGCGCTTGCGACACGCGCGCGCCTTCGGCATCGACCTTCAAGCTGGCGATCAGCCTGATGGGATTCGACGACGGTTTCCTCAAGGACGCCCACGCGCCCGCCCTGCCCTTCAGGAAGGGATACGCGGACTGGCGGCCGGCATGGAAAACCACCGTCGATCCGGCCCGGTGGATCGCGGAATCCGTCGTCTGGTACTCGCGCAAGGTCACGGAAGCGCTCGGAAAGGAGCGCTTCGAGCGCTATGTGCGGGAATTCCACTACGGCAACGAGGACGTTTCCGGCGATCCGGCAAAGGACAACGGGCTGACGAATTCGTGGCTGAGCTCGTCGCTCGAGATCAGCCCTGCCGAACAGCTCGCCTTCCTCCGGAAAATCGTCCGGCGGGAGCTGCCGGTCAGCGCGAGGGCCTATGACATGACGCGCGCCATCTTCGATATCGGCCCGCAGCCGAACGGCTGGCACGTCTATGGCAAGACGGGCGCCGCCCCCTCGAAGAACCCCGACGGGACGATCATCAAGCGGCAGCCCTGGGGATGGTTCGTCGGCTGGGCGACCAAGGGGGACCGGACGGTGGTGTTCGCCCGGCTGACGCGCGGCACCGGCGATCCGCCGGTCTCCCCGGGCCTTGCGGCGCGCAAGGCGGTGCTCCACGACCTGTTCTCGGCGGCGAGCGACCTGTAGCCTCCGTCGAGCGTCCCCTACGCCGCATGGTGACGGTCGTCCGGCCGTGCGTCGAGATCGCGCGTCTTGAAGTGGTCGATCTTCTCGTTGAGGGTCTGCACGCGGCGGCTGAGGCCGTGGATCTCGGCCGTGTTCTCCGCCGCGCATGCGCGGCCGTTCATACGCCGTCAGGGCGTCGACCGATCCTCAGCGGACGGCGCGCCCCCACCCGCCGCCTCATGCGGCCGCTCATCGGGATGAGGTGACGATAGGCGGCGAAACTTAATGAAACCTTCGGAAATGGGGCAGGTTTTCGAGCTGCCGCGACCGGATTCCACGGGTTTGCCCCGTTCCGGCCGATCCGCGGTGGCAAGCCGGCGCCGTTGCGCCTATGAGAGACGGAGACACGCTCGGGACCTCCGCATGAACTCCACCGCAAATGCCAGGGGCGCGCTTTTCATGGTCATCGCCATGGCGGCCTTCACCTGCAACGACGCCCTCGTCAAATCCGTCACCCATGCCATGAACACCGGGCAGATCCTCTTCGTGCGCGGCCTGATGACGAGCGTGCTGGTGCTGGTCATCGCCCGGTGGATGGGCGCGCTCGGCTCCTGGCGGATCGTCCTGCAGCCGACCGTGGCGCTGCGCCTCATCGCCGAGATCGTCGCCTCGCTCGCCTATGTCTCGGCGCTCGGCGCGATGCCGCTCGCCAATACCTCGGCGATCCTCCAGTCGCTGCCGCTCGCCGTCACGCTGGGCGCGGCGCTGTTCCTCGGCGAGAAGGTCGGCTGGCGGCGCTGGCTCGCCATCGCGGCGGGCTTTGCCGGCGTGCTGATCATCATCCGCCCCGGCCCGGACGGTTTTTCCATGGCGGCGATCTACGTCATCGCCTCGGTCGTCGGCGCGGCGGCGCGCGACCTCTCCACCCGCCGCATCCCGGACGACGTCCCCTCCATCTTCATCAGCGCCATCACGGCAATCGCGATCACCGCGGTCGGCGGCGCGCTGATCGTGCCGATGGGCGGCTGGCAGCCGATGCCGCCGGATGTCTTCGCCCGGCTGGCGCTGTCGAGCACGCTGCTGCTCGTCGGCTACCAGACCATCGTCAGCGCCATGCGGCTCGGCGAGATCTCCTTCATCGCCCCGTTCCGCTATACCAGCCTCCTCTGGGCCATCGCCATCGGCTTCCTGTTCTTCGGCGAGCTGCCCGATCTCTGGATGACGGTCGGCCTTCTCATCATCGTCGCCTCCGGCCTCTATACCTTCTACCGCGAGAACCTGCGACGGACGAAGGCGGTGGCGCAGCGCTCCAAGCCCGAATCGCCGTGACGTCGCCAGCGCTTGCAGCGCCATGCCGCAGCGACTAGACCGGGTGCGGATGATTTGCCGGAGGGCGAGATGGCATTGACGGAGGCGATACCGGGCGTGATCCTGGCCGGCGGCCTGTCGTCCCGCATGGGGCAGGACAAGGCGCGCATCCGGCTCGGCGGCCTGTCGCTCATCGAGCGCGCCGCCCGGCGGCTGCGCCCGCAAGTCTTGGCGCTCGCCGTCAACGCCAACGGCCCGGTCCTCTTCGAGCCGGGCGAGGAACTGCCGGTCTTCGCCGATCTCGACGCCTCGCGCGCCGGCCCGCTCGGCGGCGTGCTCGCCGCCCTCGACCATGCCAGACGCTTCCATCCCGAGGCGAGCCATGTCGCGACGGTGCCGACGGACAGCCCCTTCTTCCCCGCCGATCTCGTCGCCCGGCTCTCCGCCGCCGTCGATGCGCCCGGCCGCATCGCCTATGCCCGCTCGGCGGGCGGCCCGCATCCCGTCTTCGCGCTCTGGCCCGTCACGCTGATGGACGACCTTGCGGCCTGGCTTGCCGGCGGCGGGGCGCTGCGCGTGCGCAGCTACCTGGAGCGCCATCAGGCGCGGGAGGTCGCCTTCCCCTCCGTCGAGACGCCGCGCGGCGCCTTCGACCCCTTCTTCAACATCAATACGCCCGACGATCTCGACGCGGCGGAGAACTGGCTCTGGGTGCTGGAACGATGACACGACCGAAGATCTTCGGCATCGCGGGCTGGAAGAATTCCGGCAAGACGGGCCTTGCCGTCCGGCTGGTGGCGGAACTCGTCGCCCGCGGCTACCGCGTCTCGACCATCAAGCATGCCCACCACGATTTCGACATCGACAAGGTCGGCGCCGACAGCTACCGCCACCGGCAGGCCGGCGCGCACGAGGTCACCATCGTCTCCGGCACGCGCTATGCCATCATGCACGAACTACGCGGCGCGCCGGAGCCGTTCTTCGAGGAGATCCTCGCCCGCCTCGCCCCCTGCGACCTCGTGCTGATCGAGGGCTACAAGCGCGAGCCGATCGCGAAGATCGAGGCCCGCCGTCTGGACGCGGCCAACCGCACGCCGCTCGCCCCCACCGACCCGCACATCGCCGCCATCGCCGCCGACCATCCGGTGCCGGACACCGCGCTTCCCGTCTTCGACCTCGACGACACCGAGGCCATCGCCGATTTCGTGGTGGCAGTAACGGGCCTGACAAAACCGGCCTGAACCGAAACGCGAAAAGGCCGCGGGATCTCTCCCGCGGCCTTTTTGTTTCATGACCGGCGCGGTCAGTTCGCGCGGGCGACCGGGCGCACCAGCGTCGTGACGCGGCGGATGGTGACGCGGCGGTTCTGCTGCTCGGCGGCCTCGGTGCGCACCTTCAGGAAGCGCTCGCCGTAGCCCTGCGTCTGCAGGT
>JBDHSZ010000071.1:0-16467 GCA_039812945.1 Shinella sp.
TCTTCACGTCGCGCGACATCACGGTCAGGTCGGCCTCCGCGTAGATCGGGTAACGGGCGTTCATGAGGTTCTCCAGCGTCTGGCGCGGGTTCTCGGTCTTCAGGAGCGGGCGGGTGTCGCGCTTGCTGACGCGCTCCCACAGCACGTCGAGATCGGCGTTCAGCCAGACGGTGAGCCCGCCGCGCTTGATGTGCCGGCGGGTGTTCTCGTTGACATAGGCGCCGCCGCCGGTGGAGACGACGCGCGGGCCGGTCCGAAGGATGCGCTTGATCACCAGCGTCTCCAGCGCGCGGAACTCGGCCTCGCCATAGGCGGCGAAGAGATCGGTGATCGACATGCGCGAGACGCGCTCGATCTCATGGTCGGAATCGATGAAGGGGACGCCGAGCGCCTGCGCCGTCATGCGGCCGATGGCCGATTTGCCCGCGCCCATCAGGCCGATCAGCACGAGGTTGCGCTTGCCGAGCGCCGCGCGGGCCTGCGCGGCGAGCGTGAGGGGGGCCGGTTCGATCAGCTCGGTCATGGCGCTTTCCGGGGTTTCGCTTCCTCCCGTATCGACAAAAGCGCCGGAAGCGTCAAGTCATCCATCCCTTGCGCTCGGCCGATGGCGGGGCGATATAGGGGCCATCGTCCCGGAGAGCGCCATGCCTACCCTGTTCCGTTTCCTGTTCTTCTGCGCCGTGATCGCCGGGACGATCTACGGCACGATGGTGGCGCTGGTCACCTTCGTCGAGCCGACCGAGCGGGAGGTGACGATCCGCATCCCCTCCGAGCGGGTGAACCCCGCGCCATGAGGGACCCGTCCGCGCTACAGGTCGAATCCTTCCTCGAGATGATGAGCGCCGAGCGCGGCGCGGCGACGAACACGCTGCAATCCTACGAACGCGACCTGGAGGACGCCCGATCCTTCCTGAACGAGCGCGGCGTGCGGCTGACCGAGGCGGCGGCGGACGACCTGCGCGCCTATCTCGGCCATCTTGCCCGGCAGGGTTTTGCCGCTTCCTCGCAGGCGCGGCGGCTTTCGGCGCTCAGGCAGTTCTTCAAGTTCCTCTATGGCGAGGGGCTGCGCGGCGACGATCCGACCGGCATCCTCGACGCGCCGAAGAAGGGGCGCCCGCTGCCCAAGACGCTGAGCGTGGGCGACGTCGGCCGGCTGATCGAGCGCGTGGAGGCGGAGGCGATGGAGCCGGGCGGCAATCTCCTTCTCAAGCGGCGCATGCATGCGCTGGTCGAGCTGCTCTACGCCACGGGCATGCGGGTCAGCGAGCTGGTGTCGCTGCCGGGCAGCGTGCTGGCGCAGACGGGGCGCTTCCTCGTCGTCAAGGGCAAGGGCAACAAGGAGCGGCTGGTGCCGCTGTCGCGCGCCGCCGTCTCGGCGCTGGAGGCCTATGGCGAGGCGCTGGCGGCGGAGATCGGCGACGATCCGGCGGCGGGCGCCTTCCTCTTTCCGGCGCAAAGCAAGGAGGGGCATCTGCCCCGGCAGGTTTTCGCCCGCGACCTCAAGGCGCTGGCGGGACGGGCGGGAATAAGGGCGGCGACGCTTTCGCCGCATGTGCTGCGCCATGCCTTCGCCAGCCACCTTCTCCAGAACGGCGCGGACCTGCGCGCGGTGCAGGAATTGCTCGGCCATTCGGACATTTCCACGACACAAATCTATACGCATGTGCTGGAAGAACGGCTGCACGAGCTGGTTCAGACCCATCACCCCCTTGCCAAACAGGCAAAAAAACCGGATTAGGACCCCCACCGCCTGCCGCCGGCCTCTTGGCATATCGCAGTTCGGCGCGGTTTGAGCAAACGATCGGAAACGTATCTCATGCACAATTACCTCGATTTCGAAAAGCCCATCTCCGACCTCGAAGGCAAGATCCACGAGCTTCGCAAGCTCGCCGAGGAAGATGAGAGCATCGACACGGCGGATGAGGTCGGCCGGCTCGAGGTGCGCGCCCGCGAGGCGATGGCCGATATCTACACCAAGCTGTCGCCCTGGCAGAAGACGCAGGTCGCGCGCCATCCGCAGCGCCCGCATTTCGTCGATTACGCCGGGCAGCTCTTCGAAGAGTTCACGCCGCTGGCCGGCGACCGCAAGTTCGGCGAGGACGAGGCGATCCAGGCCGGCCTCGGCCGGTTCCGCGGCGAGGCCGTCGCCATCATCGGCCAGGAGAAGGGCAACGACACCAAGTCGCGCCTCAAGCACAATTTCGGCAGCGCCCGGCCGGAAGGCTACCGCAAGGCGATCCGCGTCATGGAGATGGCCGACCGCTTCGGCCTGCCCATCATCACGCTGATCGACACGGCCGGGGCCTATCCGGGCATCGGCGCGGAGGAGCGCGGCCAGGCCGAGGCCATCGCCCGCTCGACGGAGATGTGCCTCAATGTGCGCGTGCCGATCGTCTCGGTCGTGCTCGGCGAGGGCGGCTCGGGCGGGGCGATCGCGATCGCCACCGGCGACCGGGTCTACATGCTGGAGCATGCGATCTACAGCGTCATCTCGCCGGAAGGCGCGGCCTCGATCCTCTGGCGCGATTCGACCCGCGCCAAGGAAGCGGCGAGCAATATGAAGATCACGGCGGAGGACCTGAAGGCGCTCGGCGTCATCGACGGCATCATTCCCGAGCCGGTCGGCGGCGCGCATCGCGATCCGGCCGCCGTCATCGGCCGCACGGGCGACGTCATCGCCGCCGCGCTCAAGGACCTTACGGCCAAGCCGGGCGACCAGGTTCGCAACGACCGCCGCCAGCGCTACCTCAATATCGGCCGCCAGCTCTGAGCGCCCCGCCGCCGCCCAATCTCGGCCACATTGCTTGTGTCTGAAACGGCCGGGGGCTTCCGGCGGCCTCGCGAAAGAATTTCCGGTTAAGAGTTTATGAAGTATAAGCCGGTTACGACTGTCCGTCCCGCCACCGGCGTGACGGATCGCGATCTGACGATTGTTGACGGACCCTCGCAATGCGCCTGAACGTTCTTGCCGCCGTATCGCTCCTTGCCGTGGCCGCCGCCGGCTGCACCAACGAGACGCTCGACTCGTTCGACAAGGTCGACGTCGACATCTCGCGGGTGTCGAGCAAGACCGGCTACCAGCTTTCGCCGGCCGTGCTGAGCAAGCTCTCCTCCATGGGCATCGACCGCTCCGCGCCGATGGTGCTGCGCATCTTCAAGGAAGAGGGGCGGCTGGAGCTGTGGAAGGCCGACCGGGCGAACCGCTTCAAGCTGGTGCGCAACTACAAGATCTGCGCCTGGTCCGGCAAGCTCGGCCCGAAGACCAAGGAAGGCGACCGGCAGGCGCCGGAAGGCTTCTATCCGCTCTCGCGGGCCAACATGAACCCGAATTCCAGCTATTATCTGGCGATCAACACCGGGTTCCCGAACGCCTATGACCGGGTCAACAATGCCAGCGGCACGCATCTGATGATCCATGGCGCCTGTTCCTCCTCGGGCTGCTATTCGATGACCGACGAGCAGATGGTGGAGATTTTCGCCTTCGCGCGCGACGCCTTCGACGGCGGGCAGAAGACGATCCAGCTCCAGGCCTTCCCCTTCCGCATGACGGCGGAGAACATGGCGCGCCATCGCGACAATCCGAACATCGAGTTCTGGAAGATGCTGAAGGTCGGCTACGATCACTTCGAGGTGACGAAGCGCCCGCCGGAGGTCAATGTCTGCGAGAAGAAATATGTCTTCAACCAGCAGGCCGACAAGCCCTTCTCGCCTTCCGGCGCCTGTCCGGCGATGACGACGCCGGCCGCGCTGGAAGCGGCGCTCGGCAGCTACAACAAGACCTATGCCACGGCCTATGCCAAGGCGATGACCAAATATGACGGCACCGTCTGGGTCGAGCCGTCCGAGGCCCAGCGCAAGGCGATCGTCGCCGACCAGCGCAAGGGCCGGGAACTCGCCTATGCGCCGACCGGCAATTCGCTCGATGCCGGCAAGCTGATGACGCAGCGCGAGATCGAGGCGGAGAAGCGCAGGGCCGAGGAGGCCGAGAAGCGCAAGCTCGAAGCCGCCGAGCGCGCCAGGCAGGAGGCCGAGCAGGCCAAGCTCGACGCCGAGCAGCGCAAGGTCAAGGAAGCCGAGGCCCTTGCCGCGGACGTCGCCGCCGTGAAGGCGGAAAAGCAGGCGCGCGGCGCGGGCGCGCTGCCGGTGCCGGAAGAAAATCCGGGCGTCGCGGCCGTCGAGAAGACCGAGAAGAAGCCGTTCTGGAAGCTCTGGAGCAAGGACGCCGAGCCGCGCAAGGCGGAGCCCGTCGCCGGCGCGACGCAGGATGCCGGCCGGCAGGAGACCCGCAAGGAGGCCCGCACGCCCGTCGAGACGGCCGAAAAGCCTGCCGAGGGGGCCGCGCTGCCGGTGCCGGAACAGAACCCGGACGTAGAGGTCGCCGGGGAGGCGCAGAAGAAACCCTTCTGGAAGTTCTGGCAGAAATGACCCTCGGCACGGCACATGACGACGCCGAGGTCTACGACCTGCGCGGCCTGAAATGCCCGCTGCCGGTGATGAAGGCGCGCAAGCGCCTTTCGGCCATGGCGGCCGGCGCCAGCCTCTGGGTCGAGACCACCGATCCGCTCGCGGTCATCGATATCCCGCATTTCTGCCGGGAAGACGGCCACGCGCTGGAAGCGAGCGAGCGGGTCGAGGCCGGCCACCGCTTCCTGATCCGCAAGAAGGCCTGACGGTCAGAACTTGAGGCCCGGTATGGCGAGCGGGTTGTCGGCGAGCGCCGCGCGGTCCGGGCGGTCGATTTGCGGCGTCCCGGTGAAGGTGTCGAAGAGTTCGCGCACGAAGGCTTCGGGCAGGTCCCTGGTGATCAGCACCAGCCGCGTGCGGCGCTCGGCGGCGTCCGGCCAGGCGGCGAGCCGTTCCGGCGGATGGAAGACGCTCTGCACGCCCTGCAGCACCAGCGGCCGGTCCGGATTGTTCGACATCAGGACGATGCCCTTCATGCGCAGCAGCTTCTCACCATGGGCCGAGCGCAGGAGATCGATGAACATGTCCAGCGCCATCGGATCGACCGGGCGGTCGTGCACGATGCTGAAGGAGCGGATCGTCGCGTCGTGGCGGGTGACGTCATGGGCGTGCCGGTGTCCGTGATGCCCGTGGCCCTCGTGGTGATGATGATCATGCGCCTCCTCGTGCAGCCAGCGGCGCACGTCCGCGGTCTTGCTGCCGGGATCGTAGAGGCCGTTGGCGAGGAGGTCCGGGCCGATGAGGCCGGGCGTGTCCATATCGCAGACGGAAACGCGCGGGTTGAGCGCGGCGATCTCCCGCCGGACGGCCTCCAGCGTCGCGGCATCGGCCAGCGATGTCTTGCTGACGAGGATGCGGTCGGCGACGGCGACCTGCTTGACCGCCTCGGGATGGTTGGCGAGCGTCGACAGGCCGTTGACGGCGTCGACCACGGTGATGACGCCGTCGAGGCTGAAGGAATGGGCGAGGATCGGGTTGCCCATGACGGCCTGCAGCACCGGCGCGGGATCGGCAAGGCCGGTCGTCTCGATCACCACGCGCCTCAGCGGCTGGATCCGGCCGGTCTGCATGCGGTCCATGAGGTCGGCCAGCGTGTCGACCAGCTCGCCGCGGATCGTGCAGCACAGGCACCCGTCCGACAGCTCGATGATGCCGTCGCCCGACTGCTCGACCAGCAGGTGATCGATGCCCACCTCGCCGAACTCGTTGATGATGACGGCCGTGTCCGTCAGCGCCGGGTCCTTCAGGAGCCGGTTGAGCAGGGTCGTCTTGCCCGCGCCCAGAAAACCGGTCAGCACGGAAACCGGCACGCGCCGCTCAGCGAGGGTCATGGTTCTTCCTGTCAGAAATCGCAGGCCAACCGCAACTAGATGAAGCGATCCGTCGGCGAAGAGCAGAGCCTGGCGGTTCAGAATGCCGGGCGGGGGATCGGAATCGGCACATTGGCGATATCGCCCATGTCGCCGAGGGCGACCTTGTCGCTGCCGGCCGTCTTGACCGCGTCGCCGCCGTCCATGAGGCCGGCAAAGACGAGCTTCAGCGGGCGGTTGAGCTCGTGGATATAGGGCGAGGCCAGTTTCTGGCGGCCGGCCTCGTCGCGGCCTTCGCTGCGGATCTTGGCGGCGTGCTTGGAGCAGATCTCCTGGGAAACGTCGGCGACGACGTCGCGCGTCTCGCCATAGGGGCGGAGCTGGCCGAGCGTCGGCACGTTGCCGGTGCGCATCGTCAGGCCTTTCTCCAGCATGCCGGCGGAAATGTCCGCCCGCGCGCCGAGACTGTCGGAGCCGAGCACGACCGAAACGACGCTGCGGCCGTTGCGCGTGGCGGAGGAGACCTGGTTGAAGCCGGAGGCGCAGATGAAGCCGGTCTTCATGCCGTCGGCGCCGTCGAAGCGGCCGATCAGCATGTTGTAGTTCGGATATTGCTTCTTGCCGGTGGTGAAGCCCTCGAGCGCGAAATAGGACGAATATTGCGGGAACTCGCGCTTGAGCGTCACGGCGAGCACGGCGAGGTCGCGCGCCGTGGTGTACTGGCCCTTGCCCGGCAGGCCGTTCGGATTGATGAAATGCGACGAGCTCATGCCGATGCGCCGCGCCTCGGCGTTCATGCGGGCGACGAAGGCCTCTTCCGAGCCGGAGACCGATTCGGCGATCGCCACGGAGACGTCGTTGGCCGACTTGACGAGGATGATCTTCAGCGCGCTGTCGAGCGTCATCCTCTGGCCGGGCTTGAAATACATCTTGCTCGGCGGCTCGGCGGCGGCGTGCTTGCTCATCACGACCGGGCTGTCCAGCGTCAGCTCGCCGGCCTTGATGGCGCTGAACACGGTGTAGGCGGTCATCAGCTTGGTGAGCGAGGCCGGATACCAGCGCTGGAAGGCATCCTCGTGCTCGATGACCTTCAGCGTGTTGACGTCCACCAGCATGCGCGGAGCGGCCGTCGCCGAGGTTGCCAGGAAGGAGGCTGCGATGAGCAGGGCGGAGCCCAGAAGCGGTGCGCTCCGGCGCGTCGTTCGTCCGTTCGTCTGCAAGGGGTCTGTCCTCGAAATCGGGAGTTGTCTCGAACCGTCGCCCTATTTAACCTATATGGCACCGTGATGGCAAAGCCATCGAATGGAGATGGCCGAATTTTACGGCCGAAACGACAGGAAGCAACGCATGCCCATTCTCAACCGTGCCGCGGAAATGCAGGATGAAATCGCCGGCTGGCGCAGACAGATCCATCGCGAGCCCGAACTGCTCTTCGCCGTGGAGAAGACCGCCGCCTTCGTCGCCGGGAAGCTGCGCGAATTCGGCGTGGACGAGATCGTCACCGGCATCGGCCGCACGGGTGTCGTCGGCCTGATCCGCGGCAAGGGCGAGGGGCGCACCGTCGGGCTCCGCGCCGACATGGACGCGCTGCCTATCGAGGAGACGAGCGGCAAGCCCTGGACGTCCACGGTCAAGGGCAAGATGCATGCCTGCGGCCATGACGGCCACACGGCCATGCTGCTCGGCGCGGCGAAATACCTTGCCGAGACGCGCAATTTCAGCGGCAATGTCGCGGTCATCTTCCAGCCGGCCGAAGAGGGCGGCGGCGGCGGCCACGAGATGGTCAAGGACGGCATGATGGAGCGCTTCGGCATCGCCGAGGTCTACGGCATGCACAACCTGCCGGGCATGCCGGTCGGCTCCTTCGGCACGCGCCCCGGCCCGATCATGGCGGCGACGGACGAGTTCAACATCGAGGTCAAGGGCCGCGGCGGCCATGCGGCGATGCCGCACAAGACGGTCGATCCCGTCGTCATCGGCGCGCATCTGGTGACGGCGTTGCAGACCATCGCCTCGCGCGTCGCGGACCCGATCGCCTCGCTCGTCGTCTCCGTCACCAAGTTCCATGCCGGTTTCGCCCATAACGTCATCCCCGAGGAGGCACAGCTCGCCGGCACGGTGCGCACGCTGAGCCCGGAGATGCGCGAGGAGGCGGAAGCCCGCATCCGGCAGATCTGCGCCGGCCTTGCCGCCGCCCACGGCGCGGAGATCACGGTCGTTTACCACCGCAACTACCCCGTCACCGTGAACCATGCGGAGGAGACCGGCCATGCCATCGCGGTGGCGCGCGAGATCGCCGGGGACGCGGCGGTCGACCCGTCGCTCGCGCCGATGATGGGCGGGGAGGATTTCTCCTACATGCTGGAGACCCGCCCGGGCGCCTTCATCTTCGTCGGCAACGGCGACACGGCCAACCTGCATCACCCGGCCTATGACTTCAACGACGACGTCATCCCGCATGGCGTGACCTATTGGGTGAAGCTCGCCGAAAGCCGGCTTTCCGCCTGACGAAAAAGCCCGGCCGGCGGGGACGCGCAGCCGGGCAAGTCGGGGAGGTCGGGGGGACGGATCAGCGGCAGATGCGGACCTTCTTGATCACGACGTTGCCCCACTTGTCGTAGCGCTTCTTCTTTTTCCAGAAGCAGTCGTAGCCGTAGTCGTCTTCACCGTAGAAGGTGACCTGAGAGCCGTGGCCCCAGCCATGGCCGTGGTGGCCGTGACCCCAGCCGCCGCCGAAGCCGATGCCGATCGAGATGTCGCCGGCCCTGGAGGGGGCGGCGAAGGACAGCGCTGCGACGGTTACGACGACAGCGGAAAGCACGATCTTGCGCATGAGACATTCTCCTCCGGGTTCATGTGGATGAAGCCATCTCCATCCCATGGACCGAATGTCTCATGTCCCCGGCCGCCGGGCTGTTCCCTATGGAACTCGCAGGGTGCAAGCCCGAAAATCGCTTGGCTTCGCGCCGCAGCTTTTGTATGGGTGCAGTCAGTGGTCCCGTAGCTCAGCAGGATAGAGCACCAGATTCCTAATCTGGGGGTCCCGCGTTCGAATCGCGGCGGGATCACCATGGAAACCCGCCGATGCGGGTTTCAGCGGAAGGGGCGGTCGAGCCTTATGCCGGCCATCGCTTCGCGGCCTTGATACGCGGCCCCAGTTTCTGGATATGACGGCGAATCTCGGTGCAGGCCGGAAGCAGCGATTCCGCCTCGCGGGCGCCCGTCTCGAACTGGTAGGGAACGGTCGTGAGGCCCTTGAGGTCCGAGGGCATGTGGAGATCGCGCGGCACCATCAACAGGGATCTCGACAGGCCCAAATGTCCCACGGCCAGCCCGAATTCGAAGACGACATTGTCCCGGGTCGAGCCGAAGCACTGGCCGCGCGACGTCGTGGCGTCGTCGGCGGCGGTCACGGCGATGGCGAAGTCGAATTCGTCCATCTGGTCGATGAGGGTGGGCAGCGTCATCGAGGACGGGCTGAATATGCCGGCGCTCCAGGTGGTGGCCTCGCATCCGCCGCAGACGGACAGGGCGTGCTGCACACCGAGCGCGCAATTCAGGGATTCCGCCGAGGAGAAGATGATGACCCGGGGGACCGGGTTCACGGTGGTGCGGTAAAGCTTGTTGCTATGGTTGATGCGCAGCACCAGCTCGCCGGCGTAGTTGCGGTAGAGGGCCGGGAACTTGCCCGCCACCTGCTCGAGCGGGTCGCTCCTGAGGCGGAGCGCGAGCGAGGGCTCCATCGCCTCGACCTCGGCGGAGCGCGGCAAGGCCGGCGAGATCGCCTCCATGAAGCCGAAGTGGTCCCGCCACTGCTTGACGGCGACGGTCTGCCCCGAGATCTTCACCGCGAACTGCCCGGAGACGACGAAATAGGCATGCGTGTCGCTGGTGTCGCCCTCGACGATCACTTTCTCGCCCGTCTGGAAGCTGACCGGCGCGCCCTGTTCCGCGAGAGCCTCGGCGAGTGCGGAGTCGCCCCCGACGAGTTTGTTTCCTTTAAGGATTTCGACAAGCCGCAGCTTGCCGGCCGGCGTATTGAATCGTTGTTCCAGCATGGGGGTCCTCCTTTCCAAGGCTTTGGAAAGTGTACCATTGCCGGATTCGGGCGGTAACCTAGCAGAACGCCTAGTTGCGGTTGTGCCGGGGAATGCTATCCTCTTGCGCCGGGAGCGACGCTGCCGGCGGAGGCCTTCCCTAACGATCTCAGACGTCTTCCGTCTCGCGCTCCGGCGTGACGACGCGCGGCCTGGCGCGGACGGACGGGACGATCGACGGCTTGCTGACGACCTTCTTCGGCACCGGGGCCTTGAGGCCGAGCATGCCGCGGATGCGGTCGGAGACGAGCGGGCGGAAGCGGCTGGCGCGGAAGGGCATGTCCACGGCGCCGTAGCCTTCCGGGCCGTCGTCCTTGCCGCGATAGAGCTCCATCAGCTTGATGCCGTAGAAATCGCCGTCGACATAGTGGCGATAGTGGCCGGACCAGCGGACGGTGTAGACCTGTCCCTTGCGGATGCCCTGGTCGATGGAGACGTTCTTGAAGCGGTCGTTGATGCAGACGACCTTCTGGCCGACGTGGAACGTGGGCATGCCGGTTTCCCTCTCGCTTTTAGGCCGGCGGTCAGCCGGTCTTGCGGCAGTTGACGCCCGGCGCGTTCTCGCCCTTCGTCAGGTCGTAGAGCGTCGCCTCGTCGCCCTTGGTCCACCATTCGTGATGGCCGCCGGCATATTTGGCGCCCGAGGCGGCGATGACGTTGGCGGCGATCACCGTCTCCTCGCCGATGCGCAGCACGGCGAGCGAATTGGCGCCGACATTGATATATTCGACGCTGATGCGCTGCTCGGCGTCGCACTGGTAGGTCAGCGTCTCGCGCGCCACGCTCTGCTCGGGGCCCGGCAGGCGGATGACGACGTCCGTGTTGTTCTTGAGCGCGGCGAGGCGGATGGCGGGCGCGCCTTCCTTGCCCGTCAGGTGCAGGATGCCGTTCTCCAGCTTCCAGGAGATCACGGTGCCGAGGGCGTCGAAGAACTTCTGCTCCTGGTCCATGATGGCGGGCGCGCACATCTTGCGCGTCGCGGCGGCCGGGGCGAAGGCGATGTTGCCGTTCTGCACCTTCAGCTTGCCGCGATAGGTGTTGCAGCCGCCATTGCCGCCGTAGGAGCCGTCCGGCTTGATCTCCAGCGTCGTCTGCAGGTCGTCGATGACGCCGTTGCCGCCGATGTCCTCGGCCAGCCACGTGCCGCCGAGGCCGCCCGGGACCGGCTCGTCGGCATAGGCCGGAGCTGCCGCCAGGAAGGCGAGGCAGGCGAGGGTCCATACTCTCAGGCGTCGATGCACAGATTTCTCCAATCGCGTCGGGGCGGAAGACCGCTTTGCCGGGACGTTATGGCCGACCGGACGAAAAGGTCAAGCCAAGGGTTCCAGATGCGGTCCCCAGCCTTCGCTTTACAGCATTTCGACGACTTGTTGCAGGCGTCTTTCGCCTGTAGAGCCTATCCTTCGACAAGAAGAAAACTGCGGAAACCACCATGGCTCCTGAAGCGCGGCAGAAGCGCCGCATCACCATCCTCGGCTCCACGGGCTCCATCGGCACCAGTACGCTCGACGTGGTGCGCCAGCTCGGCGGACGCGAGCGCTACGAGGTGCTGGCGCTGACCGGTAACGGCAATGTGGACCTGCTCGCCGCGCAGGCGAGGGGCTGCGGCGCGCGCATGGCCGTGACGGCGGACGAGCGCCGTTACGGTGCGCTGAAGGAGGCGCTTTCGGGCAGCGGCATCGAGGCGGCGGCGGGCCGCGCGGCGCTGCTGGAGGCGGCGTCCGGCGAGGCGGATTGGGTGATGGCGGCGATCGTCGGCACGGCGGGCCTCGCGCCGACGCTGGCGGCGGCGAGGAAGGGCGCGGATATCGCGCTCGCCAACAAGGAATGCCTCGTTTCGGCCGGCGATCTCTTCGTCGAGGCCGTGGCGAAGGGCGGCGGGCGGCTCATTCCCGTCGACAGCGAGCACAGCGCGATCTTCCAGGCGCTGGAGGACGACCAGCGCCATGCGGTGGAGCGCATCGTGCTGACGGCCTCGGGCGGCCCCTTCCGCACCTGGAGCCGCGCGCAGATGGCGGGCGTCACGGCGGATATCGCCCGGGCGCATCCGAACTGGTCGATGGGGCTGAAGATCTCCATCGGCAGCGCCTCCATGTTCAACAAGGCGCTGGAGATGATCGAGGCGAAGCATCTCTTCGATGTGCGGCCGGAGCAGATCGAGGTGGTGGTGCATCCGCAGTCGATCATCCATTCCATGGTCGGCTATGTCGACGGCTCGGTGCTGGCGCAGCTCGGCGCGCCGGACATGCGCACGGCGATCGGCTATGCGCTGACTTATCCGCAGCGCTCCGCGCTCGATGTCGAGCGGCTGGATTTCGCAAAGCTGGCGCGGCTCGATTTCGAGGCGCCGGACGAGGTGCGCTTCCCGGCGCTCCGGCTCGCCCGCACGGCGCTGACGCGCGGCGGCCTGCAGGGGGCGGTGATGAATGCGGCGGAGGAGGTGGCGTTCCACGCCTTCGTCGAGGGGCGCATCGGCTTCCTGTCGATGGCGGATATCGCCGAGGCGGTGATGGACAGGCTCGCCCATCTGCCGCCGGCCGCTTCCATGGACGATGTCTTTGCCGCGGACGAAGAAGCCCGGCAGGTGGCTGCCGGGCTCATCGACTGATCGTCTTCTCGTCTCGCCGTATCAGGCCACGGCGCGGGCCAGCGCACAGCGCGACCAGAGCGAATGCAGCGCGCCGACCAGATGGTCGATATCGGCGTCCGTGTGCAGCGGCGTCGGGGTGATGCGCAGGCGCTCGGTCTTCTTCGGCACGGTCGGGTAGTTGATCGGCTGGACATAGATGCCGAAATTGTCGAGCAGCAGATCCGAGATCCACTTGCACTTGGCGGCGTCGCCGACCAGGACCGGCACGATATGGCTGGGGTTCGGCATGTGCGGGATGCCGTTGCGGTCGAGCATCGAGCGCAGGCGCCGTACGCGCTCCTGATGGGCGAAGCGCTCGACCTGGCTTTCCTTCAAGTGGCGGATCGCCGCGCAGGCGCCGGCGGCGATGGCCGGCGGCAGCGAGGTGGTGAAGATGAAGCCGGAGGCGAAGGAGCGCACGAAGTCGCACAGCGCCGCCGAGCCGGCGATATAGCCGCCCATGACGCCGAAGGCCTTGCCGAGCGTGCCCTCGATCAGGGTGAGGCGGTGCATCAGGCCTTCGCGCTCGGCGATGCCGCCGCCGCGCGGGCCGTACATGCCGACGGCGTGCACTTCATCGAGATAGGTCATCGCGCCGTATTTGTCGGCGAGGTCGCAGATTTCCCTGATGGGGGCGATGTCGCCGTCCATCGAATAGACCGATTCGAAGGCGATCAGCTTCGGCGCCTTCGGATCGGCGGCGGCGAGCTTGGCTTCGAGGTCCTTGAGGTCGTTGTGCTTCCAGATCACGCGCTCGCATTTCGAGTGGCGGATGCCCTCGATCATCGAGGCGTGGTTGCCGGCGTCGGAGAAACAGATGATGCCCGGGATCTTGGAACAGAGCGTGCCGAGCGCGGCCCAGTTCGAGACATAGCCCGAGGTGAAGAGCAGCGCCGCCTCCTTGCCGTGCAGGTCGGCGAGCTCGCGCTCGAGCAGGACGTGGTGGTGATTGGTGCCGGAGATGTTGCGGGTGCCGCCGGCACCGGCGCCACACTGGTCGATGGCGTTCTTCATCGCCTCGGTGACCTTGGGGTGCTGGCCCATGCCGAGATAGTCGTTCGAACACCAGACCGTGACGTCCTGGATGCCGTCCGCCGTGTGGCGGGTCGCGCGGGGGAAATTGCCCTTCTGGCGCTCCAGGTCGGCGAAGATACGGTAGCGGCCTTCCTGATGCAGGCCGTCCAGCTCGTTCTTGAAGTAGGTCTCGAAGTCCATCCGGAGTCTCCAGTCCGGCGGAACCCGGACGTCTCGTCATCGTTGGCAGGTCGTCAAACGGCTATATCAGGCGCCCTTTCGCCGCAACGGCCCGCGCTGCGGCAAATGGTTTCACCTTTGAACCATTCCAATCTATCCTAGCCTGCACATGGCCATTTCCTATTGATGCATGTCAAGTCTGCACGAAAAAAGGACGGCCTCAATCGTCCTTTTAGTCGAACAGTTTCAATTTTTTCGAGGGTCAGGCGGCCGCGACCGCCCGCTTGGCCATGACTTTCACGAGATTCGCGCGGTATTCGGCGCTGCCGTGGAGGTCCGAGAGCAGGTCCGTCGCGTCCACCGTCACGCCGGAAGCGGCATCCGCCGACCAGTCGGCGGCAAGCGCCTTCTCCAGCCCGTCATGGCGGAACACGCCGTTGGAGCCGGCCCCCGTCACCGCCACCCGCACGCCGCCGTCCGACGTCTTCGCCACGAAGACGCCGGCCATGGCGTAGCGCGAGGCCGGGTTCGGGAATTTCGCATAGGCGGCTTTGGCCGGGGCGTCGAAGGCGACGGCGACGACGATCTCGCCGTCCTCCAGGGCGGTCTCGAAGAGGCCGGTGAAGAAGGCTTCGGCGGGGATCTCGCGCCGGTCGGTGACGATCGTCGCCGAGAGCGCCAGCATGGCGGCGGGATAGTCCGCCGCCGGGTCGTTGTTGGCGATGGAGCCGCCGATCGTGCCCATGTGGCGCACATGCGGGTCGCCGATATGGGCGGCGAGATGGCAGATCGCCGGGCAGGCGGCCTTGAGCTCCGCCGAGGTCGAGACCTCGTAATGGGTCGTGCCGGCGCCGATGCGCACCCTGCCGCCGTTGACGGATATGCCCTTCAGCTCGGCGACGTGGCGAAGGTCGACGAGGTCGGAGGGCGCGGCGAGCCGCTGTTTCATGGTCGGGATCAGCGTCATGCCGCCGGAGACGTATTTCGCCTCGTCGGACGACGACTGCAGCTTGACGGCCTCGGCGAGGGAGGAGGCGCGATGGTAGTTCGTTGCGTACATGGCTTCCTCCCGTCAGTTGCTTGCCGCCAGCGCCGCCCAGACCTTCTGGGGCGTCGCGGGCATGGTGAGGTCGTTGTTGCCGATGGCGTCGGTGATGGCGTTCATCAGCGCCGGCGGCGAGCCGATGGCGCCGGCCTCGCCGCAGCCCTTGATGCCGAGCGGATTGTTCGGGCAGGGCGTGAGCTGGTGCGAGAGCTGGAACGAGGGCAGGTCGTCGGCGCGCGGCATGGTGTAGTCCATGTAGCTCGCCGTCAGGAGCTGGCCGGTGTCGGGGTCGTAGTGCACGCCCTCCAGCAGCGCCTGGCCGATGCCCTGGGCGATGCCGCCATGCACCTGGCCCTCGACGATCATCGGGTTGATGATGTTGCCGAAGTCGTCGGCGGCGACGAATTGCGCGACCTCGGTCTTGCCGGTCTCTGGGTCGATCTCGACCTCGCAGATGTAGCATCCGGCCGGGAAGGTGAAGTTGGCCGGGTCGTAGAAGGCGCCCTCCTTGAGGCCCGGCTCCATGCCGGACGGCAGGTTGTGCGCCGTATAGGCGGCGAGCGCCATCTGGAACCAGGGCACCGACTTGTCGGTGCCGGCGACCTTGAGCGCGCCGTTCTCGACGACGATGTCGCTCTCGTCGGCCTCCATGAGATGGGCGGCGATCTTCTTGGCCTTGGCCTCCACCTTGTCGAGCGCCTTGACGATGGCCGACATGCCGACCGCGCCGGAGCGCGAGCCGTAGGTGCCCATGCCCATCTGCACCTTGTCCGTGTCGCCATGCACGATGGAGACGCTGTCGAGCGGCACGCCGAAGCGGTCGGCGACGAGCTGGGCGAAGGTGGTCTCGTGGCCCTGGCCGTGGCTGTGCGAGCCGGTCAGCACCTCGATCGTGCCGACGGCGTTGACGCGCACCTCCGCCGATTCCCACAGGCCGACGCCGGCGCCGAGCGAGCCGACCGCGGCGGACGGCGCGATGCCGCAGGCCTCGATATAGCAGCTCATGCCGATGCCGCGCTTCATGCCGCGGCTTGCGGCCTCGGCCTTGCGGGCGGGAAAGCCGTTCCAGTCGGCGGCCGCCATGGCCGCTTCCAGTGAGGCCTCGTAGTCGCCGGCGTCATAGTTCATGATGACCGGCGTCTGGTGGGGGAAGGCGCGGATGAAGTTGATGCGGCGAAGCTCCGCCGGCGAGACGCCGAGCTCGCGCGCCGCCGTCTCGATGGTGCGCTCGATCAGGTAGGTCGCTTCCGGCCGGCCGGCGCCGCGATAGGCGTCGACGACGGAGGTGTTGGTATAGACGGCGCGGACATTGGCGTGGATGGCCGGGATGTCGTACTGGCCGGACAGCAGCGTCGCATAGAGATAGGTCGGCACCGAGGAGGAGAAGAGCGACATATAGGCGCCGAAATTGGCGACGGTGTCGACCTTCAGGCCGGTGATGCGGTTGTCCGCGTCGAAGGCCATCTTCACGCTCGAGACATGGTCGCGGCCGTGGGCGTCGCAAAGGAACGCCTCGGTGCGGTCGCCCGTCCACTTGACGGGAACGCCCGCGCGCTTGGAGGCCCACAGGCAGGTGACCTCCTCCGGATAGATGAAGATCTTCGAGCCGAAGCCGCCGCCGACATCGGGCGCGATCACCCTCAGCTTGTTCTCCGGCGCGACATTGTAGAAGGCGCTCATGACGAGGCGCGCGACATGCGGGTTCTGGCTCGTCGTGTAGCAGGTGTA
>JBDHSZ010000072.1:0-15636 GCA_039812945.1 Shinella sp.
CCTGGACGATCCCGCCGGGGAGCCGTGATACAATAAGGAAGACGCCCATGTCGCACGGCGCCAGTGCCCGTCCCGCAACCGCCCGCAGATCCTCCGGCCTTTCCGGAACCGTCCGCATTCCCGGCGACAAGTCGATCTCGCACCGCTCCTTCATGTTCGGCGGCCTGGCGAGCGGTCAGACGCGCATCACGGGCCTGCTCGAGGGCGAGGACGTCATCAACACGGGCAAGGCCATGCAGGCCATGGGCGCGAAGATCCGCAAGGACGGCGATACCTGGATCATCTACGGCGTCGGCAACGGCGCGCTGCTGGCGCCGCAGGCGCCGCTCGACTTCGGCAATGCCGGCACCGGCTGCCGCCTGACCATGGGCCTCGTCGGCGTCTACGATTTCGATTCCACCTTCGTCGGCGACGCCTCGCTGACCAAGCGCCCGATGGGTCGTGTGCTGAACCCGCTGCGCGAAATGGGCGTGCAGGTCATCTCCGCCGAGGGCGACCGCCTGCCGGTGACGCTGCGCGGGCCGAAAACGCCGACGCCGATCACTTATCGCGTGCCGATGGCCTCCGCCCAGGTGAAGTCCGCCGTGCTGCTCGCCGGCCTCAACACGCCCGGCATCACCACCGTCGTCGAGCCGATCATGACGCGCGACCATACGGAGAAGATGCTGCAGGGTTTTGGCGCGAATCTCACCGTGGATACGGATGCTGACGGCGTACGCACCATCCGGCTCGAAGGCCGCGGCAAGCTGACCGGCCAGGTCATCGACGTGCCGGGCGACCCGTCCTCGACGGCCTTCCCGCTGGTCGCGGCGCTGCTCGTCCCGGGCTCGGACGTCACCATCCTCAACGTGCTGATGAACCCGACCCGCACCGGCCTCATCCTGACGCTGCAGGAGATGGGCGCCGATATCGAGATTCTCAACCCGCGCCTTGCCGGCGGCGAGGACATGGCGGACCTGCGCGTGCGCTCGTCTTCGCTCAAGGGCGTGAGCGTGCCGGAAGACCGCGCGCCGTCGATGATCGACGAATATCCGGTGCTGGCCGTCGCCGCCGCCTTCGCCGAGGGCACGACCGTGATGAACGGCCTCGAGGAGCTGCGCGTCAAGGAAAGCGACCGGCTTTCGGCCGTCGCCGACGGCCTCAAGCTCAACGGCGTCGATTGCGACGAGGGCGAGGCCTCGCTCGTCGTGCGCGGCCGCCCGGACGGCAAGGGCCTCGGCAATGCCGCGGGCGCGGCCGTCGCGACCTATCTCGACCACCGCATCGCCATGAGCTTCCTCGTCATGGGCCTCGTTTCGGAGAATCCCGTCACGGTGGACGACGCCACCATGATCGCCACCAGCTTCCCGGAATTCATGGACCTGATGACCGGCCTCGGCGCGCGGATCGAGCTTTCCGACGTGAAGCCCGCCCGATGACCTTCACCATCGCCATCGACGGCCCCGCCGCCGCCGGCAAGGGCACGCTGTCCCGCCGCCTTGCGGAGGAATACGGCTTCCATCACCTCGATACGGGGCTGACCTACCGGGCGACGGCCAAGGCCCTGTTGGACCGCGGCCTGCCGCTCGACGACGAGGCGGTGGCGGCGGAGGTGGCGCAGAACCTCGATCTTTCCGGCCTCGACCGCGCGGTGCTCTCCGCCCACGCCATCGGCGAGGCGGCCTCGAAGATCGCGGTCATGCCCTCGGTGCGCCGGGCGCTGGTCGAGGCGCAGCGCGGCTTTGCCGCGCGCGAGCCCGGCACGGTGCTCGACGGCCGCGACATCGGCACGGTCGTCTGCCCGGATGCGCCGGTGAAGCTCTATGTCACGGCCTCGGCCGAGGTGCGCGCGAAGCGCCGCTACGACGAGATCGTCGCCGGCGGCGGGGTGGCCGATTACGGCACGATCCTCGACGATATCCGCCGCCGTGACGAGCGCGACATGGGCCGGGCGGACAGTCCGTTGAAGCCCGCTGACGATGCGCACTTGCTCGATACCTCGGAAATGAGTATAGAGGCGGCGTTTTCCGCGGCAAAGTCGTTCATCGACGCCGCATTGAAGCACCAGTAACGCCAGGAAAACTGCGCAAGCGGTTTTCCGTCCGGTGTTGCGAAACATAAGAGCAAGGCCTGTCCCCGCGCCGGATTTGCTGCCCCAGGGCAGCGGATAGCGCCTCGTTCATCACCAACGCTAACCCCCGGCGCCCGTGCCATCGGCACATCAGGAGTTTCAATGTCTCAAGCAAACCCCACGCGCGACGATTTCGCAGCCCTTCTGCAGGAATCCTTCGCCACGAACGATCTCGCCGAAGGCTATGTCGCCAAGGGCATCGTTACCGCGATCGAGAAGGACGTCGCCATCGTCGACGTCGGCCTCAAGGTTGAAGGTCGCGTTCCGCTGAAGGAATTCGGCGCCAAGTCCAAGGACGGCACGCTGAAGGTCGGCGACGAAGTCGAGGTCTATGTCGAGCGCATCGAGAACGCGCTTGGTGAAGCCGTTCTGTCGCGCGAAAAGGCTCGCCGCGAAGAGAGCTGGGCCAAGCTCGAAGTCAAGTTCGAAGCCGGCGAGCGCGTCGAAGGCGTCATCTTCAACCAGGTCAAGGGTGGCTTCACCGTCGATCTCGACGGTGCCGTCGCCTTCCTGCCGCGTTCGCAGGTCGACATCCGTCCGATCCGCGACGTCACGCCGCTCATGCACAACCCGCAGCCCTTCGAAATCCTCAAGATGGACAAGCGTCGCGGCAACATCGTCGTTTCGCGCCGCACGGTTCTGGAAGAGTCGCGCGCCGAGCAGCGTTCTGAAATCGTTCAGAACCTCGAAGAAGGCCAGGTTGTTGACGGCGTCGTCAAGAACATCACCGACTACGGTGCGTTCGTCGACCTCGGCGGCATCGACGGCCTGCTGCACGTCACCGACATGGCCTGGCGCCGCGTCAACCATCCGTCGGAGATCCTGTCCATCGGCCAGCAGGTCAAGGTTCAGATCATCCGCATCAACCAGGAAACCCACCGCATCTCGCTCGGCATGAAGCAGCTCGAGTCGGATCCGTGGGATGGCATCGGCACGAAGTACCCGGTCGGCAAGAAGATCTCCGGCACCGTCACGAACATCACCGACTACGGTGCGTTCGTCGAGCTGGAGCCGGGCATCGAAGGCCTGATCCACATCTCCGAGATGTCCTGGACCAAGAAGAACGTGCACCCCGGCAAGATCCTGTCCACGAGCCAGGAAGTCGACGTCGTCGTTCTCGAAGTCGACCCGACGAAGCGCCGCATCTCGCTCGGTCTCAAGCAGACCCTCGAGAACCCGTGGCAGGCCTTCGCGCACAGCCACCCGGCCGGCACGGAAGTCGAAGGCGAAGTCAAGAACAAGACCGAGTTCGGCCTGTTCATCGGCCTCGACGGCGACGTGGACGGCATGGTGCACCTGTCGGACCTCGACTGGAACCGTCCGGGCGAGCAGGTCATCGAGGAGTTCAACAAGGGCGACGTCGTCAAGGCTGTCGTTCTCGATGTGGACGTCGACAAGGAGCGCATCTCGCTCGGCATCAAGCAGCTCGGCCGCGATTCGGTCGGCGAAGCTGCCGCTTCCGGGGACCTGCGCAAGAACGCCGTCGTCTCGGCTGAAGTCATCGCGGTCAACGATGGCGGCATCGAGGTGAAGCTGGTCAACCACGAGGACATCACCGCGTTCATCCGTCGCGGCGACCTGTCGCGTGACCGTGACGAGCAGCGTCCGGAGCGTTTCTCGGTCGGCCAGACCGTCGACGCCCGCGTCCTGAACTTCTCGAAGAAGGATCGCAAGATCCAGCTTTCGATCAAGGCGCTGGAAATCGCCGAAGAGAAGGAAGCCGTCGCACAGTTCGGTTCGTCCGACTCGGGCGCTTCGCTCGGCGACATCCTCGGCGCGGCTCTGAAGAACCGCAACAACGCCGAGTAAGCCTTCGCTTACGAAATAAAAGGCCCGCGGAGAGCGATCTCCGCGGGCTTTTTCATTCAGGTCCAGTAGTCGCCGAGTTTCTGGTAGAAGACGAGGCCGGGCTCGATGACGCCGACCATCTCCGCCGTCTTCTCGCGCCTTCGCGCCATGTCGGCGCTCTCCGGCTCTCCTTCGCCGCCGTCGGGCTCGGCGTCCGCTTCGCCCTCGCTTTCGTCGCCGTCCGGCTCGTCCCCGCTTGCCTCTTCCTCCTCCTCGGCCTCACGGCTCTCCGGCCATGCGACCTCCTGCTCGGCCGGAAGATAGGGCACGAAGGCGAGGGGCACACCGTCGCGCAGGATCGCCGCGGGCGGCAGCCTGTCCGGCAGCACCTCGGCCACGGCGGCGGGTAGCGCGGCATTGCGGGCTTGCGGTAGCGGCAGGGCTTCGTCCTCTTGCGCGGCCGGGCGTTGCAGGGCCGCCTGCTGTGCGGTTTCGCTGCGGGCCTTTTCCGCGGCGATTGCGGGGGCTTCGCCGTCTTCCGCGTGCTCGCCGACCATCAGCGCCAGTTCCTGCTCGATCGCCGGGTCGAGCGGCCGTTCGAGCAGCGCCTTGAGGATGGTCGCCTCTTCCGGTGAAAGGTTCTCCATCAGTTGCGCGACCGCCTGCATCAACTGGGCGGAGGGAGCATCGCGCGCCACGGCCTCCAGCACGCCGCGGGCGAGCGCCCGCCCGGCCGGATCGGCTATCTGCCCCTTGGCGGACACCTCCTCGTGCTTCGGGATCGGCGGCGTCGTCTCGATCTCCTCCGCGCCGCCCTGATGGCGGATCGCCGCCTGCGCCGCGTCCACTGGCCGCTGGTCGCTTGCCCTGGCGGCGAGGGTCGGCGGGCGGGCGGCGCTGCTCGTCTCCACCGTGGAACGGTCCGCCCCTGCGGATGCCGCGCCGTCGCCGGCGGGGCGCGGCTTGCCGCCGCCGTCGAGATCGAAGAGGCGTTTCAGCGCCGTCTGGAGAATGCGGGCGTCGCCGGGCACTTGCCCGGCCTGTTGCGCGCCGTGGCGGCCGACGGCGGCGAGCTGCTGGGCGGTGAGGCCGACCGGCCTGGCCTGGCGCTCGGCGCCGGGAAGGTCGTCGGGCTGGAGGCCGGCCGACAGCAGAGCGGCGAGCTTCAGCGCGTCCGGCCCGTTCGGATTGCGCACGATCTCCACGAGGCTGCGCGTCGGCACGGCGGACAGCACGGTGCCCATCAGCTTCTCGACGCTCGGACGAAGCTCCGGCGGTAGCCTGGCGATGATGTCGGCGAGCTTGCGCGCCCTTTCGCCCTCGCTCCCCGGCAGGGTCTTGAGCGCGGAGAGCAGCGTTTCGAGAAGGTTCCGGCCCGGATCCGGCTCCGCCGTGCGGGGCATGTGCTTCAGCATCGTCTCGATGAGGCGGAGCAGGACCTCCGCCCGCAGATTGGCGATGGCGGCGGCGGAAGGCTGCGGCTTGACGGCGGCATCGGCCGCCGCGCCCGCCTGGGGGGAGGGCTGCGATATCCCGGTCGTCGGTGCCACGCGCGGCAGCATGCCTGCCTCCTGTCTGTCCTGGCCGATGCCGTCCGCATCGCAGGCCTGCCCATGTTCCATCTGTCCGTCGGATGGCGCATCATGCGCGACGCTGCGAAGTATCGAGCTTTCGGCCCGGTGGACCGGGCATTTCATGCGGGAGGGCTGCGGATGGTCCGGCAGGGCGCGGAAACGCTGGCCGCGCCGGACGGGAGCCCCGATATCACGAACAACTGCTGGCCCTTACAATTGGCATTTCAGGGTTAAGGAAATGCTAATGCTGGGCGAAAAGCTTCGCACCTGCAGCATTGCCGGGCGGAATTTCCGGCTCATCCCGACCTTGCCCCTCATGGCCGGCTCGCGTAAATCTTGCCGCATTGCGGGCCGCGGATGCGGCGGAGACCCATCGATGAACCTCACCAACCTCATCCTCAACACCGACAGCTACAAGTTCAGCCACTACCTGCAATATCCGCCGCAAACGCGGGCGATCTCCTCCTATGTCGAGGCGCGCGGCCATTCCGATCATCCGGAAGTGCTGTTCTTCGGGCTGCAGATGTTCCTCAAGGAATATCTGTCGAAACCGGTGACGATGCAGGATATCGACGAGGCCGAGGCGATCGTGACGGCGCATGGCCTGCCGTTCAACCGCGAGGGCTGGACGCATATCGTCGACAGGCACGGCGGATACCTGCCGCTGCTCATCGAGGCGCTGCCGGAGGGAACCATGGTGCGCCGCGGCGTGCCGGTGGCGCAGGTCGTCAATACCGACCCGGCCTGCTTCTGGCTCACCTCCTATGTCGAGACGGCGCTGCTGCGCGCCATCTGGTATCCGAGCACGGTCGCCTCCAATTCGCGCAAGGTGAAGCAGATCATTCGGCCCATCCTGGAGAAGACCTGCGACGACCCGGCCGCCGTCCTGCCCTTCCGCCTGCACGATTTTGGCGCACGCGGGACGACGAGCTTCGAGCAGGCCGGCATCGGCGGGGCGGCGCATCTCGTCAATTTCATGGGCACGGATACGGTGAGCGCCGTGCTCTATGCCCGCCGCTACTACGGCGCCGAGATGGCCGGCTTCTCGATCCCCGCCTCCGAGCACTCGACCATGACCTCCTGGGGCCAGGACCGCGAAGCCGAGGCCTATGGCAACATGATCGACAGGTTCGGCGGCAAGGGCCTCTATGCCGTCGTCTCCGACAGCTACGACATCAACAATGCCGTCGCGGAAATCTGGGGCAAGCAGCTCAAGGACCGGGTGCAGGCGGCGGGCGGCACGCTCGTCGTCCGGCCGGACAGCGGCGATCCGGTGGAAACGCCGGTGCAGGTGGTGCGCCAGCTCGCCTATGCCTTCGGCACGCATCTCAACGCCAAGGGCTACAAGGTGCTCGACGACAGCGTGCGCGTCATCCAGGGCGACGGCATCTCGCCGGCCGATATCGGCCTCATCCTCGGCCGGCTGGAGGCCTTCGGCTTCTCGGCGGAGAACATCGCCTTCGGCATGGGCGCGGGGCTGCTCCAGCGCGTCAACCGCGACACCTATTCCTTCGCCATGAAGGCCAATGCCCGGCAGGATACGGCGGGCGCCTGGCACGACGTCTACAAGCGCCCGGCGACCATGAATCTCAAGGCCTCGAAAGCCGGCCGCCAGGCGGTGGTCGAGGGCTATATCGGCCTGGAGGCGGCGCGCATCGACCAGCTCGCCGGCCGGCGGAATGTCCTGCAGCCGGTCTGGCGCGACGGGCAGCTTCTCGTCGACTGGAGTTTCGATGCGGTGCACGCCCGCGCCGCCTGACCCTTGCAGCCGGGCGCCCGGCGCTCCATCTTGGGCGTCATCACTGGAGACGAGAGATGACGGTTCGCCCGCCGCAGGCGCTCGCCCCTTCCTTCACCAAGGATACGGGCCTCGATATCCTCGAATACGAATTGATGTCCGAACGGGCCGATGCGCTCGGCCGGCACGGGCTGAAGGTGGAGAAGGCGCTGGCGCTGCTTGCCGGGCGCCTTGCCGCCGGCTGCGGCGAGGGGGAGCGGGAGGATCTGCTCGACGACGCGGCCGACAAGGTCTGGGCCTTCTTCATCCAGCGGGAAATCTGCGGCCTGCGCAGCCAGAAGGATGCGATCCGCCGCTACGGCATTCCGCCCGAGGTCATGGCCCGTCTCGGCATCGTGCGGAAGAAGGCCTGACCGTCAGGCGACGAGCTGGCGCGTGATGAGGTCGTAGATGCCGTTGTCGTCGACGCGCAGCACGAAGATGTCCTTCTTCGCCTCTTCCCGGTCCTCCTGTTCGCGAACGCCCGCGGCATCGAGTTTGCGAACCGCTTCGCCGGTGCTCCCGGCAGGGGCATCCGTGTCGGCGGGCGGGGTCTCGCCGGGTTTCCCGGGAGCCTTTTCGGCGATCCTCGTCGCCTCCGCGCCGGAGGCGAGCAACCGGATCGTGTCGACGGCGTCGGTCTCCTGCGCCTTGCCGTCCGCCTTGCCCTTCACCGCATCCTCGTTGGCGCGACCGACGGCGTCCTGGAGCTTCGTGACGTCCTCGAGCTTCTCGCCGGCCTCCAGCTTGCCGATCGTTTCCTCGCGCTCCCTGCGCGTTTCCGCGTCCTCGATGCGCGTCGGGTCGCGCTTCGTGCGGTCGAGCTTCAGCTCCTCGATGGATTTCGGGTTTGCCGTGTCTTCCAGACGGGCGAGGACCTTGCGCATTTCCGGCGTGAGGGCCTTCTCCTCCTCCGCCTTCTCCGCCAGCGCGTCCTTCACGTGCTGGGCCTCGGAGCCGTAGGGATTGCGGATCGCGGCGATGATATCGTTCGCGCGGAGGCCGAGATCGGCAAGGCCGGTCTTCTCCTCCAGCGCCGCGACATTCGCCGGCAGTTCGCCGCGCTGGCGCGTCAGCATGGCGGAAAGGCGCTGCTCGAAATCGGCGTCCGCCTCGTTCTCGCCCTGCGTCACGCCCGTCGCCAGCGCGAGGCGCGCGACGAGATTGGCGGCGGCATCGTCGGAGGGGCCGCTCATCGCCTGCTGGACGCCGGTAAGCGTGGTGCCGAGCGAGCGCAGGCTGATCCCGAGCGTGCTGCCCTTGGCGGGAGGGGCGACGCTGTCGATGAGGGTGATCCTGTCGGCGAGGCGCTGGGCGAAGGCGCGGGCCGATTCGCCCTCTTCCTGGGTTATGCCGAGCGTATCGCTGAAACGGGAGATCAGCTTGGCGAGCGTATCGCCGCCGCGGGCGTTGCTGCCGAAGAAATGTTCGTTGATGCGGGCATTCGCCTGGCGCGCGGTGTCGTCCGACTGCAGGTGCGCCTGCTGCTGCCGGAGATCGTCGTTCTTCTGCCCGCCCGCCTTCTCCGCCTCCTCGCGGCGGCGCTCCTCGATCGTGTCGACGATCGACTGCATGGCCGAGACGGCGGCGGTGGACTGCGCGCTCTGCAGCGGTGTCAGCATGGCAAACCTCCAATCGGCGGGAGGATAATGCCGGGGCCGTTAACCGGGCGTTAAGCCTGCAGGCTCAGCTATGGGCGAAGATGTCCGTCTCGTCCCAGCCGAGAAGATCGAGCTTGGCGCGGGTCGGCAGGAAGGCGAAGCAGGCCTCCGCATGGTCGAGCCGGCCGTCGCGCACGAGGCGGCCCATCAGCTTGTCGCGCAGGGCATGCAGGTGCAGCACGTCGGAGGCGGCATAGTCGAGCTGCGCCGGGGAAAGCGTCTCGGCCGCCCAGTCGGAGGACTGCTGATGCTTGGAGATGTCGACCTCGAGCATCTCCTTGAGATTGTCCTTGAGGCCGTGGCGGTCGGTATAGGTGCGGGTCAGGCGCGAGGCGATCTTGGTGCAGAAGACCGGCGCGGTGGTGACGCCGAAGGTGTGGAACAGCACGGCGATGTCGAAGCGGCCGTAGTGGAAGATCTTCTGGCGGGCCGGGTCGGCCAGCATGGCGACGAGGTTCGGCGCCTCCTTCTGCCCCGCGGCGATGCGGATGACGTCGGCGGTCCCGTCGCCCGGCGAAAGCTGCACGACGCAGAGCCGGTCGCGGCGCGGGATCAGGCCGAGCGTCTCGGTGTCGATGGCGATCGCGCCGGTATAGCGGGCGGCGTCGGCCGCCGGGATGTCGCCTTCGTGATACCGGATTGCACTTGCCATGAAAAACCCCATCTAAGCTGTCTGGATGTCCGCGAGCCTATAGCGCATGTTGCCGGCCGGCGGTATCTCTTTATGGAATGCGAAAGGCCGGCCCCGCCGGGAAAGACGATGAAGACACCAGCCGCCCTTGCCCTCCTGACGATCCTCACCTCCGCCCTTCCGGGACAGGCCCAGGTCTTCAAGGACCTTCCCGGCGTCGTCGCCTCCGACGCCACCGAGGAATACAGCAACAGGAACGCGGCGACCTGCACGCTGCAGGTGGACGTGCCGCGCAGCACCAGCTCGCGCTGGATGCCGCGCGACGTCTATGTCTGCGAGCAGAACGGCATGGCCTCGAGCAGCACGAGGCTGCCGCCCTCCAGCATCCGCGCGCTGCGCGGCCTGAACTGGTAGCGTCAGGCGCGCTTGATGACCTTGATGAGCACGAGCAGGATCACGGCGCCGATCGTCGAATGGAGGATGGCGGCGAGGATGCCGCTGCCGAGGCTGACGCCGAGGGCGGGGAAGAGATAGCCGGCGATGAAGGCGCCGACGATGCCGACGACGATATTGCCGACGAGGCCGAAGCCGAAGCCCGAGACGATGAGGCCCGCGAGCCAGCCCGCGATCGCGCCGACGATGAGGAAAACCAGAATGCTTTCAATGCCCATGATGTGCTCCCTTTGACAGTCTCATTCTGTCGGGACTCAATCTGGCAGCCGATTTCCGGAAAGCAAGGGGGTCTTTAGAAAACCCGCGCCTTGGCCGTCGCGCGCGCGGCCTCGATATCGTTGAGAAGACAGAGGGCGGCGAGCGTCGCGCAAGCGATCAACGTGGCGCCCAGTCCCAGAACAATCATTGCCCGTTCCTCCTGACATCATTGTCAGTCCATGGCTGCACTCTATACGCGCGAGCTTGCATGGGGCTTGCGCAACGCCGGGTCGCATCAATTTCGGCCAGGCCGCGGGCTAGGTACCAACTATTAACCTTCAGGCAAGGAATTAACCATAAACATGGGTCTACACGTCGGAATGGGAAATTCGCCGTTTCTCACCCAGGCATGATGCCGACCCGCCGTACCGGAACAGAGCCGGTATTCGAGTTTCACTGAATTCGATCACGAGGATTCAGCCGGTTCGCCCCGAAGGGCAACCGGGCATCGTTGGTTTGGGAGCGGATTGGTGCAGGAAATGCCGGCAGAACAGACGCGGACGGGACAGGCGGCCAGCCTGCGCGACCGTTTGCGCTTCGCCGGGGTGGAAAGCGCCGAGGGCGAAACGCTCCGCCGCCATCGCCAGACGCTCGAACGCCATGTCGAGACGGCGCTGCGCGACCTCTTCCAGCGCTTCCAGACCTTTCCCGATGCCGCCCGCCATTTCCACAGCGAGCGCCAGATCGACCGCCTGCACGACCTGCAGAGCTCCCACTGGTCCGTGCTGACCGACGCACGCTTCGACGGGCTCTATGCCGAGCGGGTCAAGGTCCTCTCCGACAGCGAGAGCCAGATGGGCCTCGATCCGCGCTGGCGCATCGCCGGCCATTCGGTCGTCATCGAGACCGTCGTCACCGGCCTCATCGAGGAATACTGGCCGAAATCCATCCTGTCCGGCGGCAAGGCCCGCCGCAAGGAGCTGACCGACCTCGTCTCCGCCTTCCTGCGCACCGCCATGGTGGATGCGGAGATCGGCGTGTCGCTGCGCTTCAACGAGCTGCGCCACACCCATAACCGCGCGCTCGCCGAGCAGCGGCGCGAGGACCGCGCCGAGCTCGACCGCGTCTTCGGCGAGGCGATCCGCGGCCTCTCCCGGCTCGATCTCTCGCCGCGCGTTTCCGGCGAGATGCCCGAGGACTGGCGCGAACTCGCCGGGATGCTGAACGGCGCGCTCGACGAGATCCGCTCGCGCCTTGCCGCCGCCGCCGAAAGCGCCGGCCAGTCCGACCGTCTCGTCGGCGCGCTGGCCTCCGGCGCCGATGCGCTGTCCGCCCGCTCGTGCGAGCAGTCGGCGAACCTGATCGAGACGGCCAATGCGCTCGGAGCCATCGTCGAGCGCGTGCGCCGGACGCTGGACGAAACCCGCAAGGCGCAGGCCGCCGCCGCCGCCACCCAGGCCTCCGTCGCGCTCAGCGGCGGCATCGTCGGCGAGGCGATGTCGGCCATGGCGGATATCGAGGCCTCGGCCGAGAAGATCGGCCAGATCATCGGCGTGATCGACGAGATCGCCTTCCAGACCAACCTGCTGGCGCTCAATGCCGGCATCGAGGCGGCCCGCGCCGGCGACAGCGGCCGCGGCTTTGCCGTCGTCGCGCAGGAAGTGCGCGCGCTAGCCCAGCGCTCGGCCGATGCGGCGCGCGAGATCAAGCAGCTCGTGACGGGCACCAAGGCGCAGGTCGAGGCCGGCGTCGAGCATGTCCACCGCACCCAGGACGCCATCGGCAATATCGTGCGCCAGGTCGAGGGCATCAACGAGGCCATCACCGGCATCGCGCAGGGCAGCGCCGTCGACGCGGAAGGGCTCGACGGGGTGTCGGCCGAGATCGGCCGCGCCGGCCGCGCGCTGGAGGCCGACGCCGCGGAGGCGGGCCGTCTCGGCGGCGCGGGCGGCGACCTGCACACCGTCATACTCGAACTCGGCCGCACCATCCGTGAATTCCACGTTTCGTCGCAGCGCGATCCTCGCGGCCCGGCTCGCCCCGCGCAGCCCGAGGCGCGCGCGGCGACGCCCGCCGGCGAAACGCAGCCCGCTCCCCTCGATTTCCTGACGGCGCGCGCCGTCGGCTTCGGGGGCTGAGATGGCGACCGGACGCATCCACCGCTTCAGACAAGGAAAACGATAATGGCGAGCAAGAAAGCCGCTCAGAAAAGTCTAAGCCTTGCCCCCGTCCTCGATCTCAACGAGGCGACGGCGCTGCATGCCAAGCTCATGGGCCTCAAGGGCAACCCGCTCGTCATCGACGCCTCGGCGGTCGAGCGGGTCGGCGCGCTCTGCGTCCAGGTGCTGATGGCCGGTGCGAAAAGCTGGGAGGAGGACAGGCAGCCCTTCTCCTTCGCCAAGGTGTCCGACCCTTTCATGAAGACAATGCAACTCATCGGCGTGAACATCGATCACTTGCTGGCACAGGAGGCTAGGCAATGAAGAAAAAAGTCCTGACCGTGGATGATTCCCGGACGATCCGGAACATGCTTCTGGTCACTCTCAACAATGCGGGCTTCGAGACCATCCAGGCCGAAGACGGCATCGAGGGCCTCGAAGTCCTCGAGAACGCCAATCCCGACGTCATCGTCACCGACATCAACATGCCGCGCCTCGACGGCTTCGGCTTCATCGAGGGCGTGCGCCGCAACGAGAAGTACCGGGCGATCCCGATCCTCGTCCTGACCACCGAGAGCGATGCCGAGAAGAAGAACCGCGCCCGCCAGGCCGGCGCGACCGGGTGGATCGTCAAGCCCTTCGACCCGACCAAGCTGATCGATGCAATCGAGCGCGTAACCGCCTGATCCTCCAGTCCAGGATTTTCCCGATGGATATGAACGAAATCAAAGAGATCTTCTTCCAGGAGTGCGAGGAGCAGCTCGCGGAACTGGAATCCGGTCTCTTGAAGCTGAATGACGGGGATCGCGACCCGGAAACGGTCAACGCCGTGTTCCGCGCCGTCCACTCGATCAAGGGCGGTGCCGGCGCATTCGGCCTCGACGATCTCGTCTCCTTCGCCCATGTGTTCGAGACGACACTGGATTGCGTTCGATCCAACAAGCTGGAACCCACCCCGGACGTCCTGAAGGTCATGCTGAAATCCGCCGACGTCCTGGCGGACCTGACCAATGCCGCCCGCGACGGCGGCAGCGTCGACGAGGCGCGCAGCCGCACCCTGATCCGCGAGCTGGAAGCGCTCGCCCACGGCGAGGCGCCGGCCGCCGCCGAGGCCCCCGCGCCGAAGCCGGTCGCCGCCGCGCCCGCGCCGGTCATCGAGAAGCCGCCGGTCAACGACGAAGGCTTCCAGCCGATCCCCTTCTCCTTCGGCGATTTCGACGAGGAGGGGGCCGACCATTACGTGCCGACCGTGCAGGTCGCCTTCAAGCCGAAGAAGGACCTCTACGCCAAGGGCAACGAAGCCGTCCTCCTGCTGCGCGACGTCTCCCGCCTCGGCGACATGAGCGTCTATTGCGACATGGACGCCCTGCCGGCGCTCGACAGGATGAACCCCGAGGAAGCCTATTTCTCCTGGAAGGTCTCGGTGACGACCGACAAGGGCGAGGACGGCGTGCGCGCCGTCTTCGAATTCGCCGAGTGGGATTGCGACCTCGACATCCGCACCATCGAGGAGGAGGTCGTCAGCGAGGCGTCGGAGGACGAGGAACTGCCCATGCAGCCCGTACCCTTCGACCTCTCCATGCTCGATGAGGGCGGCCCCGCCGCCGCGGACGAGCCGGCCGCCGTCGAAAGCGATGCCGCCGCGGCCGTCGCCGCCGCGGAGACCGCCGCCAAGGTCGCGCAGGCCGCAGGCCGCGCCGCCGAGAACGCCAAGGCTGCCGCCTCGGCCGCCAGCGCCGCGCAGGCCAATCAGGCCGCCGCCGCCGGCCAGACGATCCGCGTCGATCTCGACCGCGTCGACCGCCTGATCAACCTCGTCGGCGAGCTGGTCATCAACCAGGCGATGCTCTCGCAGAGCGTCGTCGAGAACGACAACAACGGCGCGTCCTCCATCAATATGGGCCTCGAGGAGCTGCAGCAGCTCACCCGCGAGATCCAGGATTCGGTGATGGCGATCCGCGCGCAGCCGGTCAAGCCGGTCTTCCAGCGCATGGCCCGCACCGTCCGCGAGATCGCCGACATCACCGGCAAGTCGGTGCGCCTCATCACCGAAGGCGAGAACACCGAGGTCGACAAGACCGTCATCGACAAGCTCGCCGAGCCGCTGACGCACATGATCCGCAACGCGGTCGATCACGGCCTCGAAATGCCGGAAAAGCGCGAGGCGCTCGGCAAGAACCCGGAAGGCACGGTCCGCCTGACGGCGAAGCACCGCTCCGGCCGCATCGTCATCGAGCTGGCCGACGACGGCGCCGGCATCAACCGCGAGAAGGTGCGCCAGAAGGCCATCGACAACGACCTGATCGCGGCCGATGCGAACCTGTCGGACGAGGAGGTCGATAACCTGATCTTCCACGCCGGCTTCTCCACCGCCGACAAGGTGTCGGACCTCTCCGGCCGCGGCGTCGGCATGGACGTCGTCAAGCGCTCGATCCAGGCGCTCGGCGGCCGCATCTCGATCTCCTCCAAGCCGGGGCAGGGCTCGGTCTTCACCATGAGCCTGCCGCTGACGCTCGCCGTCCTCGACGGCATGGTGGTCACGGTCGCCGGCCAGACGCTCGTCGTGCCGCTGACGGCCATCGTCGAGACCCTGCAGCCGGAAGCCTCGGCCATCCATTCCTTCGGCGCCTCGCAGCGGCTGATCTCGATCCGCAACTCGTTCTGCCCGCTGGTGGATGTCGGCCGGATCCTCAACTTCCGCGCCACGCAGGCCAATCCCATCGAGGGCGTCGCGCTGCTCGTCGAATCGGAAGGCGGCGGCCAGCGCGCCCTGATGGTCGATGCGATCCAGGGCCAGCGCCAGGTGGTCATCAAGAGCCTGGAGGCCAACTACACCCATGTTCCGGGCATCGCCGCCGCCACCATCCTCGGCGATGGCCGCGTCGCTCTCATCCTGGACGTCGATGCGGTGGTCGCCGCCTCGCGCGGCCAGTCCATGAAACAAGACATCTCGCTTGCTGCCACCGGTTGATAGAACATGTCGTATGCGGTCAAGAATCTCAGCCATGGACGCGAACTGATCGCCTTCAGGATCGGCGACCAGGAGTTCTGCGTGAACATCATGTCGGTCCGGGAAATCCGTGGCTGGACCCGCGCGACGCCGATGCCGCATGCGCCCTCCTATGTGCTGGGCGTGATCAACCTGCGCGGCGTGGTGCTGCCGATCGTCGACATGTCGCTGCGCCTCGGCATGAAGCCGGCCGAGCCCACCGTGCGCCACGTCATCATCGTCGCCCAGGTCGGGCCGAAGGTGGTGGGCCTGCTGGTCGACGCGGTGTCCGACAT
>JBDHSZ010000073.1:0-15588 GCA_039812945.1 Shinella sp.
CATCCGCGTGCCGATGTTCGTCGTCGGCACCGAGCGCGACCACGTCGCGCCGTGGCGGTCGGTCTACAAGATCCACTTCCTCGGCGATACCGACCTCACCTTCGTGCTGACCAGCGGCGGCCACAATGCCGGCATCGTCAGCGAGCCCGGCCGACCGCGCCGGCGCTACCGCATCGCCACGCGCGCGGCGGGCGGGCTGTGCATGGGCGCGGAGGAATGGGCCGAAACGGCGCAGGCACGGCCGGGCTCGTGGTGGGAGGCCTGGACGGGCTGGCTCGCCGCGCATTCGGCGCGGGGCCGGGTCGAGCCCCCCGCGATGGGCGCGCGCCGCAAGGGCCGCAAGCCGCTCATGGACGCGCCGGGCAGCTATGTGCTGCAAAGGTGAGCCGATGGACGGGCGGCGCGTTCCTCGGCAGAAAAGGCGGTGCGATGGCGAGAAAGAAGGCATGAGCGCGGCCGACATCCAATCCCGCCAGCAGGCCTGGCATGCCCGCACGAAGGAGGAGACCTGCGCGGCGCTTGCGACCGGCCTTGACGGCCTCAACCGCAACGAGGCCGCGCGCCGCCTCGGCATCCACGGCCCCAACCAGTTGCCGGCCACCGCCCGCACGCATCCGATCCTGCGCTTCCTCGCCCAGTTCAACAACGCGCTCATCTATTTCCTCCTGTCGGCCGCGCTTGCCGCCATGCTGCTCGGCCATGTCGTCGACGGGGCGGTCATCGTCATCGTCGTGATGGTCAACGCCGTCGTCGGCTTCATCCAGGAAGGCAAGGCCGAACGGGCGCTCGACGCGATCCGCGACATGATCGCCCCGCACACCGTCGTCGTGCGCGAGGGCGAACGCCATACGGTCGACGCCCGCGAGATCGTTCCCGGCGACGTCGTCGTGCTGGAGGCGGGCGACAAGGTGCCGGCCGACATCCGGCTCATCAAGGCGCGCGGGCTCAGCGCCGACGAGGCGATCCTGACCGGCGAATCCGTGCCCGCCGAAAAGCGCGAGGAGGCCGTGCCGGCGCAGACCGTGCTCGGCGACCGGCTGCCGATCCTCCATTCCGGCACCCTCGTCACCACCGGCCAGGGGCACGGCGTCGTGGTGGCGACGGGCAGCCGCACCGAGATCGGCCGCATCTCCAACCTCATCGGCGACGTGCAGACGCTGACCACGCCGCTGCTGCGCCAGATCAACGCATTCGGCCGGCTCTTCACCTGGTTCGCCATCGGCACGGCCGCGCTGGTCTTCGCCTTCGCCGTGCTGGTGCGGCAATACGACTGGGTCGATGCGCTGATGGTGGTGGTGGCGCTTGCCGTCGGCGTCGTGCCGGAGGGGCTGCCCGCCGTCATCACCATCACGCTGGCGATCGGCGTGCGGCGCATGGCGGCGCGCAACGCCGTGGTGCGCCGGCTGCCGGCCGTCGAGACGCTCGGCGCCACCTCGGTCATCTGCTCCGACAAGACGGGCACGCTGACGAAGAACGAGATGACCGTGCGCCATGTCGTCACCGCCGCGGGCGTCACGGAGCTTGCCGGCTCGGGATATGCGCCGGAAGGCGGGCGCGGCGGCGCGCTATCGCCGGACCGGATCCGCGACGAACTGATCCGCGCCGCGCTGCTGTGCAACGACGCCCGCCTCGTCGAGCGCGGCGGGCAATGGACGGTGCTCGGCGACCCGATGGAAGGCGCGCTCGTCACGCTCGCCGCCAAGGCGGGGCTGCATCCGGAGAGCGAGCGCGAGACATGGGGGCGGCTGGACGAGATCCCGTTCGACGCCCAGCACCGTTTCATGGCGACGCTGCACGACGCCCCGGACGGCACGCGCCGCATCTTCGTCAAGGGCGCGCCCGAGCGGGTGCTGGCGATGTGCGCCAATCAGGCCGGCGATGACGCGGCGGGCGCGGTCGACCACGATTACTGGCGCGAGCGCATCGACGCGGCGGCCGCCGAGGGCGAGCGCGTGCTCGGCTTTGCGATGAGGACCGTCGGGACGGATGTCGAGCGGCTGACCTTCGCCATGGTGGAGACCGGCCTCACCTTCCTCGGCGTCGCCGGCTTCATCGACCCGCCGCGCGAGGAGGCGATCGCGGCGGTGGCGCAGTGCCGCTCCGCCGGCATCGCGGTCAAGATGATCACCGGCGACCACAACGGCACCGCCGTCGCCATCGCCCGCAAGCTCGCCATCGCCGACGATCCGAAGGCGCTGGAAGGCAGCGCGCTCGACGCCATGGCGGACGAGGAGCTGCGCCGGATCGTTGAGGAGGTCAGCGTCTTCGCCCGCGCCACGCCGGAGCACAAGCTGCGCATCGTGCGGGCGCTCCAGGCGAACGGCCACATCGTCGCCATGACCGGCGACGGCGTCAACGACGCGCCCGCCGTCAAGCAGGCCGATGTCGGCGTCGCCATGGGCCGCAAGGGCACGGAGGCGGCCAAGGAGGCCGCCCAGATGGTGCTGCTCGACGACAATTTCGCCTCCATCGTCGCCGCCGTGCACGAGGGCCGCACGGTCCACGACAATATCCGCAAGGTGATCGGCTGGACGCTGCCCACCAATGGCGGCGAGGTGCTCTGCGTGATCCTCGCCATCCTCCTCGGCCTGACGCTGCCGATGACGCCGGTGCAGATCCTCTGGATCAACATGATCCTCACCGTCACGCTCGGCCTGGTGCTCGCCTTCGAGCCTTCCGAGCCCGACGTCATGCGCCGCCCGCCGCGCCGGCGCGACGCACCGATCCTCTCGCGCTTCCTCGTCTGGCGCATCGCCTTCGTCTCCCTGCTGGTCATGCTCGGCGTCTTCGGCATCTTCGAATACGCGCTGCACAGGGGCTACGACGAGGAAGGCGCCCGCACCATGGTCGTCAACACCCTGGTCGTGATGGAGATCTTCTATCTGTTCAACGTGCGCTACCTGCACCGCAGCTCGTTCAGCCTGGTCGGCGCCATGGGCACGCCGGCCGTGCTCGCGGCGATCGCCGTGGTCGTCGCCGCGCAATTGCTCTTCACCTTCGCGCCCTTCATGCAGGACCTCTTCGGCAGCGCCCCGCTCGCCGTCCCGGACGGGCTGGTGATCCTAGCGATCGGCGTCGCGACCATGGTGATCCTGGAACTGGAGAAGACGCTCGTGCGGACGCGGCCGAAGGCCGCTTCTCTTTGAGACCGCGCAAAGAGACGCAGGGCGGGTTGGACGATGATGGCGGCGGGCAGACGCCCTCACAGCCTGCGAACAGGCTCGAACCCGTCGGCGCCGCATCCGCGGCGCGGCTCGTCGCGCTCTTTGCGGGACGACAGGAGGACAGAATGAACGACGCCACTCTCGCCGCCGCCGACATCCAGCAACTGGAGGCCCTTCACAAGGACCTGCTCGACCTGTGCCTGCGCCTCGAGGAGGCGGCGGGCGAACCGGGCATGGTCGGCGAATTGCAGGACGTCACCGGAACGATCCTGCCGCTGCTGCAGGCGGTGCACGACCTGGAGGAGCGCCTGCTGTTTCCCGATTTCGACCGCCACGCCGGCTCCTGCTTCGCCGCCATGATGATCGAGCGGCTGAAGGCGGAGCACCGCTGCGACCGGCTGGCCGCGGAGGAACTCTCGCTGACGCTGAAGGCCGTCGCCGAGGGCCGCTGCGCGCTCTCGCGCGACACGGTCGGGCGGATGATCGCCGGCTTCCAGGAGGCGCTGCGCCGCCACGTCTTCTCCGAGAAGGTCGTCCTCGAGGCGCTGCTTTCCGCCAAGGCCGAGACGCGCAGCGTCTTCGCCTGAGGGCGGGGCGGCGGAACTGTTGCAAATCCGCACGATCCACCGGCGTTCGATGCGGACGGACGCAAAGTTGCGGCGGGGTGATTCCCCTTTTGCGCGCATTGCGCTATGGCGAAATCGAGGCGCCTGCCGCCGAATCGCCGAAAACCGGCCGCACGAAGTCCGAGGAAATCGCACCGATGAAGTCCCGCATCGCAATTCTGGCAGGCGTCGCGCTTGCCCTCTCCGCATGCACCACCGCAACCGTCGCCTCCAACCCGCTGCAGGCGCGCTGGAACGGCAAGACCGCCGGCAGCTTCTTCGCCGCCTACGGGCCGCCGCTGTCCGACACGGCGGGCACGGGCGGCACGACGCTCTACAAGTGGCGCGGCGGCTTTACCAAGGGCAAGTCCTGCACCGTCGAGCTGACCGTCAACGACGCCTACCGGATCAACAATATCCGCGCCGTCGCCGACCGCGTCGACCCGAAGGGCGGCCCGAGCCATTGCGAGAAGGTCCTCGACGCCGCCGGCGCGCAGACGTAGCAGCCGCCGGCCGAGGCCGATCGTTCGGGAGCCGCGCGGAAACGCGCGGCTTTTTCCTGGAGGCGAAACCCGCCGGAAGGCCCGGCGGGCTCCCCTGGCCGATCAGTCGAGCAGGTCGGCGGGCACCTTGCCGCCGTTTTCGGCCAGCGCCTTCATCAGCGCCTTGTGGAGCCAGACGTTCATCGTGGCGGAATCGTTCTTGTCGCCGGTATAGCCGAGCTCGTCCGCCAGCTCCTTGCGCGCGGCAAGGCTGGAGTCGAGGTCGAGCGCCTTCATCGTATCGACGATGGAGCGGCGCCAGTCGAGCTTCTGGCCGTTCTTCTTGACCGCGGCGTCCATGATGGCGGCGACGTCCACCGCCGCGCCGGCCGTCCCGCCGGCTGCCTTGTCCTGGGCCTTGTCCTGCACCGGCGTCGCATCGCCCGCCGCCGTCGCCGGCGTGGCGGAAACGTCGGCCGTCACCGGCTTGACGGTCCCGGCCGTGATCGTTTCAGCCGCCGCGACCTCCGGCTCGGCCTTGCCGAAAAGCTTCTGCTTGATGGAACTGAAGATTCCCATTTCTGACTCCCTGTTGGTTTCTGCCGGCTCTGACTCGGCGTGCGGGGATAATAGAGGCTTCGCCCGTCATTTCAATGAAGCCCGCCCGCAAGCCGGCCGAGGCGGCAATTAAGACATATCCGTGCGTCATGGCGCTGGCGGTTGGACGCGATTTGTCCTATTCACGCGCAAATTGTCCGCGATCACAGGTCAGGCCCGTTACCGATGTTCTTGAAGCGCGCATGCGATCTCGTCCTTGCCCTCCTCGCGCTGGTCGTCCTGATCCTGCCGATGGCCGCGATCGCCCTTGCCGTGCGGGCCACCTCCAGGGGGCCGGCGCTCTACTGGTCCGAGCGCGTCGGGCGCGGCAACAGGCTGTTCCGGATGCCGAAGTTCCGCACGATGCGGATCGACACGCCCGTCGTCGCCACCCATCTTCTCGGCGATCCGGCCCGGCACCTGACGCCGATCGGCAGCTTCCTGCGCAAGACCAGCCTGGACGAGCTTCCCCAGCTCTGGTGCATCCTGAAGGGCGAGATGAGCATCGTCGGCCCCCGCCCCGCGCTGTTCAACCAGGACGATCTCATCGCGGCGCGCACCGCGCGGAATGTGCACCTGCTGACGCCGGGGCTCACCGGCTGGGCGCAGGTCAACGGCCGCGACGAACTGGCGATCCCGGACAAGGTGGCGCTCGACGCCGAATATCTTCGGCGCCAGAGTTTTCTTTTCGATTTGCGCATTCTGGCCATGACCGCCATAAAAGTGGTCGGCGCGGCCGGTATCCAACATTAGCGAGTACAATGGCAGGATCATGTTAGCTTCCGATTGGATCGACCAGTCGCTGGTCAAGCGCCTCAGGGAGGGCATCGTCCGGACGCCCCGCTTCTGGAAGCGGGTGCTGATGATCGCCCTCGACAGCATGGCGCTGGTCTTCGCAATCTGGGCGAGCTATGCGATCCGCTTCTCGATATGGACGCCGGCCATCACCAGCGAACGCCTGTTCCTCGCCGTCCTCGCGCCCATCGTCGCCATTCCGGTGTTCATCCGGATGGGCCTCTACCGCTCCGTGATCCGCTACCTGCCGGAAGCGGCGATCTGGACCATCCTCAAGGCGATGCTGATCGCCACGATGAGCTGGGTCATCATCATCTTCCTGATGGAGATGGCCGGCCAGGGCATCGTGCCGCGCTCGGTGCCCTTCCTCTATTTCATCCTCGGTACGCTGCTGATCGGCGGCATGCGCTTTGCCGCCAAGTGGGTGCTGGTATCCGGCACGGGCCTGCGCCGCGACGAGGAGCCCGTCTTCATCTACGGCGCGGGGCCGGCGGCCGCCCAGCTCGCCCGCGCCCTCAAGGGCCACGGCAACCGCTACGTCATGGGCCTGATCGACGACGATCCCGCCAGCCAGGGCCGCGACATCGGCGGCTACCGCGTCTTCCCGTCCCGGGACCTGCCCGCGCTGATCGAGCGCTACGGGATCAAGGAGATCATCCTCAGCATGTCGGCGATCCCGATCGCCCAGCGGCAGGCGGTGCTGGCGCGCGTGACGGAGCTGGGCGTGAAGGTGCGCAGCCTGCCCGACATCTCCGACCTCGTCGACGGGCGCTACATCGTCAGCCAGATCCGCGAGATCGAGATCGACGAACTGCTCGGCCGCTCCTTCGTGCCCGCCGACAAGGGCCTGCTCGACCAGGCGCTGGCCGGCAAGGTCGTCATGGTGACGGGCGCGGGCGGCTCCATCGGCTCGGAACTGTGTCGCCTCATCCTGCGCCGCAAGCCGGAGAAGCTCGTGCTGTTCGAGGCGAGCGAATATGCGCTCTACCGGATCGAGCAGGAGCTGCTGGCCTCCGGCGAGCTGCCGGTCGTGCCGGTGCTCGGCTCGGTGACGGATGCGCAGACCGTGGAGCGGGCCATCCGCGGCCATGGCGTCCAGGTGCTCTATCACGCGGCGGCCCACAAGCATGTCCCGCTCGTCGAGGCGAACGTCCTGGAGGGCATCCGCAACAATGTCTTCGGCACGCTGACCGTCGCCACCGTCGCGGCCGAGCAGAAGGTCGAGAGCTTCGTGCTGATCTCCTCCGACAAGGCCGTGCGGCCGACCAATGTGATGGGCGCGACGAAGCGCTGGGCGGAGCTCATCGTGCGGCAGCGGGCGAACGAGGCGCATGCCAGGTCGCAAGGGCAGGTCTTCTGCGCCGTCCGCTTCGGCAATGTGATCGGCTCGAACGGCTCGGTCGTGCCGCTCTTCAAGCAGCAGATCGCCAAGGGCGGCCCGGTGACGCTGACCGACCCGGAGATGACCCGCTACTTCATGGCGATCCCCGAGGCGGCGGAGCTGATCGTGCAGGCCGGGGCGCTGTCGGGCGGCGGCGACGTCTTCCTCTTGGACATGGGCGAGCCCGTGCGCATCGGCGACCTTGCCGAGAACATGATCCGCCTCGCCGGCTTCCAGGTGAGGAACAGCAAGAATCCCGACAGCGGCATCGCCATCGAGGTGATCGGCAAGCGGCCGGGCGAAAAGCTCTTCGAGGAGCTGTTCTACGACCGCGGCAACGCCAAGGCGACCCGCCACCCGAAGATCATGCGCGCCGATTCGGCGGCGATCGCCCGCTACGACATGGCCGCCTGGCTGCGCGACCTCGAACAGGCGATCCTCGCCGAGGACGAGGCGCAGGCGAGGAAAATCCTGTTCGCCCTGATCACCGCCGACGAAACGCCGGAACAGACGGTCGCCCATGGCTGAGCGCGCGCCGGAAACGGGCATGACGCTGGTCACCGGGGCGTCCGGCTTCGTCGGCTCCCATCTCATGGCGGAGATGGCGCGGCGGGGCCTTGCCGCAAGGGGCGTCACCCGGGGGACCGTCCCGGGCCTTATGACCGTGCCGTCCTACGGCCCCGACACGGACTGGCGCGCCTGCCTCGAAGGTATCGATGCCGTCGTGCATCTGGCGGCGCGCGTCCATGTCATGCGCGAGACGGCGGCGGACCCGCTGGCGCTGTTCCGCGAGGCCAATGTCGCGGCGACGGCAAACCTTGCGCGGCAAGCCGCCCAGGCCGGCGTGCGGCGCTTCGTCTTCGTCAGCTCCATCAAGGTGAACGGCGAGCGGACCGAGCCGGGAAAACCGTTTACCGCCGACGATCCGCCCGCCCCGCTCGACCCTTACGGCATCTCGAAGGCCGAGGCCGAGGGCGCGCTGGCGGCGCTCGGCCGGCAGACCGGCATGGAGATCACCATCGTCCGTCCTCCCCTCGTCTATGGTCCGGGCGTTCGCGGCAATTTCCGCAGCCTGATGAAATGGGCCGCCAGCGGCGTGCCCTCGGTCTTCCCGCTTGTCAAAAACAAGCGCTCCTTCATCCATGTCGCCAATCTCTGCGACCTGCTGATCACCGTGCTGGACCATCCCGAGGCGGCGAACCGGGTGTTCCTGGCCAGCGACGGCGAGGACCTTTCCACCCATGAGCTGCTCACGCGGCTGACCCTCGCCGCCGGCCGCCGGCCGAGAAGTCTCCCGGTCCCGCCCGTCCTGCTGCGGGCCCTCGGCGCGCTCACCGGGCGCAAGGACGCCGTCGCCCGCCTGACGGAAGACCTCCAGGTGGACATGACGCCGACCCGCCGCCTGCTGGGATGGCAGCCGCGCGCCTGCGTCGACGAGGCCATGGCGTAGCGGCGCGCGCGAGCCCGGCCTTGGCAGGCGGGCGGCGTGGGGATAGGGTCTTCGGGCCATCAGCCTTTTCAAGGAGCCTTCATGTCCCAGTTCCGCGCCCGCCCGCCGGCCGTGCCGACCGTTCTCCTCGACGATGCGGTGGTCCGCGTGACGCGCTGGGATTTCGAGCCGGGGGCCGATACGGGCCATCACGTGCACGGGCTCGGCTATGTGGTGGTGCCGATGACGGATTGCGACTTCCTGATCGAGGAGGAGACGGGCGAGCGCCGGGTGCACAGCAAGGCCGGCGCGGTCTACCGGCGCGAGGCCGGGGTGGCGCACAATGTCGTCAATGGCGGCGACGAGCCGATGAGCTTCATCGAGATCGAGTACAAGTGAACCGTTCCGTGAGCAGCGCGAAAGACGAAAGCCCGCATTTCGACCGCGAATTCAAGCCGGCCTATGGCGAGGCGGTGCCGGTGGCCCCGCGCGTCCAGCGCGTCACCGTCAACAATCCGAGCCCCTTCACCTTCCACGGTACGAACAGCTACATCGTCGGCGACCGCTCGGTGGCGGTGATCGATCCGGGGCCGGAGGACGAGGCGCATTTCTCGGCGCTGATGCGGGCCCTTGCCGGGCGCGAGGTGACGCATATCGCCGTCAGCCACACCCATCGCGACCATTCGCCCCTCGCCCGCCGGCTGAAGGCGGAGACGGGCGCGCTCATCGTCGCCGAGGGGCCCCACCGCGCCGCCCGGCCGCTGCATGACGGCGAGCGCAATCCCTTCGCGGAAAGCTCGGACGTGAATTTCGCGCCCGACATCGCGCTCGGCCACGGCGAGAAGGTGGAGGGCGACGGCTGGGGGCTGACAGCGCTCCTGACGCCCGGCCACACCGCCAACCACGCCGCCTTCGCCCTCGACGGGCCCGACGGCATCGTCTTTTCCGCCGACCATGTCATGGCCTGGGCGACGACCATCGTCGCCCCGCCGGACGGCGCGATGGCGGACTACATGGCCTCGCTCGACCGGCTGCTGGAGCGGGACGACCGCCTCTACCTGCCCGGCCATGGCGGGCCGGTGACGGAGCCGGCGGCGTTCCTGCGCGGCCTGCGCACCCACCGGCGCATGCGCGAGCGGGCGGTGCGCGAGCGCATCCGCGCCGGCGACCGGCTGATCGCCGACATGGTCAAGGCGATCTACCGCGACACCGATCCGCGCCTCCACGGCGCGGCGGCGCTGTCGGTGCTGGCGCATCTGGAGGACCTCGTCGCGCGCGGCGAGGTGGTCACGGAAGGGCCGCCCTCGCTGAAGGGGCTCTATTTCCCCGCGCCGGGGTCTTGATCAATCCCCGGCGATGCCGAGCAGTTCGGCGTCGAGCGCCTTCAGGTAGCCTTCCACGAGGTCCGCGCCGATGCCGAGGTCGTGCGGGCCGTAGCACGAGGCGGCGCGCATGTCGACGAGAGTCGTCTCGGCCTCCTCGCGCAGGCGGATGACCACGTCGAAGCGGAAGCCGAAGACCGGGGAGCGCCATTCGCCCTGCAGCAGCACGTCGCCGGGGCCGCCGGCATGCGGGGTCAGCGGCGTCTCGAGCGGGCGCGCCTCGGGGATCGGCACCTCGCCGAGCGCCTCGGCGCTCCGCGCGACCTTGCCCGGATCGACGACGAGGTCCTCGAGGTCGGCGAGGATGTTGTCGAGGCCGTCCTCGGCGGCGATCGCGATGCCGTAGGCGGTGGCGACCTTGCGCACGCCCTGGTAGACGCGGTCGAGCGCGCCTTCGTAGCGGCGGCCGGAGAGGCCGGGATAGGCCTCGAGCTGCACCTCGCGGTCGCGCGGCGTCACCGTGCCGGCGCGCGGCAGCCAGTCCTGGTCGGCCGAGGGCTCGGAAAGCCAGGGCGGCGGGGCGAGGGTATCCGTCGTCACGTCATGCAGCGGCGGCTTCGCGAAATAGGAATAGACGGCCGCGCCGGCGACGCCGAGCGGCAGCAGCGCGAACAGCAGCGCCAGGAAGGACGCCTTGCCGCCCCGCGCCCCGACATGCCAGAGGCGCGCAAGGCCGATGGCCGCCAGCAGCACGGCAAGCCCGGACATGGCGGCGGCGAAGCCGGCAAGGGCGAGGAAATGCGGCGTCGTCAGCGGGCCGAAACGGTGCGACAGCACGACGGCGACGAACAGCATGCAGGAGAACAGCGCCAGGCGCCGCGCCCATTGCGCCGCGTGGGAAACCGGCCGTTCGTACTGGATCGTGATCGCCATCGCCTCACCGGATGCTTCTCGGCGCCACCGCCGTCCCCTTCCCTAGCGCAGGGCGGCGGATTTTTCCACCGGCGATGCGCCCGCACGGCTGCAACCGGAAATGCCTTGCGTGCCGTAAATTTGCCACGCTCGTTAACGAGTTTTCACCAACGGGGGTTTGTTTCATGCGGTTCCGCGTCTTCGCCGGGGCCTATCGAGGAGATGACGATGTTGCCGACGCAGACAGCCGCCGCACCGGTCGCCACGCCCGCTGGCGAACCCGCCCTCCCCCTGGAGCTTCTGGAACTCGAACTCTCGCTCGACGGCTTTTCCGGCGACGAGGCGAGCTTTGCCGAGGCCGTGCGCCATGCCGCCGGCCAGCTCGGCGGCGACTACCTGTTCGACCTGCCGGCCTCGGGCCTTGCGGAGGATTGCCTGCGCATCGCGGCGCTGCGCGTGCCGAGAGGCGGCGACGGCGCGCTGGAGATCGTCTTCGCGCTGCTCGATGCGGAAGGCGCGGCGATCCGCGTGGAAAATCCCGACGCGAAGACGGCGGACCTGAAGCGCTTCGCCGACGCCTTCGTCGATCTGCTCCAGCGCATCTGAGGGCTTGCCGTAACCTCAGGGCAGGCCTATGTCCTTGGCGCAACCGACCGCCGGAGCCAGCATGTCCACGATGTTCCCCAGACTCGTCGCCCTCGCCATCGCCGCCCTTGCCGTCACCGGCTGCCAGAGCGCGGAGGAGGTGCGCGCGGCGGACGAGAACCGCTGCGTTTCCTACGGTTTTCGCCCGCGGACCGATGCCTTTGCCGAATGCCTGCAGCGCATCGACCTCGACCGGCGCGATTCACTGCGCCAGGCGAGCCGCGACGCGCTCTATATGCCGCCGCCCGTCATCGTCGTGCGCGAGCGGCGGCACTGATCCTCAGGCCTTGCGGCCGTTGAAGGCGGCCTGCGCCGCCGCCAGCCGGGCGATCGGCACGCGGAAGGGCGAGCAGGACACATAGTCCAGCCCCGCATCCTCGCAGAAATGGATCGACGCCGGGTCGCCGCCGTGCTCGCCGCAGATGCCGAGCTTCAGGTCCGCCCGGGTCTGCCGGCCGCGCTCGGCGGCGATGCGGATCAGTTCGCCCACCCCGTCGAAATCGAGCTGCACGAACGGGTCCTGCTCGACGATGCCCTTCTGGATATAGGTCGACAGGAACGCCGAGGCGTCGTCGCGCGAGATGCCGAAGGTGGTCTGCGTCAGGTCGTTGGTGCCGAAGGAGAAGAACTCGGCCGATTCGGCGATGACATGGGCCCGGAGCGCGGCGCGGGGCAGCTCGATCATCGTGCCGACGAGATAGTCGATCGGCACGCCGCTCTCGGCGATCACCGCCTTCGCCACCGCCTCGATGCGGGCCTTGACATAATCCAGCTCCGCCTTGAGGCCGACGAGCGGCACCATGATCTCCGGCTCGACGGCCGCGCCCGTGGCCTTCGCCGCTTCCGCGGCGGCCTCGAAGATGGCGCGGGCCTGCATCTCGGCGATCTCGGGATAGGAGATGGCGAGGCGGCAGCCGCGATGGCCGAGCATGGGGTTGAACTCGTGCAGTGTGTCGACGCGGCGGCGCAGCACGGCCTCGTCGATGGCGAGCGCCGTCGCCACCTCGGCGATCTCCTCGTCGCTCTTCGGCAGGAATTCGTGCAGCGGCGGGTCGAGCAGGCGGATCGTCACCGGCAGGCCGTGCATGATCTCGAAGAGCTCGGAAAAATCCGAGCGCTGCATGGGCAGCAGCTTCGCCAAAGCCGCGCGGCGGCCGGCCTCGTCCTCGGCGAGGATCATCTCGCGCATCACATTGATGCGGCTGCCTTCGAAGAACATGTGCTCGGTGCGGCAAAGGCCGATGCCTTCCGCGCCGAAGGAGCGCGCCGCGCGGGCGTCGGCCGGCGTCTCGGCATTGGTGCGAACCTTCATGCGGCGCGTGCGGTCCGCCCATTCCATGATGCGGCCGAAATCGCCGGAAAGCTCCGGCTGGAGCATGGGGATCTCGCCCTTCAGAACCTGGCCGGAAGAGCCGTCGATGGTGATGACGTCGCCCTTCCTGAGCGTCACGCCATGGGCGACCAGCAATTCGTTGCGCAGGTCGACGCGCAGCGTGCCGGCGCCGGAGACGCAGGGCGTGCCCATGCCGCGCGCCACCACGGCCGCATGGCTCGTCATGCCGCCGCGCGTGGTGAGGATGCCCTCGGCGGCGTGCATGCCGTGGATATCCTCCGGGCTCGTCTCGATGCGCACGAGGATGACCTTGCGGCCCTCCTCCTGCGCGTGCACCGCCTCTTCCGAGGTGAAGACGATCTCGCCCGTCGCCGCGCCCGGCGAGGCCGGCAGGCCGGAGCCGATGACGTCGCGGCGCGCGCGCGGATCGATGGTCGGGTGCAGGAGCTGGTCGAGCGAGGCGGGATCGATGCGCGCGACGGCCTCGCCCTCGCTGATCAGCCCTTCCGTCGCCATGTCGACGGCGATCTTCAGCGCCGCCTTGGCGGTGCGCTTGCCCGAACGGGTCTGCAGCATCCAGAGCGTGCCGCGCTCGATGGTGAATTCGAGGTCCTGCATGTCGCGATAGTGCCGCTCCAGCCGCTCGCAGATGCCGCGGAACTCGGCGAAGGCTTCCGGCATCAGCTTTTCCAATGACGGTCGGTCGGAGCCGGAGGCGATGCGCGCCTCCTCGGTGATGTTCTGCGGCGTGCGGATGCCGGCGACGACGTCCTCGCCCTGCGCGTTGACGAGGAACTCGCCGTAGAGCTTGTTCTCGCCCGTCGAGGGATTGCGCGTGAAGGCGACGCCGGTGGCCGAGGAATTGCCGAGATTGCCGAAGACCATGGCCTGCACGTTGACGGCGGTGCCCCAGACGGCGGGAATGTTGTGCAGCGTGCGGTAGGTGACGGCGCGGGCGTTCATCCAGCTCGCGAAGACCGCGCCGATGGCGCCCCAGAGCTGGACCTCGGGATCCTGCGGGAAATCCTCGTCCAGCTCCTCGCGGATGACCTCCTTGTAGCGGGCGATGACGTGCTGCCACTCGACGGCGGAGAGTTCCGTGTCCTGTTCGTGGCCGAGCCGGCCCTTCTCATCTTCCAGAATCTCCTCGAAGACCTCGTGGTCGAGGCCCATGACGACGTCGCCATACATCTGGATGAAGCGGCGGTAGCTGTCCCAGGCGAAGCGCGCGTCGCCGGCATCGTGGCCGAGCGCCTCGACCGTGCGGTCGTTGAGGCCGAGGTTCAGCACCGTGTCCATCATGCCCGGCATGGAGGCGCGCGCGCCGGAGCGCACGGACAGCAGCAGCGGCTTGACGGTGTCGCCGAAGACGCGGCCGGTGACGGCCTCCATCTGGCGCAGCCCCGCGCGGACCTGATCCTTCAGCTCCGCCGGCAGCGTGCGGCCGTTCTCGTAATAATGGTTGCAGGCCGAGGTGACGATGGTGATGCCGGGCGGCACCGGCAGGCCGAGATTGCACATCTCGGCCAGGTTCGCGCCCTTGCCGCCGAGCAGATTGCGATCGCCCGCGCTGCCTTCGGCACGCCCTCCCCCGAAGGTATAGACCCACTTCTCCATCGACGCCTCCCCAAATGCGTTGTCGCAATCTACAGGAACCGTATCCCTTTGGAAACGCGGTGCGAGAGGATTTTTGCTGCACTGCGTCAATTTTTCGACGGCAATGCAACATGGCGTGAGGGCGACCGGGGAAGCGGCTCAGTTCTCCTGGATGGAAAGGCCTTGGTCGTTCAACTTGATCTCGACGCCATCGGGCTTCTTCTCCTCCTGCCAGGCATAATAGGAAAAGCCGGCCACCACGACGACGAGGGCGCCGATGATCATGTAGAGTGCGTTTCTGCTCACGGATAAATCCCCAATTGCATAATCCGCCCGCAAAACGATGCGGGCGCGGCTTAATGCGCGGGAGGGGAGTTTGTTCCAGCCCAATGCCGGACTGTCAGCCCAGTTTCTCGGCGATCCACATCTTGATCAGCGACTGGCGGGTCACGCCGAGCCGGCTGGCCTGACGGTCAAGCCCTTCGACGACCCATGCCGGAAAGTCCACATTGACCCTGCGCATCTCCATGTTCGGGCGGCGGGCCTTGCTCCAGTCGATATCGGCGGCGACATCGTCGCCTGCCTCGAACTTGGTGTCGAATTCAGTCGCTTTCATAGTGCTCTATCTCCTGCTCCCGCGCCCGCCTGACGGAAATGATGCGCACGTTGGGACCACGACGAACGCAAACGGCAGCCCAATGCCGCCCATCGATCATGCCCACGGCAAGATAACGCGGTTCATCGTCGGTTCGCGCGGGCGCTTCGATAAGGCGTTCGTCCTGCCAGAGCGCCTGCGCCTCATCGAAGTCGATGCCGTGCTTGGCCTTGTTCGCCCTGCTTTTCTCGGGATCGTATTCAAAGCTCATGGATAAGAATAGTATAATAATTATACCATTTCAATGTATGGCTACGACGCCTCGCGCAACTGCTCCGCCGTCTGCAGGTCCACCGAGACGAGTTGCGAGACGCCCTGCTCGGCCATGGTGACGCCGAAGAGGCGGTTCATGCGGGCCATGGTGATGGGGTTGTGGGTGATGATGACGAAGCGGGTCTCGGTCAAGGCCGCCATCTCGTCCATCAGGTTGCAGTAGCGCTCGACATTGTGGTCGTCGAGCGGGGCGTCCACCTCGTCCAGCACGCAGATCGGCGCGGGATTGGTGAGGAAGACGGCGAAGATCAACGCCATGGCCGTCAGCGCCTGCTCGCCGCCGGAGAGCAGCGTCATGGTCTGCGGCTTCTTGCCCGGCGGGCGGGCGAGGATTTCGAGGCCGGCGTCGAGCGGGTCGTCGCTTTCGATGAGCTGCAATTCCGCCGTGCCGCCGCCGAA
>JBDHSZ010000074.1:0-15421 GCA_039812945.1 Shinella sp.
AGGTCGAAATTCTCCTCGTCGAAATCGAAGGGCGCGGAGCGCGAGGCGATGTTGATGATCGTGCCGGGATGCTCGGCGAGGAAGCCCGGAATGCGCGGCGTCAGCCAGCGGCTGCCGAAGGTCGGCAGCGTGGCGATCGCGAGGCTGTGCTCGGAGGAGGCCGACGCCATGGCGCGCAGCATGGTCTCCTCCGTCTGGTGCAGCAGCTTGCGCACCTCCGGCAGGAAGCGGCGGCCGTCGTCGGACAGCACGACGCGCTGGCGCACGCGCTCGAAGAGCAGGACGCCGAGCTGCTCCTCCAGGTCCTTGATCTGGCGGCTGACGGCGCTCTGGGTGAGGTTCAGCTCATGGGCGGCCTGTGTGAAGCTGCCGTGGCGGGCGGCGCATTCGAACGCCTGCAGCGTGGTGACGTCCGGGATCAGCCTGCGACTGAGCTTCATTCATTCCTCGCATCAACATAGTCAGAACAGTCGCAACCGCTTGGAGAAACGATCCGGTATGATCCGTTTTGAGAATGATCAGGGCCTTCCATCCTTGTAAGACGAGACCGCTTCCCATGAAAGCAAATTCGTATGTTCCGGCCGACAGGATTCGCGCGGATTTCTCCGCCGCCATGTCCGGCATGTATCGCGACGAGGTTCCCGCCTATGGCGCGCTGATGGCGCTGGTCGCACAGGTGAATGACGAGACGCTTGTCGCCGATCCGCACCTCAAGGCGCGCCTCGAGGCCACCGACAGCCTAGACCGCATCTCGGAAGAGCGCCACGGCGCGATCCGCCTCGGCACGCCGCAGGAGCTTACCATGATGCGCCGCGTCTTCGCCGTCATGGGCATGGCCCCGGTCGGCTATTACGATCTTTCCACGGCCGGCGTGCCCGTCCACTCCACCGCCTTCCGCCCGGTCGGCGCCGAAAGCCTCAGCCGCAATCCGTTCCGCGTCTTCACCTCGCTGCTCCGTCTCGATCTCATCGCCGACGCGGCGCTGCGCGAGGAGGCCGCCAAGGTACTGGCCGGCCGGAAAATCTTCACCGAGACGGCCATCGCGCTGGTCGAGAAGGCCGAGCGTGACGGCGGCCTCCACGCGGCCGACGCCGCCCGCTTCGTCGCCGAGGTGCTGGAGACCTTCCGCTGGCACGATCACGCCATCGTCGGCGCCGACCTGTACAAGCGCCTGCACGACGCGCATCGCCTGATCGCCGATGTCGTCTCCTTCAAGGGGCCGCATATCAACCACCTGACGCCGCGCACGCTCGACATCGACAAGGTGCAGGCGCGCATGCCGGAAGAGGGCATCGCCCCCAAGGCCGTCGTCGAGGGGCCGCCGACCCGCAGATGCCCGATCCTCCTGCGCCAGACCTCGTTCAAGGCGCTGGAAGAGGCCGTCTCCTTCATCGCCGGCGACGGACGCTGGCAAGAGGGCTCGCACCCCGCCCGTTTCGGCGAGATCGAGCAGCGCGGCGTGGCGCTGACGCCGAAGGGCCGCGCGCTCTACGACCGGCTGCTGAACGAGACCCGCGCCCGCGTGCGCCCGGCCGCCGACGGCTCCAATGCCGCCGAATACCAGGCCGCGCTCGCCGATGTCTTCAAGGCCTTCCCGGATGACTGGGACGGCATCCGCAAGGCGGGCCTCGGCTATTTCCGCTATTCGCTGACGGAAAAGGGCAGGTCGGTCACCGGCCGCAACGCCGATCTCGAAACGGCCATCGAGGCCGGGCTCATCCAGTTCGATCCGATCGTCTACGAGGACTTCCTGCCGGTCAGCGCCGCCGGCATCTTCCAGTCGAATCTCGGCGACGACGCGACGCAGGATTTTGTCGCCAGCCCCAACCAGGTGATGTTCGAACGCGATCTGGGCGCGCCGGTGCTGGACGAATTCACCCATTATGCCGGCATCCAGCGCGCCTCGCTTGAAATGTGCCTTCGCATCGTCAACATGGCTGCCGCCGCGGAGTGACGGACGAAGCATGATCGAGGCACGTCATATCGAAGCGTTGAAAGCCATGCTCGGCGGGAAGGGTCTTCTCACCGAGCCCGCCGACATGGCCGCCTACGAGACCGGCGCGCGCTACGACAAGGGCCGTGCCGCCTTCGTCGCCCGCCCGGCGACGACCGCCGAAACCTCCGCCGTCGTCGCCTATTGCGTGGCGAACGCCATCGCCCTCGTGCCGCAATCCGGCAATACCGGCGTCGTCTCCGGCTCGACGCCCGACGCCAGCGGCCGTCAGGGCGTCCTCAGCCTCGATCGCCTGACCGCGCCCTTCGAGTTCGACCGCGTCAACCGCACGGTCCGGGCCGGCGCGGGCCTGCGCCTATCCGACCTCAACGGCAGGCTGGAGCAGAGCGGCCTGTTCTTCCCCATCGACCTCGGCGCCGATCCACGGCTCGGCGGCATGATCGCCACCAATACCGGCGGCTCGCGCTTCCTGCGTTACGGCGACGTGCGCCGAAACACGCTGGGCCTTACCGTCGTCCTTGCCGACGAGGCCGGCACCGTGCTCGACCTTTCCTCGGCGCTGCGCAAGAACAATACCGGCGTCGACTGGAAGCAGCTCTTCATCGGCACGTCGGGCGCTTTCGGCATCGTCACCGAATGCGTGCTGAACCTGGAGCCCGCGCCAAAACAGTCCGCCACCGCCCTGCTGGTGCCTTCCTCGTCCGAACAGGTCGCCACCCTGCTCGTCGCCATGGAAGACGCCCTCGGCAGCTATCTTTCGGCCTTCGAGGGCATGTCCGGCAATGCCGTCCGCGCCGCGCTCGGCCATGTGCCGTCGCTGCGCAATCCCTTCCAGGGCGGCGTGGTGCCCGATTTCGTGATCCTCGCGGAAATCTCCCGCTCCACCCCGCCGCGCGCGGGCGAACAGCCGCTCGACGCGGTGCTGGAGGAGGTGCTGGCGGCGATCTGGGAGCGGGAGGACGCGCCGCTCGCCGACGCCTTCGTCGGGCCGCCGCGGGAGATCTGGGCACTGCGCCATGCGCTTTCCGAAGGCGTGAAGCAGAGCGGGCGATTGATCGCCTTCGATCTCGCCTTCCGCCGGGGTGACATCATGCCCTTCCTCGCCCATATGAAGGCGGCGATGCCCGAGCATTTCGAGGACGTGACGATCTGCGATTTCGGCCATATCGGCGACGGCGGCGTGCATTTCAACCTCGTCGTCGCCAAGGACGACCCGCGCCTTGCCGATCCGGATTTCGAGGCGGACCTGCGCGAATGGGTCTTCACGGTGGCGGTCGAGCATTTCGGCGGCAGCTTCAGCGCCGAGCACGCCATCGGCCGCAGGAACCAGGCCTTCTATGACAGATACACCCCGGACGAGATCCGCAAACTGGCGGCCGGGTTGAAGACGATCACCTCGCCGGGGCCGCTCGGCGCCATGACATTCTGAGAGACAACAGGGAGATACCCCATGACGAAAGTCGACGTGAAAACCGAAACCGCAGCCCTTCTCGACAAGCTCGGCGTTGCCCGCGCGGCCTGGCAGGGCGGCGACATGGCCTCCTACAGCCCGGTCAGCGGCGAGGAGATCGGCAAGCTGAAGACCGTCTCGGCCGCCGACACCGACAAGGCCATCGACGCCGCCCATGAAGCCTTCAAGGCCTGGCGTCTCGTGCCGGCCCCGAAGCGCGGCGAGCTCGTCCGCCTGCTCGGTGAGGAGCTGCGCGCCTCCAAGGCCGATCTCGGCCGCCTCGTCTCGATCGAGGCTGGCAAGATCACCTCCGAGGGCCTCGGCGAAGTGCAGGAGATGATCGACATCTGCGATTTCGCCGTCGGCCTCTCCCGCCAGCTCTACGGCCTCACCATCGCCACCGAGCGTCCCGGCCACCGCATGATGGAGACCTGGCACCCGCTCGGCGTCGTCGGCATCATCTCGGCCTTCAACTTCCCGGTCGCCGTCTGGTCGTGGAACGCGGCGCTGGCGCTCGTCGCCGGCAATTCCATCGTCTGGAAGCCCTCCGAAAAGACCCCGCTGACGGCGCTCGCCTGCCAGGCGATCTTCGAGCGCGCGCTCGCCCGCTTCGGCGACGCCCCGGCGAATCTCAGCCAAGTCCTCATTGGCGACCGCGCCATCGGCGAAGCCCTCGTCGACAACCGCAAGGTCGCGCTCGTCTCGGCCACCGGCTCCACCCGCATGGGCAAGGAAGTCGGCCCGCGTCTCGCCAAGCGTTTCGCCCGCTCGATCCTCGAGCTCGGCGGCAACAATGCCGGTATCGTCTGCCCCTCGGCCGATCTCGACATGGCGCTGCGCGCCATCGCCTTCGGCGCAATGGGCACCGCCGGCCAGCGTTGCACCACGCTGCGCCGCCTCTTCGTGCATGACAGCGTTTACGACCAGCTCGTGCCGCGCCTGAAGAAGGCCTATACCAGCGTTTCCGTCGGCAACCCGCTGGAAACCTCCGCCCTCGTCGGCCCGCTGGTCGACAAGCAGGCCTTCGACGGCATGCAGAAGGCGCTGGCGGCGGCCAAGGCCGAGGGCGGTTCCGTCACCGGCGGCGAGCGCGTCACGGAAGCCGGCAAGGACACGGCCTACTACGTCAAGCCCGCTATCGTCGAAATGCCGAAGCAGGCCGGCCCGGTCCTCGAAGAGACTTTTGCGCCGATCCTCTACGTCATGAAGTATTCCGACTTCGAAACCGTTCTGGAAGAGCACAACGCCGTTTCGGCCGGCCTCTCCTCGTCGATCTTCACGCTCAACGTCCAGGAAGCCGAGCGCTTCCTGTCGGCCGACGGTTCGGACTGCGGCATCGCCAATGTCAATATCGGCACGTCCGGTGCCGAGATCGGCGGCGCGTTCGGCGGCGAGAAGGAGACCGGCGGCGGGCGCGAATCCGGCTCCGACGCCTGGAAGGCCTATATGCGCCGCGCCACCAACACGGTGAACTATTCGAAGGCCCTGCCGCTCGCCCAGGGCGTCTCCTTCGATATCGAGTAAGCGCCATGAACAGCCAGACCAAGATCGAGGAGGCGGGCTTTACGCCCGCCTCGCGCATCGCCGCCATCGGGGTCTCGAAGATCCTGCAGATCGGCGCCCGCGCGGCGGCCATGAAGAAACAAGGCCTGCCGATCATCATCCTCGGCGCCGGCGAGCCCGATTTCGACACGCCCGACAATGTCAAGGCTGCCGCCAAGGCCGCCATCGACCGGGGCGAGACCAAATATACCGCGCTCGACGGCACGCCGGAGCTGAAGAAGGCGATCTGCGAAAAATTCCGCCGCGAGAACGGTGTCGATTATGCGATCGACGAAGTCACCGTGGCGACAGGGGCCAAGCAGATCCTCTTCAACGCCTTCATGGCGACGATCGATCCGGGCGACGAGGTGATCATCCCGACGCCCTACTGGACCTCCTATTCCGACATCGTGGAGATCTGCGGCGGCGTGCCGGTGCTGATCCCCTGCGACGCGGAAGCCGGCTTCCGCCTGAAGGCCGAGCAGCTCGAAAAGGCGATCACGCCGAAGACGCGCTGGGTGCTGTTCAACTCGCCGTCCAACCCGTCGGGCGCCGCCTATAGTGAAGCCGACTACCGTCCGCTCATCGACGTGCTGCTGCGCCATCCGCATGTCTGGCTGATGGTCGACGACATGTACGAGCATATCGTCTATGACGGCTTCAGGTTCGTGACCCCGGTCGCCCTCGAGCCGCGCCTGAAAGGCCGGGCGCTGACGATCAACGGCGTCTCCAAGGCCTATGCCATGACCGGCTGGCGCATCGGCTATGCCGGCGGCCCGAAGGCGCTGATCAAGGCCATGGCGGTGATCCAGAGCCAGGCGACCTCCTGCCCCTGCTCGGTCAGCCAGGCCGCCTCGGTCGAGGCGCTGAACGGTCCTCAGGACTTCCTGAAGGAGCGTCAGGCGAGCTTCAAGCACCGCCGCGACCTCGTCGTCTCCGCGCTGAACGCCATTCCCGGCCTTGCTTGCCGCACGCCGGAAGGCGCGTTCTACACCTTCTCCGGCTGCGCCGGCGTGATCGGCAAGGTGACCCCCAAGGGCAAGCGCATCGAGGCGGACAGCGACTTCACGGACTATCTCCTCGAAGACGCCCATGTCGCCGTCGTTCCCGGCTCGGCCTTCGGCCTCTCGCCCTATTTCCGCATCTCCTACGCCACGTCGGAAGCGGAATTGTCCGAGGCGTTGAAGCGCATCGCGGAGGCCTGCGCGCGGCTTTCCTGAGGCGTTTCGACAATTGCCGGAAAAGAAAAGGGCCTCGCGAGAGGCCCTATTTTTATCTGTTCGCGCCTTGGCGGCGTTCTTCTCTTCCCCGCGGCCGAGCCACGATGCGAAAACGCCCCGGTTTTGCCGGGGCGTTAATGGGGGCTGGAAAATCAGGCGGCGTGGGCGCCGCGGCTTTCCTGGGCGTAATAGTGGCCGAAGCGGTTGGCGAGGAAGGCGTCGAGGGCGATTTCCTCCTGGCGGACGAAGCCTTCCGCGCGAAGCGAGCCGTCGGCCAGCATGTCGAGCACGGCGCAGATCGAGCCGGCCGTCGTGATCTGGATGGCCGAATGCAGCATGCCGGCGATCGGGGCGCTGTAGACCTTGTTGGCGTAGGTCTCCTGGATCAGGCGGCCGTTCTTGCGACCGGAAACGGTCACGAAGATGATCACGACGTCCTGCGTGGTGGTCGGCAGGGCGTTCTCGAAGATGTCCTTGAGGATGTCGCGGCGATGGCGCAGGTCGAGGTCGTTGAGCAGCGCCTTCATGATGGCGGCATGGCCCGGATAGCGGATCGTCTTGTAGTTCAGCGTGCGCACCTTGCCCTTCAGCGTCTCGCAGAGCGTGCCGAGGCCGCCGGAGGTGTTGAAGGCCTCGTAGGTGACGCCGTCGAGCGAAAATTCCTCGCGCTCTTCCAGCGCCGGAACCTCGATCAGCGCGCTTTCGACGATGGCTTCGCAGGGCTCGATATATTCGTTGATGACGCCGTCCGTGCTCCAGGTCAGGTTGTAGTTGAGGGCGTTGGACGGGTACTGCGGCAGCGCGCCGACGCGCATGCGCACGCTTTCGAGCGTGTCGAAGCGGCTGGCGAGGTCGTTGGCGACGATGGAGATGAAGCCCGGCGCGAGGCCGCATTGCGGGATGAAGGCCGTCTTGGCGTTTTGCGCGATGCGCTTGACCTGGCGGGTGGATTCGACGTCTTCCGTGAGGTCGAGATAATGCACGCCGGCAGCGGCGGCAGCTTCCGCGATGGCGACGGTCAGGTGGTAGGGCGCGGCCGAGAGGACGGCGAACTTGCCGGTCAGCAGGGCCTTCATGGCGGCGGCGTCGGCGATGTCGACGACGGCGGTGGTGACGGCGTCGTGATGCTCGATGGCGGCGAGCTGCTCTTGCGAGCGGTCGGCGACGGTGACGCGGTAGTCCCCGCTATGGGCCAGCATGCGCGCGATGGTCGAGCCGATCTTGCCTGCGCCGATGACGACGATGTCCTTCATGTGATTACCCTCCGGCATGAATTGATGCCGACATTTTGAGGGCAGGGACTGTCGATTTAAAGCGCCGCATCTGGCATAATGCGTCATTCGTATCGGCAGAATGACGGCAGAAATGAGCATTTCGACGCTAGGCCCCAAGGATCGCGCGCTTCTCGCCATTCTCAGCGAGAACGCCCGCGAGCAGACGGCCACCATCGCCCGCAGGCTGGGCCTGTCGCGCACCACCGTGCAGGCGAAGATCGACCGGCTGGAGCGCGACGGGGTGATCGCCGGCTACGGCGTGAAGCTTTCCGACGCCTATGAGAGCGGCATGGTGAAGGCGCATGTGCTGATCACCATCGCGCCGAAGACGCTCGCCCGCATCACGACGGAACTGCACGCCATTTCGGCGGTGCGCACGCTGCATTCGGTGAGCGGCAGCTTCGATCTCATCGCCGTGGTGGAGGCGGCGTCCATCGCCGAGCTCGACCACCTGATCGACCGCATCGGCGCGATCGACGGCGTGGAGCGCACGCTGTCGTCGATCATCCTGTCGACGCGCATCCGGCGCTAGAGCACTTCCGGTGAACTCCGGTTCACCGGAAGTGCTCCAGATTCTTGTTTTGCCGCATTATCCGACGCCAAAGCGACTTCGCTTTGGCTGGAAATGCTCCAGGCGAGGTTTCCGGAAATTGTCAGGCGCGCGGGAAGTCGGCGGGGTTGATGCCGAGGGTTCTCAGGTCGCGGTCCTTCGGGCGGCGGTGGCCTTCGACAGCCGCGGCGGCTGCGTTGGCAGCGCTCAATACGGCGAAGGCCCGGCCGAAGAAGCCCTGGGCGAAGGAGTTGCGGAGGGTGGTCATTGGAATGCTCGCTTTCTGTTCTAGCTTACGGACAGAAGGTGGTCCTCGCAGGCGCGAAGGACAAGCGACGGAATCTCAGCCCAGCCATGCAACGGATGCAGGCCGGAAACGGAGGTTCCGGCCTGCATCGTTTCGACCTTCGGAAGGAAGGTCAGTCCTCGTTGGCCGCGAACTGCGAGAGCACCTCGCCCTTGCCGCGGGCGCGCAGCACGAGCGGCACGGCGACGGCGAGGAAGGCCAGCGCGAAGAGCACGGCGGCGATGGGCGACAGGAAGAGGGCCGTCACGTCGCCCTGGCTGATCGCCAGCGCGCGGCGCAATTGCTGCTCGGCCATCGGCCCGAGGATGAGGCCGACGACGACCGGCGCGATCGGATAGCCGAACAGCCGCATGGCGAAGCCGAGCAGGCCGAAGACCAGCAGCATGCCGAGCTCGAAGACCGACGGATTGGCGCCGATGGTGCCGAGCGTGGCGAAGAGCAGGATGCCGGCATAGAGCCAGGGCTTGGGGATCGTCAGCAGCTTCACCCAGAGGCCGATCAGCGGCAGGTTCAGCACCAGCAGCATGAAATTGGCGATGAGCAGGCTGGCGATGAGGCCCCAGACGAGCTGCGGATTGGTGGCGAAGAGCAGCGGGCCGGGCTGCAGGCCGTATTGCTGGAAGCCGGCGAGCATGATGGCGGCGGTCGCCGTCGTCGGCAGGCCGAGCGAGAGCAGCGGCACGAGCGTGCCGGCGGCCGAGGCGTTGTTGGCCGCTTCCGGACCCGCCACGCCCTCGATGGCGCCCTTGCCGAACTCGTCCTTGTGCTTGGAGAACTGCTTTTCCGCCGAATAGGACAGGAAGCTGGCGATATCCGCGCCGCCCGCCGGCATGGCGCCGATGGGAAAGCCGATGAAGGTGCCGCGCAGCCACGGCTTCCATGAGCGGGCCCAGTCCTGGGCGTTCATCCAGACCGAGCCCTTGACCGCCTCCACCTTTTCGGGGATGCGGTCGCCCTGGCAGGCGACGTAGAGCGTCTCGCCGATGGCGAACATGGCGACGGCGAGCGTCGTCACCTCGATGCCGTCGAGAAGATCGGGGATGCCGAAGGACAGGCGCGCCTGGCCGGTCTGCTGGTCGATGCCGATGACGGCGAGGCCGAGGCCGACGAAGAGGGCGGTGAGGCCGCGCAGCGTCGAATCGCCGAAGGCGGCCGAGACGGTGACGAAGGCCAGCACCATCAGCGCGAAATATTCGCGCGGGCCGAAGGACAGCGCGAACTTCACGACGAAGGGCGCGATGAAGGCGAGGCCGAGCGTGGCGATCAGGCCGGCGACGAAGGAGCCGATCGCCGCCGTCGCCAGCGCCGGTCCGCCGCGCCCGGCGCGGGCCATCTTGTTGCCTTCGAGCGCGGTGACGACCGAGGCGCTTTCGCCGGGCGTGTTGAGCAGGATCGAGGTCGTCGAGCCGCCATACATGCCGCCGTAGTAGATGCCGGCGAACATGATGAGCGAGCCGGCCGGGTCGAGCCGGTAGGTGACGGGCAGCAGCAGCGCCACCGTCAGCGCCGGGCCGATGCCCGGCAGCACGCCGACGGCGGTGCCGAGCGTCACGCCGATCAGCGCATAGAGCAGGTTCATCGGCTGGGCGGCGATGGTGAGGCCCTGCAGCAGGAATTCGAATGTACCCATCGTCAGGTCCTCAGAAGAACAGGTGTTCGAGCGGCCCCGCGGGCAGCGAGAGCTGCAGGAAGCGGCCGAAGATGATGAAGACGACGAAGCTGAGCCCGATGCCGATGGGCAGCGAGATCCAGAGCTTGCGCCGGCCGAAGCCATAGGCCGTCAGGGCGAAGAGGGCGCCGGTGGCGATGGAGAAGCCTGCCGTCTTGAGCAGCAGCATCTGCGCGGCGAGGCCGGCGACGATCATCACGACCGGCTTGATCTCGACGGGCTCGCGCTCCGGGAAATCGCCGCGCCAGGCCTCGAAGCCCGTCCAGATGGAAAGCAGCGCCAGGCCGATGGCGACGACATGGGGCACCGTCGCCGGGCCGATGCCGGAATAGTTGCTGGTTTCCGCGAGGCGGCCGGCGTCCCACCAGATGACGGCGGCAAGGACGAAGAGGACCGGCGCGATGACCAGCGCCGCCCTGTCGGGGCGGCGCTTTTCGTGAGAGGAGGGGGCCTCGCTCATTTGACGAGCCCGATATCCTTGAGGATGCTTTCCGTCGCGGCGACGTCCTTGTCGAGCTGCGCCTTGAAGGCGTCGCCGGCCAGGTAGGTGTCCTGCCAGCCCTTGGTCTTCAGGAGGTCCTTCCAGGCGCTGGACGTGGCCAGCTTCTCGATATCGGCGTTGATGGCGGCTTCCTGCTCGGCCGAAAGGCCCGGCGCGGCGGCGACCATGCGCCAGTTCTCGACGACGACGTCGAGGCCGCCTTCCTTGATGGTCGGGGCGTCGATGCCCTCGATGCGCTCGGCGCTGGAAATGGCGATCAGGCGCAGCGTGCCGGCCTTCACCTGGGCCTCGAACTCGCCGTAGCCGGAGATGCCCGCCGTCACCTGGTTGCCGAGGATGGCGGCCAGCGCCTCGCCGCCGCCGGCATAGGCGACGTAGTTGATCTTGGTCGGGTCGACGCCGGCGGCCTTGGCGATGAGGCCGGCCGTGATGTGGTCCGTGCCGCCGGCCGAGCCGCCGGCCCAGGAGACGGCGCCCGGATCGGCCTTCAGGGCCTTGACGAGGTCGTCCATGGTCTGGATCGGCGAGGCGGCCGGAACGACGATCGCCTCGTATTCGCCGGTGAGGCGGGCGATCGGCGTCACGTCCTTGAGGGTGACCGGCGACTGGTTGGTGAGGATCGCGCCGACCATGACATAGCCGCCGACGATGAGCGCGTTCGGATTGCCGCTGTTCTGGCTGACGAACTGGGCAAGGCCGATCGTGCCGCCGGCGCCCGGAACGTTGACGACCTGGACGGAGCCGGCGATCTTCTCGTCCTGCAGCACCGTCTGCAGCGAGCGGGCCGTCTGGTCCCAGCCGCCGCCCGGGCCGGCCGGCGCCATGATCGAATAGTCGGCGGCAACGGCCGGAAGCGCCAGCGCGCCGGCGATGATCGATGCCAGGAAGAAGTGTTTCAAGGGTGTGTCCTCCGTCAGGCGCGGCTCGTTCCGCGCGTCGTTGCTTATGGCGGGAGGATAGGCGGCCGCAGGCGGCGCGAACGGGGCTCGCGGCGCGGTTCCGGCTGAATTCTCCTCCCGGTCTCCCGTCCGCCTCCACGGACGATGAAGAGCCCTAGACCAGCACAGGAAGCTGACATCTACCTGACATGGTAGCGCAAGGACCGGCATTGTCGAGCGCTGCCTTCATTGCGTGCGCAGCACCTCGTTCCAGCGGGCGATCAGCCGGGCGCGCTTCACCTGGTCGAGATAGACCATCAGGCCGGGGCTGACGGGCACCGGCTTGAGCTGCGCGCCGAGCAGCGCGCTCATCGTGCGCGCCGTGTTCGAGCCGGCGACCTCCGGGCTGACGGCGGCGATCTGCAATTCGCGCGACAGGATCTCCTGCCCCTCCTTCGACATGAAGAAGGCGAGGTAGCGCCGGCCGAGCTCCGGCGAGGCGGCCGCCTGCGGCACGAGGCCGATGCGCGACATGACGACGGTATAGTCCTTCGGCAGGACGATGCCGAGATCCGGATGGCGCGAGGCCCAGTCCGCCGCGTAGGAGCCGAGGATGTTGTAGCCGAGCACGAAGCGGCCGTCGGCGACGCGCTCGAGGATGGCCGAGCTGGTCGAATAGAGTTTCACGCCCGCCGCGCCCATCGCCTGGATCACCGTCCAGATATCGCCGAACTGCTCCTGGTCGCGCGCCATGAACAGGAAGCCGACGCCGGAGCGCTCGATGTCGTAGGTGCCGATGCGGCCGTAGACCTTCTCGCCCTGCCGCTTGAGATAATCGACGAATTCCGCCCGGGAGGACGGCGGCTTGCCGCCCTTGAAGCTCGGCTTGTGATAGACGAAGACGGCCGGCTCGAAGGTCAGCGCATAGGCGGTGTTGCGCCAGTTGGCCCAGTCCGGCCAGCGCTCGCTCATCGGCAGGTCGCTGCGCTGGGCATAGCCGTCGTTGCTGAGCTTCACCTGCAGGTCCATCGCGGAGGAGAAGGCGAAATCCGCCGTCCTGCCGCCGGCATCCGTCTCGCGCACGATGCGGTCGTGCACCTCGCCCGTCAGCATCTCGTCGTAGCGCACGGCGACATCGGGATTGGCGTCCTGGAAACCCCTGATCATCGGCCGGGCGAGCGGCTCGTCCAGCGAGGAATAGACGACCAGCACCGGCGCATCCGCCCTACCGTCGCGCGCCGGAAAGAAGGTCGGTTCGGCGCGCGCGGGGAAGGCGGCGGCAAGGAGGACAAGAAGAATGAGGACAAGACGCATGACGCGACCTTGCCAAAGCCCGGGCCCGTTCACAAGTCCGCCGCCCGCCGTTAAGCTTCGCAAGGGAGGACGAAGACGGTGCGCATTCTACTGGTCGAGGACAACGAAGCCCTGGCGGACGGCCTGTCCGCCATCCTCAAGGGCACCGGCCATGCCGTCGACGTGGTGCGCGACGGCGCTTCGGCCGACGCCGCCATCGCCTCGGAGAATTTCGACCTCGTCGTCCTCGACCTGACGCTGCCCGAGATGGACGGGCTCGACGTGCTGCGCGGCATGCGCGCGCGCGGCAGCAGGGCCGCCGTGCTGATCCTGACGGCGCGCGGCGCGCCGGAGGAGCGGGTGCGCGGCCTCGATCTCGGCGCCGACGACTACATGATGAAGCCCTTCGACATCTCCGAATTCGAGGCGCGGGTGCGCATGCTCTTGCGCCGGCAGGCGGGCCTGCGCTCCTCCTCGGTCACCTATGGCGGCGTGGCGCTCGACCTCAATTCGCGCAGCTTCTCCGCCGAGGGTGTGCCGCTCGACATTCCCGCCCGCGAGCTCGGCCTTCTGGAGATCCTCTTCATGCGCGCCGGCAAGGTGGTGGCCAAGGAGGCGATCATGCAGTCGCTCGCCGCCTTCGACGACGACCTCTCGGCCAATGCCATCGAGCAATATGTGAGCCGGCTCAGGAAGCGCCTCGCCCCGCACGGCCTGACCGTGCGCACCGCCCGCGGCATCGGCTACTATCTCGACAAGGCGCCCGTCGCTTGACCCTCTTTCCCGCCTCCTCGCTGCGCCGGCGGCTTCTCCTCTGGCTGCTCGCCTCGACGGCGGTGATCGGCGTCGTCGCGCTGGTCGATACCTATAACGAGGCGGTCAAGACGGCGAACGCCGTCTCCGACCGCGTGCTCGCCGGCTCGGCGCTGGCCATTGCCGAGCGCGTCGTGGTGACGGAGAACGGCGCGCTCGAGGTGGACATTCCCTATGTCGCGCTGGAAATGCTGACCTCGGCCGCGCAGGACCGCGTCTTCTACCGCGTCGACGGGCCGCCCGGCCGCTTCATCACCGGCTACCAGACCCTGCCGACCATCGCCGACATGGCCGGCCGGCCGATCGGCTTTGCGGACGCCACCTTCCGCGGCGAGCCGATCCGCATCGCCGTGCTGCAGCGCTCGGCCTCGACGGGCATCAATTCCGTCCCCTTCGCCGTGACGGTCTCCGAGACGACCATCGCCCGCCGCCAGTTGACGCAGACGATCCTCATCCGCTCGGCGCTGCGCCTCGCCATGATGATCGCCGGGGCCGCCATCATCGTCTGGATCGCCGTCACCGTCTCGCTGCGCCCGCTCTACCGGCTGAGCGACGCCATCGAAGAGCGCAGCCCGAACGACCTGCATCCCATCGAGCAGCGCGTGCCGAGCGAGGTGCAGGGCCTCGTCGACACCGTCAACTCCTTCATGGTGCGCCTGCAATCGGCGCTCGACGCGCTGCGCCACTTCTCCGGCAATGCCAGCCACCAGTTGCGCACGCCGCTCGCCATCATCCGCACCCAGCTCGCGCTCGCCGGCCGAGCCGGCACGCTGGAGGAGGCGCAGGAGGCGGCGCGCAAGGGCGATGCCGCCGTCGCCCATGCGGAGCGCATCCTCGCCCAGCTCCTGCTGCTGGCGAAGGTCGACGCCGCCGCGTCGGACGAGCCGCAGAAGCCCGCGCCGATCGACATCGCCGGCCTTGCCCAGCAGCTTACCGCCGACCGCGTGCCGGCCGCCGCGGATGCCGGCATCGATCTCGGCTACGAGGGCGAAGGCCCGGCCCATGCCAGGGCCGAGCCGCTGCTCTTCGGCGAGCTTCTGCGCAATCTCCTGGAGAACGCCATCGCCTATGCCGGCCCCGGCGCGGAGGTGACGGTCCGGGTGCGTGAGGCCGGCGGCGGCGTGCTGCTGACCATCGAGGACAACGGCCCCGGCATCGCGCCCGAGCGCCGCGGCCTCGTGCGCCAGCGTTTTTCGCGCGGCGAGCATCGCGATGCGCCGGGCATGGGGCTCGGCCTGCCCATCGTGGAGGAGATCGCCGCGCTGTTCGACGCCGCGATGGTGCTGGAGGACGGCGCGGGCGGCCGGGGCCTGCGGGTGACGATCCGTTTCCCGGCCGTCGGCTAGGGCTTGCGCCAGCCGAGAAGGCCGGGCGCGGCGTGCCAGACGGCCTGCACGGCGAAGCCCATGAAGAGCAGGCCCGACATGCGGACGATCGCCAGCTCGTGCCGGCGGTAGAAGCGCCGCACCATGCCGGCGCCGATGATCGTCACCAGCATCACGTCGGCGACGAGGAAACCGAAGAAGGACACGCCGAGCAGCGTGGGCAGCGCCTCGAAATCCAGCGCATTGGACGAACCGGCGAGGAGCGCGGTGAAGGTGGCGAGCGCCACGGGATAGCCCTTTGGATTGGTGAGGCCGAAGACGAGGCCGCGGCGCAGCGGCCGCTCGACGGTCACCATCGCCCCGCCGTTGGCTTGCTTCTTCGCCCTCAGCGCCGACCAGCCGATCCAGGCGAGGTAGACCCCGCAGATCAGGCCGAGCACATCGAAGACCATCGTGCCGATGGTCCGCGCGCCGACGATGGCGACGAGCGCCAGGCTCGACCAGACGAGATCGCCGGCAAGATGCCCGCCGAGGAAAAGCGCGCCCGCCTTACGCCCCTGGCCGGCACCGATGCCGAGCAGGGCGAGGAAGGCCGGGCCGGGGATAAGCACATAGAGCAGGGCAGCCATGAAGGCGCCGAATAG